>JASHOM010000181.1 GCA_030041115.1 Vulcanimicrobiota bacterium | reverse complement strand
GCGCAGCGAAGGCGTCTCGACGTCGCGCGGTGCGATGACGTAGCTCGGCAGCCGGAGCTTGATGAAGAGGCGGTCGACCTCCTCGCGCAGCGATTCGTGCAGCTGCGTAAGTGCGCCGCAATACGCATCGCCGATCGCGTTGGGGAGAAAGGCGCGGATCGCAAAGAGGTGCGTCACGAGCGTGCCGAAACGCGCTTCGCGCAGAAAGCGCAGCGTTCGTCCGAGGCGCTCGGCGCTCAAGGCCGACATCGTTCCCACGCCGCCCGCGGCGTCGAAACGTCCGGCCGGCTCGCCTGACGGGAGCTGCGCGATGTACGGCGCGCCGTTTCCGTCGTCGACCGGCGTCGCGGGCGGCAGCTCGATGAAGCGGTCGCTCGCGAGCGCGCGAGCCTCGCCGCCGAGTGCGGGGCCGAGCAGGCCGTCGAGACCGAAGGGCAGGCCGGGAATCGTGTTCGCGAACACCGGTGCTGCGCGAACGTTGAGCTCCGTCGAGACGATCTCGTCGTCGCGCTCCCCGTCGTAGCGAACGTGCGCCACGTGCACGACCGAGGCTCCGGCGGGCAAGCCGTTGTGCACGACCGCGCGCCACCGGACCGTCGCTTCGACCCCGGGATCGACCTCGTTGAGCGTGATGCCGTGCGGCGCGGCGAAGGGCGGGAGCGCTCCGGTGTCGCGCACCGGCACGTCGTTGACGGTCGTCGAGTTCGGAACGTAGATAAGCGAGTCGGGCTGATCGATTCCGATACGGACGTGATGCGCGACGCCGTCGCCGCCGTTGCGTAGCTGCAGGATCCATTCCACCGCTTCGCCGACGTCGACGGCGTCGGCGGGCTCGCTGCGAAAGCTTCCCACCGAGAAATCCGGCTCGGCCGTCGTCGCAATCGTCAAGCGCGCGAGCGGTACGGGCATCACCGCATCGGCGGTCAGCAGGCCGTCGACGGTCACCGGATATTCCTTCGCCAGGCTGCGCAACAGACGCAGTCCCAGGCGCGCCCGCGCGCGACCGCCCGGCGCGACCTCACCGAAGAGCAGCGATGATTTCTCGCGGCCCGCGCCGGCGACGCTTTCGAGCCGAGCTTCGGGCGAAATGAAAAGCCGCAAGGCGACGTTATGTGCGACGTCCGTCCCCGCATTCGTCACGACGACGTCGATCTGCGCGAGCTGGTTGGGTCGGAGGACCGAGTCTTCAGCGAGCTCCAGACGCGAGGTCTCCTCGCGGAAGGCCGGGTGCGAGTCGACGCGCCAGAAGATCTCACGCAGTTGCGTTTCGCCGAGCTCGCGGGTGTGCAAGCTCGCGCCGATTTGCAGCTCGCTGCGATCGGCGCTCGGCGATGGAACGCGCGCTCGAATCGTCAGCCGACGCGCGCCGTGAGCGTCGATCGCTCCGAGATCGACCGTATCGGCTTGCGGCGAGCCGGCAGAGGGCCGCTCCACGCTCAGGCGCGCGTTGCCCTCGAACACCTCGAGCTCTTCGAGCGCCGGTACGATCCGCAAGTGCAGGACGCCGTCATGCGCCGCCGCGCTGCCGTCGTTGGTCAACGCAATCGTCGCTTCGATCGTCTCGCCGGGATGCACGATTTCGCTGCCCCGGCGTTCGATGAGATTGCGCCGCGCGGGAAACGCGGGCTCCGAACGCACCCGAATGCCGCATTCGAGCCGGCGCGGCGATTCCGCCGGCGACGGCTCCCATTCGAGCAGCGCGCAGGCGTTCAACAACGCGCCGTCGGGGAGGGGTGAGGCCACCACCGCGTCCGCGCCGAGCGTAACGTGGTCGCCGGCCTCGATCTTGCCGAGCGCAAACCGCAGCGGCTCCTTACGGCGCTCCCGCACCGTTCGCCCGTCGATCGTCGAGGCGCCGCGCACCGGAACGAGCGTCTCGGGGAGCTCGATGGTCGCGTTCACGCGCTGCGCATCTGCGGTTCCGGCGTTGTGGGCGGTCAGCGTCAGCGTGACGCGCTCGCCCGGCCGCACGTCGCGCATGGGCTCGGCGGCGAAGGTCGTGCGGTCATCGTTGAAATCGGGCACCGACGCCACCGTGAGCGACGCAGGCTCGAGCGCGAATGCCGGCGTCTCCTGCGACGCCACTTGCGCGCGGGCCACGACCTGCGTGCCGTCGGAGAGCGGCGATGCGATTTTGACGCGATAGGTAAGGGTCGCCGAACCGTTCGCCGGAAGCGAACGCAGCAATACAGGTGCGTAAGCGCGGTCGAACGGCGAGCCCAAATCGCGTTCGATCTCGCGTCCGTTGAGGCGCGCCGAGGCGGCGACGTACGCGGCGTGTTCGGGGATCGGCGCGACGACCACGACGTCGCGCGCGCTCGACTGACCGGCGTTGTGAATGCGGATGGTCACTTGCGCTTGCGCGCCCGGCACCGGGTCGTGCTGCGCTTCGACGTCGATTCGCGTCAAGGCGTTGCGAAGCTGCGGGTTGCTGCGAGCGACCAAACGGACGACGTTCGAGCCGGCGGGCGGCAGCTCGAACGAGGCCAACGCCGCTTGCATCTCAACGGTCGTTCCGTTCTCGATCGCACCCGCGACGCTGTAGGCAATTTCGATCCGCCGTTCCTCGCCCGGCACGACGTCACCGATGTGCGCGCCGGCACGCGCGAGCAAGGGAGAGTTGCCGAGTTCGTCGTCGAGATTCTCGCCGTCGAGGCGCCCGCTGCCCACGAGATAGACGAGGCCCTCGGGGATGTTGAACCGCAGGCGCACGCCCGTCGCGGGCGCGCCGCCCTGGTTGCGAAACGTGAACGTCGCGCGCACCGTCATTCCAGGTTCCAACTCGCGATCGGGCGAAACGACGAGCGTCCTGAGCCGCTCGGGTAACGTCGGTGCTCCCGGCGCGAAGACCTCCGACAGGGGGCGCATGACGCCGGGACGTTTCGCCGCCGCGAAGCGGTGTCCCGCGACAGAGAGGATGGTTAAATGCTCGCAGTCCACGAGGATCGTCTCGCCGCAGCAGTCGCGCGGCTGGGCTCCGAGAATGCGTTTGAAATCTTAGCGCGGGCGCGCGAAATCGAGGCGCGGGGGCGCCGAGTCGTGCACATGGAGATCGGCGAGCCCGATTTCGACACGCCCGAACACATCAAGAAGGCGGCCGTCGACGCGCTCTACGAGAACCACACCCACTACACGCCGTCAAGCGGCCTGCCGTCCCTACGCGCGACGATCGCGGAGTACGCCAGCCGATTTCGCCACGTGAACCCGCAGTGGGAAGCGGAAAACGTCGTGGTCGGCCCCGGCGCGAAGCCCGTGATCTGGAACACGCTGAGTGCGTTGCTCGATCCGGGCGACGAGTTTATCTACTTCGATCCCGCGTACCCGGCCTACGCTTCCTGCGCGAGCTACCATCAGGCGACGATTCACGCGATCCCGCTGCTCGAGTCACGGAACTGGCGCATGGATCTCGACGAGCTGGCGCGGCGCGTCTCGGCCAAGACGAAAGTGGTCGTCATCAACTCGCCGCACAATCCAACCGGCGGCGTGTTGACGAAGGGCGATCTCGAGTTTATCGCCGGGCTGGCCGGACGGTTCGATTTTCTGGTCCTCGCCGACGAGATCTACAGCCGGAACTTCTACCTCGGCAGCGAATACGTTTCGATCGCTTCGCTTCCGGGCATGCGCGAGCGCACGATCGTGGTGGACGGCTTTTCGAAAGCCTACGCGATGACGGGCTGGCGTTTGGGCTACGCGCTCATGCCCGAGCGTCTCGCCCGCACGGTCACGCTTTTCAACAACAATACGTTTAGCTGCGTCGCGAGCTTCGTTCAGATGGCGGGCATCGCCGCGCTGACCGGTCCCGACGAACCGGTCACGCGCATGAACGAAATCTTTCGCACGCGGCGCGACCGCCTCATCGAAGGCCTCAACGCGATCGCGGGCATCTCCTGTCTCGTGCCGGAGGGCGCCTTTTACGCCTTCCCCAACGTTTCGGAGATCACGCACGACGATCGCGCGCTGGCGAAGTTCTTGCTCGACGAGGGCGGCGTCGCATGCGGCGGCGGCTCGTCGTTCGGCGCGGCCGGCGAAGGGTATCTGCGCTTCTCTTACGCGGCCTCGCTCGACGATATCGACTGGGCGTTGCAATCGATCGCCAAAACGCTGCCGAAGTTCACGAACCTCTCGTCGCGTTGATCCTTCCGGGGAGCGATGCTCGATCGCACGCTTCCCGGTCGAAGGAAGCGGGCATCATCGGACGGCAGGCTGGAGAAAGTACCTCGGCATTGCAGGAAGAGCTCGAGGAGATCCGCGACCTCCCTAGCTTCTACTTTTGACGAACAGAGGGATAATGGCGGACATCACGCTCGAGCACATTCACGAAGACCTGCGCATCATCGAGAAGCTGCTGCTTATCATGGCCTACGATCAACAAGAAGGCCGTCCCGCCGAGCACGGCGCGTTGCTGCGCGCCCTTGCGCCCGAGATCTGGCCCGAGCATTTCGCCTCGGGCCGGCGCACATCCTAAAGCGCTGACGTTAACTTCATCGCGCGTTTGACGTCGGCGAGCACGCCGGCGGCAATGTCGCGCGCACGCGCCGTGCCCTCGGCGATGATTCGCTCGACCAGCGCCGGATCGCCGCGGTACATCGTGTAGCGCTCGCGCAGCGGGCGCAAGTGGGCATTGAGCTGTTCGGCGAAGTCGGTCTTGTCTTGGACGCAGCCGAGCGCGCCGGAGCGGCACTCCGCCGCGACGCCGTCGACCTTGAGCGGGTTGACGAGGCGCCAGAGCGCGAAAAGCGGGCAGATTTCGGGCCGCCCCGGGTCGCCGCGGCGAATCTTGAGCGGATCGGTGACCATCGCGCGTACCTTGCGCGTCGTGGTTTCTTCGTCGTCGGAGATGAAGATCGCGTTGTCGTACGATTTGCTCATCTTACGGCCGTCGATTCCCGGCACGTCCGGAAACTCCGAAAGCGTCGCTTGCGGCTCGATCAGAATTTCCCGGCCGTCGCCGTAGAGATAATTGAATCGGCGAACGATCTCGCGTCCGAGCTCGAGATGCGCCACTTGATCCCGTCCGACCGGAACGTACTCACCGCGAAAAATAGCGATGTCGCAGAGCTGCAGCAACGGATAACCAAGGAATCCGTACGTCGCGATCTGCTGTCCGAGCGCCTCGATTTGGCCTTTGAACGTCGGCACGCGCTCCAGCCACGAGAGCGGCGTGATCATTGCCAACAGCACCTGCAGCTCGGAGATCTGCGGAATGCCCGACTGCAGGAAGATCGTCGACGTCCGCGGATCGACGCCCGCCGCCAGCCATGCGGCGACCATCTCGTTGCGCGCGTCGCGAATCTTTGCCGGATCGTCGAAATCCGTCGTGTACGCATGAAGGTCGGCGATTTCGAAAAACGCGTCGGCGCTCCCCGAGTAGTTCGCCCACTGCGTGAGCACGCCCACGAGGTGACCTAGATGGACCAATCCGCTAGGACGCATCCCGGCCATGACGCGCGGCCGGTTCGCGGCGGTACTACTCATTCGCGCGTCAATGTTACGCAACGGCGATCAATGCCTTGCGAGTTGCGCGCGCACGTAGGCGCGCGCAGAGCGCGCGGCCTCTCCGATGGGCATTCCGCCGGCGAGTTCGCAGGCGAGCGCCATCGCGAGCGTGCAGCCGGTGCCGTGCATCGCTCCGGCAATTCGCGGTGCGCTGAAAATTTCGACGCCGCTTGACGTTGCAAGCGCGTCGGCGGGCTCGCCGTCGAGATGACCGCCCTTGAGCAGCACTCCCGCGAGGCCTCGCGCGCAGAGCGCGGCTGCCGCCACGCCCAGCTCCTCCCGTTCGACTCTGCCGGTCCCCAGCAAGAACGCGGCCTCGTCGAGATTCGGCGTCAGCACGACGTTGCCCAGATCGGCGAGCTCGTCGCGAACGGCGCGTCGCGCCGCCGGGTCGGCGAGTTCGCCACCGCGGCTCGCAACGAAGACGGGGTCGACGACGGCAGGCAGCCAGGGTCGCAACCGCAGCGGCTCCGCCACCGCCGCAACGGCGGCCGGCGTCGGCAACGCGCCCACGCGAACCGCTCCGGCCGCGTCCCAGGGCAGCGCCGCAAGTTGACCCGACAGCACCTCGCTCGGCACGGCGTGCAGGGCCGTTACC
>JASHOM010000180.1 GCA_030041115.1 Vulcanimicrobiota bacterium | reverse complement strand
ACGGGCGATCGTAGCATATTTGAAACAATCGTTTCAAGTATGCTTGACGGTCGCGCCCATTTACCGGCTGTCGCGTAACCCGGCGCAGGCCCCGGGGCCCCTCCAGCGTACGTTCGGTGAGGTTGCGCTGTCCGGCTCGAGCCAAGAGAAGAGCGGTCCACGACCGGTAGGGACCGGCAACAGCGCGGGAAGGGAGCAACACATGGATAGTAGGGATTTCTATTGCCGGGCGTTGGGCCTCCGTATAGCACGCTTTGCTCGCGCGCCCTTAGAGCGCCTCAAGGAACGAAAAATACCGATTGAAGCCAATTCTGTAAGGAATGTGGCGTGAACACCGCCGTGCTAGGCCGCCATGCGGTTAGCGCTTGCGTAACATTAATGTTCGTCGCGGGATGTGCGTTCGCGCAAGGCGGTTCCCAAGATGGAGTGTCGTCAACCGGTCGTTTCGAGCTGTCACCGCGACCGCCAAGTAGCGGTAGCGCGTTGATTTATGCGGCTGCCGACGGCAAGTCATACGTTCTGACGTATCCAGAGGGAAAGCTTCTCGGCACGATCTCCGATGGCGCGACCGATGCATGCTCAGACAGCGCCGGTAACGTTTTTCTGACGGTCGATTCACGCGTCGATGAATTCATACATGGAGCAACCACGCCGAGCGCATCTTTAAGCGTACCCGGCAGTGCGTTTGGGTGTGCTATAGACTCACTCACCGGAAATCTCGCGGTGAACTTTGAAAGGACAAGCGGCAATGATATTGCCGTATTTCAAGATGCTAGTGGCAACCCGACGCTTTATAATTCCGGGATAAGCTCTGCTTTTTCGGGATACGATACCCAAGGAAACCTGTTTGTCGACGGCGTCGGAAAAAGCGGAATTGCCCTTGCGGAGCTACCGATTGGAGGGAGCAGCTTCTCTTCACTTGCGATTGCAAGTCGCATCGATGGATTTCCGGGAACGGTTCAATGGGATGGGACCTACCTGACCCTAGAATCCGGCGTAGGGAAACAAAAGGGCAGTGGGAGCCCTCTTAGGATAAACCGACTGTCAGTTTCTGGTTCGACGGTAACTGTGGTTAGCACGTCAAGCTTCGACGGAATTCGCGAAAACGCTTTTGCATCTTGGATTTACAAGGGAAGCATTCTCATTCCGTATGGTAACACGACGTCGGCGGAGCCTAATATCGGATATTGGAAATACCCGGCAGGGAGAAAAGCAACAACGAAGCTAAAGCAGTATGCGGGAAAAAAGGTTAGGACGAACGCAGTGACCATTAGCGAGTAGTCTCGATTATGAGTTCATTTTCGGTGCCGGCATTTTTAACGTGCTCGACCGCTGGGACGGGGGTACTTTTGGAATGCAAGCGGGTTCTGTCGCGCAGCCCTGGGAGCAACAAGCGGTAACGAATCCCAACCCGTATCCTCGACGACAGTCGTTCAAGGCGTCGTGAGGCAGATGGTAAAGCTCGGGTCGCACTTGAAAGTAATCAGTCGCGCCACCGTCGGGGCAGGCGGGTTGGCCGCCCTGTCCATGTCCACCGCTCGGTTTACGTCCGAGAACGTCTCTTGCGCCCCGAGGACTCCCGATTCTCCACCTCGGCCCGGCATTAACCCTAGCCTACTTCTAGGAGCGTGCCCGCAGCACGGCTATGCCAATGCTAATTTATTGATCGTATCTTTTCTACACCAGGCGCAAGTGCTCGCCTTGGCCGATTTCGCTACGGCAGCAATGGCGGATAATAGGCAGTTCCAACGGGAAGATACAAGCCCTTGCTAATCTCCTTCTTTGATGGCGTAAGGGAGCCCGGGGGAAACTCCAGTATCGTGTGTGGCGGTCCTGATCCCCCTCCTTGGGCGCCAACGTTAGTGACGTAAAACCAGCCATCTTTTGCGAAGGTCACCGCCACTGGGCCATTCATGTCGTCGGTGATCTGTTGGTAGGGTCGACTTTGCCCGACGCGATACTCTTCGATGTTCCCCGGACTGTAGTTTGCGACGTATAGTGTCGCCTTCGCGTCCACGCCAATGCCCTCGGGGAACGTTATTCCATTAGTAATCGTTCGCGCCGGCGACTTGCTCTTCGGTGAATAGACCTGCACGTTTGTGTTCGATCCGCCGTCGCGATTGACGACATACATGTTTCCTAAATGATCAATAGCGATGCCAATCGGGTACGTAATGCCTCTGGTAATCGTGGTGTACGGCGAGGTTGAGCCCTTTTTGTACTCGGCAACATCAGGCGGGTCTAGATTTGTCACCCAGAGGTCTCCCGCGGCGTCGACTGTGCAGAAGGCGGGACCCCCAACGCCGTTCGTAATTATCGCAGAAGCTTTCGTTTTTCCGAGGGGAAACTCTGAGATCCAGCCATTTCCGCTTCCTTGGTTCGTGACATATAGCGTTCCGTCGCCGTCCATGCAGGCATCTTGTGGATAGGATACGTCGTCCGTGATAGTCGCGAGCGGTCTTGGGTCTCTTCGCTTTGTATCGTATATGTTGACCTGGTCGTAGGGCGCCTCAACGTCACTCAACACTACGTAGAGAAGGCCAGTGGATACCTTGTAGCTTGATTTTAGGGCACTCGAAACGTTAGACGCGGGGATGGCGCCCGGCACGGCGACTGGCGGTTGCGAGCCGCCGCACCCGCTTAGCAAAGCTACTCCAATGCTCGCAGTGACGGCGAACCGGCCAAGAGCTGAGGTCCTCATCGTCCATGCCTCCCTGTCCGCGGAACGAAGCGCGGGCTACGAATATTCGCTAGAGGCGGCCATTGGGCGCGGCCAGGCCCTAGCCTCTAAAAGCAGGCTGTGCCTCAGGGCCTCAGGTATATCATCTTGACAACTGTCAAGCCGGGTGCCTACGCTAGAAGCATGAGCCGCTTTGCAGGTCTTTTGAACGGCGCGATGGACGAGGCTGGGCTTTCAGCCGCCGAGGTGGCGGAGGGCACCGGGCTGACTGAGTCGGCGATCTCGCTGCTGCGGGCCGGACGCCGGGAGCCGTCCTACCGCACGCTCCAGCGCTTGGCGCACGTCTTTCCGGCGCTCAGCGAGCAGCTCGCCGGGCGCGACGGTCCCTTCGATTCGATCGAAGAGGCGATCGTCGACATCCGGGGCGGCAAGATGATCGTCGTGCTCGACGACGAGGATCGCGAGAACGAGGGTGATTTGGTGATGGCCGCGCAGATGGTCACTCCCGAGTCGATCAACTTCATGCGTAAGCACGCTGGGGGACTGATCTGCGTGCCGATGACGGGCGCCCGCCTCGACGACCTGCACATTCCGCCGATGGTGCGCGACAACACGGCCGTGCACGAGACAGCCTTCACGGTTTCGGTCGAAGCGCGCGGTCTTACGACGACCGGCATCTCGGCTCCCGATCGGGCGGCGACGATCAAACGGCTGCTCGATCCCGATGCGCGTCCGGGCGATTTCTTGCGACCCGGCCACACTTTTCCGCTGCGAGCGCGCGAGGGCGGCGTGCTCGTGCGCGCGGGGCAGACCGAAGCAGCGGTCGACCTGGCGCGGCTTGCCGGTCTCTACCCCGCCGGCGTCATCTGCGAAGTTATGGCCGACGACGGGACGATGGAACGCCTCGAAGGTCTGCGCAGCTACACCGACCGGCATGGATTGCGGCTGATCACCGTCAAGGATTTGATCGCGTACCGCATGCGCACCGAAAAGCTCGTCACCAAGATCGCGGAGTTCGACCTTCCCACGACCTTGGGTATGTGGAAGGGCGTCGCGTACACGACGACGATCGATCGCAACACGCACGTCGCGCTGGTCATGGGCGAGATCGGGGACGGCCGGGAGCTTCTGGTGCGGGTTCATTCCGAATGCATGACGGGCGACGCCTTACATTCGATTCGCTGCGATTGCGCGGCGCAGCGCGACGGCGCGATGGAGATGATCGCTCGAGAAGGGCGCGGCGTCTTGCTGTACTTACGACAGGAAGGGCGCGGCATCGGGCTCGCCGACAAGCTGCGCGCGTACGAGCTCCAAGACCGCGGGGCCGACACGGTCGAGGCCAACGTTGCGCTCGGGCTGCCGGTCGACAAGCGCGATTACGGCATCGGCTCGCAGATTCTCGCCGATCTCGGCGTGCGCGAGATGCGCCTAGTGACCAATAATCCGAAGAAGATTTTCGGCCTCGAAGGCTACGGTCTCAAGATCGTCGCGCGAGTGCCGCTGCAGACGACTCCCACGGCGCACAACCAACACTACATCGATACCAAGCGAGCCAAGCTCGGCCATATCCTCGACGAAGTCACCGCCTCGTGAAGCGCGACGGCGCCGCCGATCGTGCGAAGCCCGACTGCGCAAACAAACGGTTCGCGATCGTCGCTGCCCGGTTTCATGCCGATCTCGCAGATCTGCTGGTCGACGGGGCGCGCCGTGCTCTGCGCGACTGCAACGTAGCCGACGAGCACGTCAGCCTTTTTGAAGTGGCAGGATGCTTCGAGCTTCCGCTGGCGTGCCGCAACCTAATCGCCACGGATCGCTTCGATGCCGTCGTGGCGCTTGGCGCGGTCATTCGGGGCGAGACCCCGCATTTCGACTTCGTCGCGGGTGAATGCGCGCGCGGCATCATGGACGTCCAGCTGGCGACCGGCACGCCGATCGGCTTCGGCGTACTGACCACCGAAACGCTGTCCCAAGCCCGCGAGCGCGCCGTGCCGAACGGCGTGGACAAGGGTTACGCGGCCGCGCTGGCCGCCGCAGGCCTTCTCAACCTGCAGGCCGCGGCCCCACGGGCCGGCCGGCGCAGGAACTAAGGCGGCTTGGTCGCATCTAGCCCAGCTCGAGCTGCATAGGGAGTGAAACGGTGGAAGATAAGAGCCTCACCTGTAAAGACTGCGGGACCGAGTTCGTCTTCACGGAGCGCGAGCAGCTGTTCTTCGCGGAGAAGGGCTTTGCGAATCAGCCTCAGCGTTGCCGTGAGTGCCGTCAGGCCCGCCGGGGCGGCGAAGCGCCTCTCGGCCGAGTCCACAACCGGTCCAGCTACGGTGCCGTTTGCGCCGCCTGCGGAATCGAAACGACGGTGCCGTTTCGTCCCAAAGGGGATCGGCCGATCTACTGCCGTTCCTGCTATACCGCGAAGGTCCCAGCCGGCGCCTGACTTAGCCCCCGCCACGAGATGAGCGAACTTACGGCCGTCGCCTGGGACGGCGACGCCGTACGCTATCTCGACCAGCGTCTGCTTCCGCACGAGGTTCGCTACGGCCGCGCGCGGACGGCAGACGAGATCGCAACCGCAATCGAGACGCTTGCCGTGCGCGGCGCACCCTGCATCGGCGTCTTCGCCGCTTATGGCGTTGCGCTGCTTCGTCGCACGATCGCCGACGACGGCACTTTCGCCGCGGCGGTGCGGCGCGTGCGCCAGTCGCGGCCGACGGCCGTCAACCTCGCGTGGGCCGTCGATCGCGTGACCGCTGCCGCCGATCCGCTCGAAGAAGCCAACGCAATTCACGCCGAACAGGTCGCCGTCGACGCCGCGATCGCCGAGCATGGGCTCGAGCTCGTCGCCAAAGGGGCCCGAATACTCACGCACTGCAACACCGGTCCGCTCGCCACGGCGGGAGGTGGGACGGCCCTCGGCGTCATCCTCGCCGCGCAGCGCGGCGGAAAGAAACCGCGCGTCTTCGTGGACGAAACCCGCCCCCTGTTGCAGGGTTCCCGGCTGAACTACTTGGAGCTGCAGGCCGCCGGCGTGGACGCGCTGCTCATCGTCGACAGCGCAGCCGCGCTTGCGATGAAGGAGCAGGAAATCGATCTCTGCATCGTCGGCGCCGATCGCATCGCCGCAAACGGCGACGTCGCCAATAAGATCGGCACGTACGGGTTGGCGATCGCGGCCGCGCATCACGGCATTCCGTTCTACGTTGCCGCGCCGCGCTCGACGTTCGATTTGACCATCCGTAGCGGCGCCGAAATCCCCATCGAGCAACGAGCGGCCGGCGAAGTCGCGGCGTTTGCCGGCGCGCGGGCGGCGCCCGAGGGTGCCGCAGTCTACAACCCGGCCTTCGACGTGACGCCCGGCCATCTCGTCACCGCGTTCGTCACGGAATACGGAGTTTTGCGTCCGCCGTACGTCGAGTCGATCCCGACGCTCGAGTTCCGGCCGGCAATCGGAACCCTATCCTCGGCGCATCGTTGAAGTTTTACGATTTTCTCGATCGGGAACCGGCGATCGGCAAGCTCGTCGTCATCGACGGTACCGAACGCGTCTTGGCCGATCGGGCGCTCGAAGTGCTGCTCGATCGGCTCTTGCCGCCGGAGGTGCGCGAGCTCAATCTCGCGCGATTCTCCGCTGAAGAGGCGGCCGATTCGGGACGAATCGCCGAGGCGCTGCAAGCGATGCCGTTTCTGGCCGAGCGACGCGTCGTGGCGGTCACCGAAACGCAAATGATGCGGGCGCAACCGCGGCGCGAGCTGTGGGAGGTCGCGCAGACCGTTCCCGAAGGCAACACGCTCGTGCTGATGGATCTGCTCGCGCCGCGCGGCAAAGGACCGCAATCGTTCGGCGTGCTTGCCGGCCGCTCGGCACTGCGCATCGATACGACCGCGGGCGAGGAAACGCGCGCACGATTCATCGAGGAAACCTTGGCGCGCCTCCACGCAAAAGCGGAACCGCGCGCGATCGCCGAGCTGGCGCGCAGCAAGGCGGAACTCGTGGCCCTGCGCAACGATCTCGAAAAACTCGCGCTGACCGGCAAGAAGATTACGCTTGCGGACCTCGAGCGGGAAGCGCTCTCGCTCGAGGATCCCAAGGCGTACCGCTACGCGAGTGCTCTCGCCGAGGGAAAGGTTGCCGAAGCGCTCGAGATCGCGTACGAGTCGTTCGAGCTCGATCCGCGTGCCGGCGTCGCGCTGATGTCGGCTCTTGCGACCGAGTGCAACTATCTGTGGGAGCTTGCGCGTCCCGGCGGCGAATTACCGTCGCGCGCGCAGTGGCGAGAGCGGGTCTTGCGCCCGATCGCGCGGCGCACCGGCGAACGGCGCGCGCGACGAGCCTACGAACGCGCCGTCGGCGCCATCGAGTCGATCGTCACGGGCCGCGCAGGCAGCACCTCGGACGAGCAGCGCGCGCTCGTCGATCGCGTTACCGTCGAAGTATCGAGCGTGTTGCTCGTTCGCCCTTCTCCTATATTTTCCATTGCCAGGCGTTCCACGATTCGGTGACCGGATTAGGGTCGAAGCCGTGGAAGTCGACGCTGATCGCCTCTTGCTCGCGCTGCCACCAAAAAAAGACGATCGGGTTGTCGATTGACAGTAAGTGCTCGATTCGCGAATAGGCGGCCTTGCGCGTGGCTCGATCGTAGTGTGAGAGCGCGAGCGCTTGGGCGGCATCCATGACGGCGCTGCAGTACCGCGGATCGTTGTAGCCGTGAGGCGGAAAATTGTCGCACGTGAGCTGCGACGAGTTGTCCGGATCGATTCCCGCATACCATCCGTAGAGGAGGAGATCGAATTTTCCGCCGTGTTGGATGCCGCCCATGCCTTGCGGCGCGTAGAGAAGATCGAGCGGATAGTACTTGACCACCACCTCGATGCCGATGCGACGCAGCGCGGCCTGCACCAGCAGGCTTTCGGAGCGATGCGTCGCCGTCTCGGTGTCCGTTGCTAAGAGCAGCACGAGCCGTCGCCCGTTCTTGTGCACGAAGCCATCGGGTGCGGCTATCCAGCCGGCGCGCGCAAGCAACGCCGACGCGGCGCCGGGATCGAACGGCACCGGCTTCACCGACGGATCGAAGGCCCAGATCCAGTCCGGCAGGTCTTCGGTCGCGATCGTTTCTTGGCCGTACGTGAGTTGGCGCGTGAATCCGGCCTTGTCGAGCGCTGCGGCGATGGCCATGCGCACTCGACGATCGGCTAGATCGGGATGCGAGAGGTTGAGCTCCATTCCTTCGAAGCCGTTGACGTTTACCCAAACGATTCGCGCGGCGGGCACGGTGCGCAGCGCCGGGTAGGTTTGAATCGAGGGCTGCTGGATGTAGTCGATCGCGTGCGTGCGCAGTAGATTGACGGCCGTATCTTCATTGGGAACGAACTCGATCTCGACTCGATCGAGTCCGGGGCGCCCTTCGAAGAACGCACGATTTGCTTGGAGGACGAGGCGATCCCCGCGCTGCCAGCGCACGAACCGGAACGGTCCGTCCGAAACCGCGGGCGCCGCATCGAACGGGACGTGATTGATATCGGGGTAGCGCGCGAGCAGGTGAGCGGGTACGATTTCGTACGGCTGATCGCTCTCGGCGAAAAAGGTGTTCACGAACGGCGAGAAGCGCCGTTTCAAGTGGACGATGAGGGTGCGCACGTCGGGAGCCTCGATCGAGCGCACGTCGTCGTAGCCATGGCGTGAGACCACGTCGTTGTTTTCGTTCTCGATCGCGTGCCACGACCAGATGACGTCGCGGGCCGTCACCGGCACGCCGTCGCTCCAGTAGGCATCGCGGCGAAGCGAGTAGCGAATCGTCAGTCCGTCGGCGCTGATGCCGCCGTTGCCCTGCGCCGGTACCATGGCGGCGAGCATCGGCACCGTGTTGCCCCGCGGATCGGCGGAGAGCAGCGGCTCGAACATCAAGCGATCGATGAAGATCTCCACGGTCGTTCCGGCCAGGAGCGGATCGAGGTTCTTCGGCTCCTCGGTAACTGCGATGCGCAGGACGCCCGGTTGCGTCCAGGCGTGGCGTCCGCCGGCGAACGCACCGCTTTTCGTGCAACCGGAAAGCCAAACCGTAAAAACGAGCGACGCTGCCGCGGCGGCCTTCATCAGTACGGTGCAGTACGGCGACGAGGCGGCGCGTTCCCTTGGGGCGAAGGCCAGCCACGTTCATGGATTACGAGACCTACGCTTCGCCGTTTTCGTGGCGATACGGCCGGTTGGCGCTGCGTTCGCTCTTCTCGGAGAAGATGCGGCGGCGTCTTTGGCGTGCCGTATGGGTTGCGCTGGCGGAAGCGCAGTCGGCGCACGGTTTGATCGAAGAGATCGAAGTCGACGACCTCCGTTCGCACGCGGGTGAGATCGACGTCGAGGCGGCGGTCGAAATCGAACGGGAGATCCATCACGACCTCATGGCCGAGATCCGCCTCTTCGCGCGACAGGCGCGCCGCGGCGGCGGGAAGCTCCACCTCGGCGCGACCTCGATGGACATCGAGGACACCGTCGAGACCTATCGCCTGCGTCTCGCGCTTTCGTACGTCGGCGAGAATCTCAACGAGTTACTGGCGATCTTCGGCGGCAAGATTCGCCGATACGCCGACCTCGTCTGCATGGCGTACACGCATCTGCAGCCCGCCGAACCCACGACGCTCGGCTACCGGCTGGCCGCCTACGCGCAAGACTTGCTCGTCGACGACGAAAATCTGCGCTTCGTCTTCGAGAATCTAACGACCAAGGGACTGCGCGGCGCGGTGGGAACCGCGGCTTCCTACGAACGGCTGCTTCACCATTCGGGGCGATCGGCCGAGATCGAGTCGTACGTTCTCGAGCGCTTCGGGCTGCTTGCTCGCGAGGTCAGCACGCAGACGTATCCGCGCAAGCTCGACTATCTGTTGCTTTCGGCGCTCGCCGGCCTGGGTGCATCGCTCTCGAAGCTCGCGGCCGACGTTCGCATGCTTGGGAGTCCGGGTTTCGGTGAGATTGCCGAACCGTTCGAATCGGAACAGGTCGGCAGCTCGGCGATGCCCTTCAAACAGAACCCCATTCTGAGCGAGCGCATCGGCTCGCTCGCGCGATTGCTCCCGGCCTATGCCGGGGTGACGTGG
The DNA here is from genome assembly GCA_030041115.1 of Vulcanimicrobiota bacterium. Classification (GTDB taxonomy): domain Bacteria; phylum Vulcanimicrobiota; class Vulcanimicrobiia; order Vulcanimicrobiales; family Vulcanimicrobiaceae; genus Cybelea. Next base: position 6,721 of record JASHOM010000180.1, on the reverse strand, counting down.
CAAAATGCGGCGACGAACTTTTTGGAGCGCACGCTCGACGATAGTGCCAACCGCCGGCTCGTGCTGCCCGAAGCTTTGCTGTGCGCCGATGAAATCGTCACGCTCGCTCGCTCCGTGGTCGCGGGATTGCGGGTCGACGAGCGGCGCATCGCCGCAAATCTTCGCACCTATGCGCCCTTCGCCGGGACGCAGGGCGTGATGCTGGAGGCCGTGCGAGCCGGCGGAGACCGGCAGGGCTTGCACGAAACCTTGCGCCGTGCATCGATGGAGGCGTGGGCGGCGATCGGCCGGGGTGAAGACAACCCGCTCTCGCGGTTGCTTACCGAGGAGCGCGAATTGACGGCGCTGATCGAACCCGCGGAGATTCGACGGCTGCTCGATCCCAGCGCGCTCGCCGGCACTGCGCCGCAGCGCGCCCGCCTGTTGGCCGATCGCATCGACGGCCTTGCGCCGTTTCCGCGGCAGCTCGAGGTGCGCCTCGCATGAACAAGGGCCTCGAGATCGCGCGCGGCAAGACGAAGATCCTCTACGAAAATCCCGGCCAGCCGCACCAGCTCGTCGTCGCGCAGGCCGACAACATCTCCGCGGGTGACGGAGCGCGGCGCAACGAGATTGCCGGCAAAGGACGGCTGGCCGCACAGACGACTGCGCGCGTCTTCAGGTTGCTCAACCTGTGCGGATTGCCCACGCATTACCTCAACGGCGGTGAAGACGACGACGACAACGAGACGGTCGTTCGCCGCTGCAACATGATCCCGCTCGAGGTCGTTACCCGCGGCGTCGCGGCCGGCTCGTTCGTCAAGCGCAATGCGAGCGTACCGCGGGGAACGCTGCTCGTGCCTCGCGTGATCGAGTTTTTCTTCAAGGACGACGCGGCGCACGACCCGCTGATCACGCCCGACGAGATCGTTGCGCGCGGTATCGCCTCCCCTCAGGAAATCGGCGTGATGACGGAATTGGCACGCCTGACCTTCGACATACTTTCTCACGCGTGGCGCAAGCGCGACGTTTTGCTGGTCGATCTCAAGGTCGAGTTTGGCCGGCTCGCGGGCGGGGAAAACCAAGGCCAGCTCGTGATCGCCGACGTGATCGACAACGACTCGTGGCGGATCTGGCCGCAAGGGCGCGAGGAGCTCATGCTCGACAAGCAGATGTACCGCAACTTGGCGACGGTCGACGACGCGGCGCTCGAGCGCGTCAAGCGCGCGTACGAGCGCGTCGCCGATCTCGTCGGCACGTTTCCGGTGATGCGGCCCGCCATGGTTGCGGTGATTGCCGATTCGGCCGAGCGAATCGAGCGCGCAAACGAAGCCGTCAAAGCCCTGGGGCAGCTCGGCTTGCCGACGATTCGGCACGTCGCTAGCCCGGCCGCGACTCCCGGCTTCGTCTTGCAGCTCGCGCAACAGCTCGAGGCAAGTTTCGCGCGGCTGATCGTCGTTGCCGTGGGCAGCGACGGACTCTTGCGCTCGATGCTGGATGCCGGCTCGTCGGCGCCGATTCTCGACGGTTCGGTCGAGCCGGAGCGGCTGGTGATGCAAACCGCCAAGCTCTTGGGCCTCGAAGACACGGTGCTCTTCGGACGGACGCTGCTGATGCAGGCAAACGCGCGAACGAACGTACTCCACGCCGATGCGTCGTTGCAACAGCAGACGGCACCGGTACCGCAGGGAGCCGCGCTTGGTTGAAAGCGTCGCCTTGCGCGACGACGAGCTGCAGCGAATCGTAGAGCGGCTCGGACGGGAGCCTTCGGTCGTCGAGCTGCACGCATTTGATGCTCAGTGGAGCGAGCATTGCAGCTATAAGTCGACGCGTCATCATTTGAAGCGTCTGCCGGTCAGCGGGGCCGGCGTCGTACTTGGACCGGGCGAAGATGCCGGCGCGCTGCATCTCGGCACGCACGCCGGCCAGGCGTATGCGGTCGTCGTCGCGCACGAGTCGCACAACCATCCCTCGCAGATCGTTCCCTTCGAAGGCGCCGCGACGGGCGTCGGCGGGATCGTGCGCGACGTGCTCTGTATGGGCGCCGAGGTCATCGCAGTCGCCGATCCGCTGCGCTTGGGCCGAGTCGAACGCGCCGGCGCGCACGCTCGGCACGTGGCGCAGGGAGTCGTCGACGGAATCGCCGCCTATGCAAACGCGATCGGGGTTCCGAACCTGGCCGGCGACGCGTACTTCGAGGAAGGCTTCGACGAGAATTGCCTCGTCAACGTCGTCGCGCTCGGTCTGGTCAAGGAGAACGAGCTGATTCACTCGTACGCGCCGAAAGGCGCCGAGGATTGGGCGATCGTCCTCGTGGGTAAGGCGACGGATCCGAGCGGCTTCGGCGGCGCGTCGTTCTCGTCGCTCGCGCTCGACGCGACGGCCGCCCAAGCGAGCAAGGGCGCCGTCCAAGTGCCCGATCCGTTCTTGAAGAGCGTTTTGATGCGCGCGAGCTATCGCGTCTTCGCGCTGCTGCGCGAGCGTAAGGTGAGCGCAGCCTTCAAGGACCTCGGCGCGGGCGGCATCATGGGCTGCTCGGCCGAGATCACCGCGCACGGCGGTTACGGCGCGCAGATCGATCTCGACCGCGTCAACGTCGCCGTCGAGCGCATGGCTCCCGAGGTGATCGCCGTCGGAGAGACGCAGGAGCGGCTGCTCTGGGTGCTGCCGCCCGAGATCGCCGGCGAGGTCGTGCGCATCTACAACGAAGAGTTTACGCTGCCGGAGGTCGCTTATAACGCCCGGGCGACGATCGTCGGGCGGGTAACGGCCGAGCCGCGCTACGTCATGCGCTATCGCGGTAAAACGGTAATGGACGTCGAGAGCGAGTTTCTCGCGGGCTCGATCCGCGACGAGCTGCCGTATACGGAGGTAATCCGCCATACGACTGCCGTCGAAGAGCTGCCGGCGATCGACGTCGAGACGCTCTTGCCCCGCGTGCTCGCGCATCGCGACGTCGCTTCGCGCGAGCCGCTCTACCGGCGCTACGATGCGGTCGTGCGCGGTGCGACGGTGCTGCCGCGCGGTGCCGCCGATGCGGGCGTGCTCGCTCCGATTCCCGGTTCGCGCTTGGGCGTTGCGCTCGCAGTCGCCGGAAATCCGCGCTACGGGCGAATCGATCCCGGCTATGCCGCCGAGCATGCCGTCGTCGAGGCCATGCGCCGCGTCGTCGCGATCGGAGCGCGCCCCATCGGCCTGACGAACTGCTTGAACTTCGGCAATCCGCGCAAGCCGGAGCAGTACGGTGCGTTCGTCGCCGCCGTGGACGGACTAGCGCGCGCGGCGACGGAGCTCGATCTGCCTTTCGTTTCGGGCAACGTGAGCCTGTACAACGAATCGGTCGCAGGCGCGGCGATCCCAGCGTCGGCGATCGTGGCGTGCATCGGCGCGCTCGACGACGTCGCGCAGTGCGTGACGCCGGGCTTGAAGCAAGCCGGATCCGCGTTGCTTTGGATCGGCAGCCGCGAGCTGGCCGCCGGCGGATCGGTGCTTGCCGAGCTGCTCGGCAGCGACGGGAACCTGCCGGCCATTTCATACGGCGGCGAGCGGGCTGCAGTCGGAATCGTTCACGATTCGATCGTCCGCGGCGTCTTGCGCTCTTGCCGCGCCGTCAGCGACGGCGGCATGTTGACGGCCCTGGCGCGGCTGGCGTTCGACGCAATGCTGCGCGGGCGATCGGTCGGCGCCGAAATCGACTTCGGTAATCCGCTCTGCGAGACGGGCGGATTCATCTGCGAGGTGAGCGACGAGAGCGAGATCGATCTCACCGGCGCGCTGCAAATCGGCCGGACGATCGCCGGCACGGAGCTGATCGTCAACGGCGCGCGCTTCGAGATTGCGCGACTGCACGAGATCTGGTCGCGTCCGCTCGCCGGGATTTATCCGTGAGCGGGCGGATTGCGGTTCCCGTCTTCCCGGGCACCAACTCGGAGGACGAAACGGTGCGGCTGCTGCGCGATTGCGGCGGCGACGCCGAGCTCGTGCATTGGTCCGCGCCGGAGAGACTGGCGGAATACGACGCCTACGTGCTTTCCGGCGGGTTCGCGTATGAAGACCGGATTCGCGCCGGCGCGATTGCCGCTCACGACCGGATCATGGATTTCGTCATCGAAGCCGCGGCCGCGGGCAAACTCGTTTTCGGCATCTGCAACGGTGCGCAGATTCTCTTGGAAGCGGGGCTCGTGCCCGGCACCGGTCCGATTCGCCGGCCGACGGCGGCCTTCGCAACGAACTTGCCCGAAGCGCACTTCGTCTGCCGCCACGTCTATCTGAAGCTTGCGGTCGAACCGGCGCGGTGCGCGATGACCGCGGCCTTGCCGCCCAACGCGTTGGTTCCCGCCTGGGCGGCGCACGCCGAGGGACGACTGGCCGCAACTCCGGCGCACCTCGACGAGATCGCCGCCGGGCGTCACGTCGCGTTCGTTTACGCGCATGCGAACGGCCGCGTCGATGACGACGCCGTGCCGAACGGCTCGGCTCTGCGTTGCGCCGGCTTGGTGAATCGCGCCGGCAACGTCCTCGCCGTCATGCCGCATCCCGAACGCGACGGCTGGAACTTCAACCATCTCGAGCGCTGCGTCGGCGACGACGTGCTTGCGCCCTCCGGCGGGGCGACGCTCTTTCGCAGCTTCGTCCAAGCGGTGGCGCAATCGTGAGACGCGCCGTTTCGATAACGCTCGGCATTCCCGATAACGAGGCGTATACCGCGCTGGTCGCGCTGCGCCGCCTCGGGGTGGAGGTCGGGCGCGTCGAGCGTAGCGACGTCTATCTCTTCGAGGATCGCGGCGACGCCGAAGCGCTGGAGCGGCGGATCGTGGGCGACGAAACGATCTTCAATCCGAATAAGCATCGCCTGACCCTGCTCGAGGCGCCGGCTCCGCGCGCGGGCGAGGTCTGGATCGAATCGTCGTCGAGTCGAAGCGCGCGGGATGACGCGGGACGGATCGCGACGGCTTGGCGTCTGTTCGACGAGCGAGGCGAGCCGGTCTCGCGGGGCGTCATCGAGGCCGCAAGCGAGCGGCTCTTGTGCAATCCGGCGATCGATCGCGCGGTCATCGGCGGAAGCGACGCGGACCGGGACATTCCGTCCGGCGCCGAGTAGTAGAACGAATGGACCGGCCGTACACGATCGCGACGCTGGGCTCGCATTCGGCGCTGCAGATTCTCAAAGGAGCCCACGACGAGGGATTTCGTACGCTCGCGGTCTCCAACCGCGATACCGAGAGGCTCTATCGTTCGTTCGCCTTCGTCGACGAAGTGATCGCGCTCAACGACTACTCGGAGTTCATGTCGCTGATCGGCCAGCTCGAGAAGCGCAAGGTGATCATCGTGCCGCACGGATCCTTCGTCGCGTACCTTTCGCTGGACGAGCACAAGAAGATGACGATTCCCTATTTCGGGAACAAGGCCGTGCTCGACTGGGAGGCAAGCCGGGAGCTGCAGCGCCAGTGGCTCTCGCGCGCCGGGCTCACGCTGCCGCGCCAATTTCGCAGCGGCGCCGAAATCGACCGGCCGGTGATCGTCAAGCTCTATGGGGCGGCGGGCGGGAAAGGTTACATGTTCATTCGGGACGCGCACGATTTCGAGGCCCGTGCCGCGCATCTCAAAGAAGCCTACATCATCCAGGAATACATTATCGGCGTCCCGCTGTACATTCACTACTTTTATTCGCCGCTGCAGCGCAAGCTCGAGATCATGTCGATGGACCGGCGGTACGAAACCAACGTGGACTCGCTGGGCCGCATCCCGGCGGCCGCCCAAGAGGGCATGGACGTCAGCCCTTCCTACGTCGTGGTCGGTAACCAGCCGGTCTCTCTGCGGGAATCGATGCTGGCCGAAGCGCTACGCATGGGCGACGAGCTCGTGCGGGTGAGCAAGGAGATTTGCGGCCCCAAGGGACTCTTCGGCGCGTTCTGCATCGAGACGATCATCACGCCCGACATTCAGTTCTACGTGATGGAGATTTCCGCGCGCATCGTCGCCGGAACGAATCTGTTCATCGACGGTTCGCCCTACTCGTATCTGAACTATTCAGAGCCCATGTCGACGGGACGCAGGATCGCGCGAGAAATCAAGAACGCCTTGCTGACCAACAATCTGCACCTGGTACTGGATGACTCGAGCATCCTGTAGATTTGCGGCCTCGGTGCTGGCCGTCGCGATGCCGTTCGTTTTCGCGCGCCCGGCACGCGCGACGCTCGAGGTCGATCCGGCGGTGCTCTACGTGCAGATGAAGGAGGCGTTCGCCAAGGGAACCGCGCAGGGCTGGAACTTTCGCTCCGAGGAGACGTATTTCTCCACCATCGTCGACGCCGGCCGGGCCTACTCGCTGCAGTATCCCGACGATCCCGCCTACGGCGAGCTGGCGACGTTGACCGTCAGTATCGGAACGGGCCTTCATTATAATCCGCTGACGAATCACGACGCCGCCGTTTGGTGGGTTCGCGAGGCGGCGGATTGGGCGATGAAGCACTCCGAGGACCCCCAACTGATTTCGCAAGCCCAGGGCTTGCTCGAGCGCGTGAACTCCGAAGACGATCTCGCGCGGGTCGCGCGCCTTGCCGACGCCGACGCGACCGCCAACGTGCGGACCTTTCCCGGCGACGTGGACGCGCTGCTCGTCCAGGTGGAGGCCGATTGGCGCGCCTGGCTGATCACGCACGATCCGTCGTGGAGATCGCTGGCGCTCGCGCGCGCCGCGGCGCCCAGCTTCCCGGTCGCGCATCTTCCCACAAGCTGGGGC
>JASHOM010000018.1 GCA_030041115.1 Vulcanimicrobiota bacterium | reverse complement strand
ATGAGCGTTTCATTCCGCTGAAATACTACGCGCCGATGCGCCGACCTGTCGCGCCAGGCGCGCGGCGGCGAGAAGGCGCCGCACCTCGTCATCGCTCGTCTGCTCGAAGTTTTGATAATAGAGCCCGACGGCCACGAAGGGCTCGGGCGTAAATGCGCAGACGACGCGATCGGCCACGCCCGCGAGTCCCGCGCACGTGCGCGCCGCAGCGACCGGAACCGCGGCAACGATTGTCCGCGGATTCCGTTGTCGCAATGCCGTCGCAGCCGCGCGCATGGTGGCTCCCGTCGCTAAACCGTCGTCGACGACAATCACGGTCTTGTTCGCGATCTCGGTTTGCGCGCGGGCATCGCGATAGGCCGCCTCGCGACGCCGAATTTCGCGGGTCTCGCGCTGCACGGCCTCGTCGAGTTCGGCATCGCCGATGCGCAGGGACGCGATGAGGTCTTCGTCGATGACGCAGGTGCCGTCGCCGGCGATAGCCCCCATTGCCAGCTCTTCGTGTCCCGGCACGCCAAGCTTACGGACCATGTAGACGTCGAGCGGCGCGCCCAAACGGCGCGCGACTTCGTAGCCGACCGGAACGCCGCCGCGCGGTAAGGCGAGCACGACGACGTCGGGGCGGTGGGCGAACTCCGCGAGCGCATCGGCGAGGCGCCGCCCCGCGTCTGCCCGGTCCGCGAAAAGATGCATGTCATTCGTTACCCACTATTCGGGAACGCCGCCGTCGTTCTTGATGAGTTCCGCATCCTGCTTGGGGTTCGTCGTCTTCTTATTGCACGGCAAAGCCGACGGTTCCGGCGCGGGCTTGAACGTGGTCGGCGTCTGCGCGAAATTGAACATGTCTTCCATCGAGGCCGCCGACTCGTCCGTCGTGCCGAGCGAACCGAGATTGAAGTTCTGCTCGACCAGCTTGAGGATGCTCCCGAAATCGTACTGCGTGCTCGAAATGAATCCCGGCTTCGCATAGGGCGAAATGACGATTAGAGGGACTCGAAACCCGAGACTGCTGTAGTTGATGAACGGGGGCGGTACGTTGTCGTACCAGCCGCCCCAGTCGTCCCAAAGGAGCAGGATCGCGGTATGCTTCCAATACTGACTCGTACCGATCGCGTTGACGACTTTCGTGACCCACCACGGGCCGCCGTTGCAGCCGCCGGCCGGATGATCGGAGTTCCAGAGCGACGGGATGACCCAGGAGACGGCGGGCAGCGTTCCTTTGGCGAGGTCCGAGAAGACGGTGGTGTTCGGGATGCTCATGTTCTTGTTGAAATCCGGACCGTAGAAGATCTTGTGAATGGCCGCGTAGCCGTTCCAAACGCCGCCCGAGAAATCGCCGTACTTATTTCTTCCATAGTCGGGATTCTTGTCGACGTAAAAGAGCCACGAGACGCCCTTTGCGTCGAGCAGATCGGCGATCGACGCCCACTTGAAGCACGGAAACACGCCGGGCAACGCGTGCTCCGTGCCGTTTCTATCGAGAATCGGCGCGACGTCGCCCTTGGGCGACCAGCAGCCCCACGGCGGCACTTGCGGTTGATCGGTCACCCATTCGTGATCGTTGAGCGCGACGGTGCCGGTGAGCAGCATCTGATGCGAGATGAAGCTCGAGGCAGTCTCGGTGAAGAACATGTGGTCGGCCAGAGCGTATTGCTGCGCGAGCTTCCAGTAGGGTGCGGTTTCGGAGCGCTCGACGTACGCATATGGATAGCGCTTGGCCGCAGCGCCTCCACCCGATTCGCCGAAGCGGATGAGATCGAATCCGTCCATTTGGCAGACGTGCTTGCTGTTGGCCGCACACTCGATCTCGAAGCCGTGGTGGCTGTGATCGATGTCTTTGCCGGACAACTGCTGCCATTCCCCGTTGCTTTCGAGCTTGACCGAATGAAGGGTAATCATGCGGGATTTCGGGCACCAAGGCGCCGGCTTGCACGCACCCTGCATTGCCGTGTCGGCGCCGGGATAACCCGCGAAAAGATTATTGAAGCTCCGGTTCTCCTGCACCATGATGACGATGTGCTCGATCGGCGATACGGCGCCGGTCGGCGCCGGCAGGGGCGACGAGCTCGAGCTATTGCACGCGGTCAGCGCGGCGAGTGCGGCGAGAAAGAACAGAGCAGCGAACCGTTTCATGGCACCTCCAGCCGTCGAGTGTCGTTATACGAGTCATTCGACGCAGGAAAAGGTAAAGTCTTGTCGCAGCTTGCTTTCGAGCGGCAGGAACGGAGGAACGATGCGATTCTCGACGCTTCTCGCGGTGACTTTAGTTACCGCCTTGACCGCTTGCAGCGGCGGCCGGGATTCGCTGCCTGCCGGAACGGCAAACGCCGCGCTTTCGTTGAACGCGATCCGGCGCCCGACCGCAGCGCAACTCGGACTGTGGCCGCGTCCCGGTCCGGCAGTACGGGTTTGCGGCGCCGTCGCGGCTGGCCAGGCGCGCTGTCAGGCATGGATCCGCACCGACGTCAAAGGGTTGCTCCGGGAAGACACGCCCGCAGGCTATGCGCCAAGCGACTTACAAACGGCCTACGGCCTCACCGCGTATAGCCGGAGCGACGGCGGCGGCGAAACCGTCGCCGTCGTCGACGCGTACGACGATCCCGATGCGGCGGCGAACCTTTCCGTCTATCGCTCCGAATACGGCTTGTCCGCATGCACTGCTTCGAGCGGTTGCTTTACCGAAAAGCAGTTTACGAAAAAGACGAACGCGGGCTGGGCGCAGGAGGAGTCGCTCGACGTCGACATGGTCTCGGCGATCTGCCCGAACTGCGACATTCTCCTGGTCGAGGCATCGTCGAACGGCGCTGCAGCCTTGAGCAAAGCGGAAAGTTATGCGACCGCGCATGCGAGCTACGTCAGCAACAGTTGGAGCGGAGCCGAGGGAGACACGCGCTACGACGGCGACTACGACGTCGGCGGTGTGGCGATCACGGCGGCAAGCGGGGACCGCGGTTACGACAAGGTCGCGCAATGGCCGGCGATCCTCCCGACGGTGATCGGCGTAGGGGGAACCGACTTGACCTCGATCAGCCCGCGCACGGAGACGGCGTGGTCCGGCGCCGGCAGCGGTTGCAGCAAAATTTATCCCATGCCGAGTTTTCAACGCGGGATCACGACCGGATGCGCGAATCGCGCCCAATCCGATGCGTCCGCCGACGCGGACCCTTACACCGGAGTCGCGGTCTACGACACGTTCCACCAAAGCGGCTGGCTGGTCTTCGGCGGCACGTCGGTTGCGACGCCGATCACCGCGTCGGTCTTTGCGCTCGCCGGCGACGCGAGCACGAACAATCCGGGAAACCTTTATGCGCACTCGGCCGAGCTGAATGACGTCACGAGCGGGAGCAACGGCCGTTGCGGCAAGCCGCTGTGCACTGCCGGGCCCGGCTGGGACGGCCCGACCGGATTGGGGACGCCCGACGGCATTGGTGCGTTTTAATCCATTCGCCGCGATCGCCGCGGCGGTGCTGCTCGGCACGTTCGCGCGTCCCGCGCGAGCGGTCGATACGATTCCGTTCACCGAAGCAAACGGCGGGCTGATCGAGGTGCAAGGCTCGGTGGACGGTCGTCCCCCGGTGCCGATGCTCGTGAATCTCGGTGCCGGCGTCGACGTGGTCTCCAGCGACCTCGGCCGGCGCTTCGTTGCGATCAACGGAAAGTACGTGAGCTTACGGCTTACCGGGGAGCGCGTCGATCTGCCGATCGGTACGGTCGTGACGTTGGCGATCGGCGGGGTGAGCATCGAAGCGCCGCACGTCGGAATTTGGAGCGGGCTCGACGGCACGGGCATCGACGGCATGATCGCGGCGACCGCGTTTCGCACGGTCACCGCGACGTTCGACTTTCGCAATCACGCGATCGTGATCGAAGACGCTCAAACCTTTCCCGAACGCATCCGCTCCGGCGTGCGCATTCCACTGGTGCTGCAGGACGACTTGGGAATCGGCCTCGGCGTCTTCGCCCGTTTCGATTTCGGTGCCGGCAAGACCGGACTCTGTGAGATCGATACCGGATCGCAAGGCATTACGCTGGACAGGACCTTCGCCGCCGCGATCGGATTGAGCCCGGGCGCGGCCTCCCAAGGACGCATCGCGAGCATCGGGTTCGCCGGGGCACCCGCGACGGCGGTTGCCGGACCCGCGGTCCGTTTCGCCGACTTGATTTACGACTGCGACGTCGGCAATTCGTTTTGGACCGGGCGGGCGTTCACGCTCGATCTGCCAAACCGCTTTCTCTACGTTTCGACCTCCGGCTAAGAGAAGGACTTGCCGGGCGAGTCGCAAAGCCTCGCGCCGGTGTTTTCGCTCGACGATATCCGAGCGTCATTTGACCAGGTGACGTTCCGTCGCGGCATGGCATACGCGCAGACCGGGAGAGTTATCCGGATCGAGCGCCACGACGGAGGCGATCTCCAGGCGCAGGTGCGCGGCCAGGCGGCTCTTCCATATGATGTGACCGTAGAGACGGCGGCATCAAAGCGCGGGACACGGCTCATAAGCTACTGCGATTGCCCGATCGAGTACAAATGCAAGCACGGTGCGGCTGCGGCGATTGCCGCACTTGGAAATATCAAGGGCGGCGCCGCGCAGAGCAAGGAGTACGACCCGACCGATCCCGTCGTACATGCGTGGCTGAGCGAGCTCGACGCCTATCGCGAGGTTGCGGCGGCGCCGCGCGGCGAGCACATCCGCTACGTGCTCGACATTCCCGACGATTCCCGCCGCATTACCTTGACCGCGCGCGTGGTCGCGCTCCTCAAGAGCGGCGAACGCAGCATGGGACGCGCCGTCGAGCTGCAGAATCTCAGTCATACCGGCGGCAGCTACGTCACGCCGATCGATCGCACGATCGGACGGCTCGCCACGGCGGCCGGCATCAGCGGTCATTACGCGTGGACGACCTATGGGGCGAGCATCTCGCCGCGGCTGTTGGCGATGCTGCTTGCCGAGATCATCGGGACCGAGCGTACGCATTGGCGTTCGACCAAGGCCCCGCCGCTGATACGTCGCGATCTCGCCGACCAGCAGCTTGCTTGGCATTTGGACGGCAACGCTCGCCAGCGTCCGATCGTGCGTGGGCGAGCGTCGGCGCGAATTCTACCCGCGAGTCCGACTTGGTACGTCGATCCCGAGCGCAGTGAGAGCGGCTCGATAGACTGCGGCGTCAGCGCCGAGCTTGCGGCTCTCGTCGCCGGTGCGCCGCCGCTCACCGCGCACCAAGCGCGGCGGGCGCAAACCGTTTGGAAGCGAGTTTTCGCAAACAACGCCGTGCCCGCTCCGCTCCCTGACATAGCAACGGAGATCGTCGAGCGCGATCCGGTCGCGGTGCTGCGATTGCACGGGATCGAGACCGGGCAGCCGAGATCGCCCGCGCTCGCAGCGGTAGTGCCGGCGTTTGCCGAGCTTGCCTTCGAATACGGCTCGCATCGCGTTCGGCTTTCCGACGCGGCGCGCGAGTTCCAAGAAATCAAGAACGGCCGCATCGTCCTCTGGCCGCGGCGCGCGCAGTTCGAAGCGGCCGCTCGCGCGCAACTGGCCGTGCACGGCTTCGAGCCGCTGGGCTGGCCGGAGGTTCAGTACGTCGAGCACCGCGGTTCGGCGCTGCATTTTCCCGGTACTGCGGAGCAGCACTGGGCGCGCTTTCTCGGCTCCGGCGTTGCCGAGCTGGAAGCGCGAGGCTGGTCCGTCCAGATCGAGCCGTCCTTCCCGTACGAGATCGTCGAAGCGGGTGAATGGGACGCGCGGGTCGAGCCGGCCGAGAACCGGTGGTTCGAATTCGATCTCGGCATCAACATCGGCCAAGAGCGCGTCTCGCTGCTCCCCATCGTCGTCGACGCATTGCGGAATCTGGGCGTTCGTTCGCAAGCTGATCTGGCGCAGCTCGGAAAGGACGCCGTCGTCTATGGCCGGCTCGCGGAGGGCAAATTCGTTGCATTGCCGGCCGAGCGAATTGCGCCTCTGCTGGCAACGCTCATCGAGCTCTTCGACGAGCCGATCACGGAGGAAGGCCGGCTCTCGCTCACGCCCGCGCACTTCGCCTCCCTCGCACAGCTCGACGCGCAAATCCCCGTCCGCTGGGTCGTGGGCGAGGTCCTGCGCGGGCTCGTTCGAACGTTGGCCGACGAAAATTCGCTGCCGGTCGCGGCATTGCCTGAGTCGTTTCGGGGGGAGCTGCGGCAGTATCAGTCGCGAGGCGTATCCTGGCTGCAGTTGCTGGCGCGCAACGGCTTCGGCGGCGTGCTCGCCGACGACATGGGGTTGGGTAAGACCGTGCAGTTGCTTGCACACGTGGCGATCGAAAAGAGTGCTAAACGCCTGAGAAAGCCGGTGTTGATCGTTTCGCCCACGAGCGTCTCGCCCAATTGGCGAGCCGAGGCGGCGCGCTTCGTTCCGCGCTTGCGCGTGCTCGCTCTCACCGCCGGCGATCGCGCCGAGCGCTTCGACCAGATCGAACGCCACGACATCGTGCTGACCACCTATGCGCTACTGCAGCGCGATATCGAGACGCTTTCGGCGCACGAGTGGCAGATGGTCGTGCTCGATGAGGCACAGGCGATCAAAAACCCGCGCTCCAAGGGCGCTCAAGCCACGGCACTGCTGCGTGCCGGGCAACGGCTTGCGCTGACCGGAACGCCGATGGAGAACCATCTCGACGAGCTGTGGTCGGTCTTCTCCTTCGCAATTCCGGGACTGCTCGGCGACCGGAAGGCGTTTGGGCGGACCTTCCGTTCGCCGATCGAAAAGCGCGGCGATGCCGAGCGGCGGCGCGTGCTGGCCTCACGTCTGCGCCCGTTCCTCCTGCGACGTACCAAGGAATCCGTTGCGCTCGACCTCCCGGAAAAGAGCGAGATCGTTACGCGCATCGATCTCGAGGGACCGCAGCGGGACCTCTATGAAACGATTCGGATCGCCATGCACGAACGCGTGCGTAGCGAATTGAAACGGCGCGGCTTGGCGCGCAGCCAAATCATCGTTCTGGACGCGTTGCTCAAACTGCGGCAGGTCTGTTGCGATCCCCGCCTGCTCAAGCTTGCGGCGGCGCGGAACGTTCGCGGATCGGCGAAGCTCGAGGCGCTGATGGAGATGATCCCCGAGCTCATCGAGGAAGGACGTCGCATCCTGCTCTTTTCGCAGTTTACCTCGATGCTCGACCTCATCAAGCCCGAGCTACGCGAGCGTGACATCGCCTTCGTCGAGCTCCGCGGCGAGACGAAAGATCGTGTCACGCCCATCCGCAGCTTTCAGAGCGGCGAAGTGCCGCTTTTCCTGATCAGCCTGAAGGCCGGCGGCACCGGCTTGAACCTAACCGCCGCCGACGCCGTCATCCATTACGATCCGTGGTGGAATCCCGCGGTCGAGCGACAGGCCACCGATCGCGCGCACCGCATCGGGCAACATCGCCCCGTCTTTGTTTACAAGCTGATTACTGCAGGAACGGTCGAAGAGCGCATCTTGGACATGCAGCGGCGCAAGGCTGAGCTCGCAGCTGGGCTCTTCGAGGAATCCGGGTCGCTGCTGCTCGACGTCGCGGAAGTCGATCGCCTCTTCGCGCCGCTGCAATAAGATGCCGCCGCCCGGTGTGCTGCCGGGTTACCGGGCCTTTGACGCCGCCGGTTGCAGGGCTTGCGCGCCCTACAGAAAACCGGAAATCACCGGAGGAGAAAGAGCATGCCCGACTTCCTGAAGACCCTGTTCGTAAACCCGCCCACCTTCGAAGGATACGACGGCGGCGCGGGCGCGCGCTACCAGTGTCGTCGCGAGGTTCGTTCGTTCTGGTATCCGACGTGGCTCGCGCAACCTGCCGCCATGGTGCCGGGAAGCCGGTTGATCGATGCGCCGCCCGACGATTTGACGGTCGATCAAGTCGCGCCGCTCGCCAAGGAGTACGAACGCGTGGTCGTGCACACCAGCACGCCGTCTTTCAACAACGATGCGCGGTTTGCCGCGCGTTTGAAAGAGGAGAATCCCAACGTCGTCGTGGGAATGGTCGGTGCGCAGGTCAGCGTGCTTCCGGAGGAGTCGCTCAAGGGCGCGCCCGCCGTCGATTGGGTCAGCGTCGGCGAGTTCGACTATACCTGCGTCGACGTGGCTGCCGGCAAGCCGTTGAGCGAAATCGACGGGCTGGCCTACCGGAAGAACGGGGAGGTGGTGCGCACGGCGGAGCGGCCGGTCATCACCGACATGGACGCGTTTCCCTCGGTGCTCGACGTCTACCGGCGCGACCTGACGATACCGAACTACTTTAACGGCTACCTGCAGCATCCGTACCTTTCGCTCTATACCGGACGCGGCTGCAAGTCGAGGTGTACGTTCTGCCTGTGGCCGCAGACGATCGGCGGGCATCTCTATCGCGTTCGCAGCGTCGAAAGCGTCGAAGCCGAAATGGCGCGGGCCAAAAGGCTCTTCCCTGAAGTCAAAGAGTTCTTTTTCGACGACGACACGCTGACCGACAACCTTCCGCGCGTCGAGGAGATCGCGCGCCGTTTGGGCCGCATCGGGCTCACGTGGTCGTGCAACGCCAAGCCGAACGTACCCCGGGCAACGCTCGAGATCATGCGGGCCAACGGGCTGCGCCTGTTGCTCGTCGGGTACGAATCGGGAAATCAGCAGGTGCTCAACAACATGAAGAAGGGCACCCGTCTCGACATCATTCGGCGTTTTTCCAAAGACTGTCGCGAGCTGGGCATCAAGGTGCACGGCACGTTCATTCTCGGCATGCCGGGCGAGACGCCCGAAACGATCCGCGAGACGATCGAGTTCGCCTGCGAAATGGATCCGGAGACGATCCAGGTCTCGCTCGCCGCTCCCTATCCGGGCACGTATCTCTACAAGCAAGCGCAAGAGAACGGCTGGCTCGAAGCGCAGAGCAGCGATCTCGTCGACACCCACGGAGTCCAGCACGCGGCGCTCAACTACCCGGGCCTGACCTCAACGATGATGTTCGAGTCGGTCGACGAGTTTTATCGGCGCTTCTATTTCCGCCCGCGCAAGATGTTTTCGCTGCTCGGCGGCATGATCGGCGATCGCCAGGTGATGAAACGCCGCGTGCGCGAGGGAGTCGAGTTTTTCCACTTCCTGCGCGAGCGCAAGCGCGAGATCGCCGCGGCGGCGAAAGTTAGCGCAGCGACAGAATAGAGACGCTGTACGGCGGGAGCGCGAGCGGTACCGTCGTGCCGACGCTCCCAAGGCTGCGTTCGACCGGACCGATCCAGCGGTTCTCCTTCGACTTGTCGTATTGCGCCTTTCCGTACGTCGCGACGGTCGCGGTGAAGGCGTTCTTTGCGGACCCTCGGATGCGGGTGCGTACGGCGATCGCGGAGAGCGTGTTGTTGAAGAGCGCAAGCGTGAAGCCGCCGCCCTCGGCGAATCCGTAGGCGCGGACCGTCGAGTGCAGCGAGCGCGGCACGGCAACGGTTCGCACCTGCGCTCCGGCCGGCACCTCGCTCGCGAGCAACGCCATCACGCGTCCGGTTGGAAAGGGAGTGCCGCCCGGAATTTTCGGCGTGTTCGCGCAGCCTTCGTACGGGTTGGGAAGGCCGTCGGAGAAGAGGGCTTCACTGCCGAAGTGCTGCCAGCCGTAGAGCTTCTTCGAGAAATCGCCGTCCTCGTCGCAGCTTCCGTAGCCGAGCCAAAACGTCGATCGGGGAACCCCCGCTTCCATGAGCGTACCGAGCATCTGTCCGACGAAAAGCCCGTTGACGATCGAGACCGATTGTTTGCCTTCGTCGCCGGCATCGTTGTTGTACTCGCCCAGGTAGATCGGCAGCGCCGGCGAGAGCCCGGCGGCAGTCATTTCGGCGCGCAGCCGAACGAGATCGTGCGCGAACCTGTCGATCGCCGGCCCTAAGAGAAAGGCGTCGTTGTCGACGTCGTACTCGGGATAGTAGTGCAGCTCGACGAAGTCGAAGGGCTGAGCTTCGCGCAGCACGACCTCGTTCCAAGCGCGATCGCCGGGCGTGTCGACGACGACGCCGACCTGCGCCGCCGGGTCGGCCTTTTTCACTGCGGGGTAGTAGCCCGTGCGCACCGCGTCGGCATACGTGTGCGGATCGTGCGGGTGGGCGTGCAAGTCGTACTCCCACGAGCCATAGACTTCGTTGCCGACCGTCCAATACGATACGTGATAGCCGCGCGCCAGCGCGTGCGCCGCCCATGCGGCGGCTTCGCTCGGCTGCCCGCCGGCGTCGCAAGCCCGATTGCTTCCGTAGTCGAGCGTAATCGCGACGTCGAGGTCGAGACGCGCCGCCAAGCGGCTCATGAAATGATCGAAGGTGGCGGGCGGTGTGATGTATCCTTGGTTGTCGCAGAGCGATCCGCCGTTCTCCCAGTGATACGCGTCGGACTCGGATCCGCCGGGAAAACGGACTAGATGAATCCCGCTTTTGCGCAGCGACGGATTGACGAATCCATCGAGAAAATCGTACCAGGTGTCGAGGTTTGCGCCGTAAACGTCGGCCGAAACGGCCGGACCGCGCGAACGAGCGTCGAGCGCTACGAGCGGCGCCGTCGTGTCGTCTTGCCGCTCGTAGCGCAGGCTCGGCGACCCGCCGGCCGCCGGAATGCTCCCGCCGGCGCCGCAGCCGGCGGCAAACGACACGAGCGAGGCGATTGCAAGGGCACGGTAGTACTGCATGGCGTGCCTCCCCAGGCCGAGTATAGCGCACGGCGCTCGAAACGATTGACGAACATACGTTCGCATGGTAGAGTCGATGGTGTGAACGCGAGGAGCGCGCGGTGAGCTGGCTGTCGCGTCTGCGCTCCTCGCTAGGCCGCGCGCGGGAGAGCTTCTCTGCCGTGACGCGGCTGGGACGTTCCGAGCGCCCCCTAACGCCCGCGTTCTGGGACGAGCTCGAGGAGACGCTCATTCTCGCCGATTTCGGCGTCCCGGCAACGGAAAAGATCCTCACCGGCCTGCAGACCGTCGCGCGCCAAGAAGAATGGAAGACGGTTGACCGGCCCGTGGCCCGATTTCGCAAGGACGTCGAGCGCTTTCTCACACTTCCCGGCGGGGAGCTCGCTCTCGATCGCACGCCGGCGGTTCTGTTGCTCGTCGGCGTCAACGGCAGCGGCAAGACCACGACGATCGGCAAGTTGGCGATGCGATTTCGGCGCGAGGGCAAGCGCGTTCTGCTCGTCGCCGGCGACACGTTTCGAGCCGCCGCCGCCGAACAACTCGGGGTCTGGGCCGAGCATAGCGGCAGCGCGATCGTGCGCGGTGCGGAAGGCGCCGACCCGGCGTCGGTCGTCTTCGACGGCCTGCGCGCGGCAAAGGCGCGCGGCGTCGACATCGTGCTCGTCGACACCGCCGGGCGCCTTCAAACGAAGACGAACTTGATGGAGGAACTCAAGAAAATCCGGCGCGTGATCGATCGCGAGCTCGGAGAGCCGCCGGCCGAGACCCTGCTCGTCGTTGACGGCACGAACGGGCAGAATGCAATTTCGCAGGCGCGGCTCTTCCATGCGGCGACCGAGCTGACCGGAATCATCATGACCAAGCTCGACTCGACGGCAAAAGGCGGCGTCCTGATCGCGATCGTCGACGCGCTGGAGACGCCGATCAAATTCGTGGGCCTCGGCGAAGGTCCGGAGGATTTGCGTCCTTTCGTTCCGGCAGAATTCATCGATGCGCTGTTCGACGAGGATCAGAATGCCATACCCTTGGCACAGCGCCGTGAGAGCGTGATATAACGCATTGTCATCTTGTCATCCTGAGCATGTCGAAGGATTGTCGAAGGACGGTCGGGCGGTGAACGAAAGAAAGGAACCACATGGCAGCAGAAGACGAACGGCAACTCGCCCTCACCAATGCGCTCGCTCAGATCGAGCGGCAGTTCGGAAAAGGCTCGATCATGCGCATGGGCGATTTCCAAGAACGCATGGCGTTCGAGATCGTGCCGACCGGCTCGATCGCGCTCGACCTTGCGTTGGGCGTCGGCGGATTTCCGCGCGGGCGAGTCGTCGAGATTTACGGCCCGGAGTCGAGCGGGAAGACGACTCTCGCGCTCCACGCGATCGCCGAGGCGCAGAGAACCGGCGGCACCGCCGCTTTCATCGACGTCGAGCACGCCCTCGATCCCAACTACGCCGCGGCGCTGGGCGTCGATCTCGATAATCTCCTCGTTTCGCAGCCGGATACCGGCGAACAGGCGCTTGAAATTGCCGAAATGCTGACCCGCAGCAACGCGGTGGACGTCGTCGTCGTCGATTCGGTCGCCGCGTTGGTGACCCGCGCGGAGCTGGAGGGCGACATGGGCGACACGCACGTGGGTTTGCAGGCGCGTTTGATGTCGCAGGCCTTGCGCAAGCTCACCGCCGCGATCTCACGCAGCAAGACGGTCATGATCTTCATCAACCAGCTTCGCGAAAAGGTCGGCGTCATGTTCGGCAACCCCGAAACGACGTCGGGCGGCCGCGCACTGAAGTTCTACGCCTCGGTCCGCCTCGACGTGCGGAAGCTCGAAACGATCAAGGTCGGGCAGGACGTCGTCGGCTCGCGCACGCGCGTAAAGGTCGTCAAGAACAAGGTGGCACCGCCGTTCCGTCAAGCGGAATTCGACATCACTTACGGCCACGGGATCTCGAAGATGGGCTCGATTCTCGACGTTGCGCTCGATCAGAACATCGTCGGGAAGAGCGGCTCGTGGTACACGTACGGCGAGCAGCGGATCGGTCAAGGACGCGAGAACGCCAAGGCCTATCTCGAAGAGCACACCGAGCTTGCCGCGGAAATCGAAACGAAGATTCGCGAGCAACTGAGCAAAGCGGCCTCCACTAACGGCAAAGCTCCAGCACCTACTCTGTCATCCTAAGCTCTGTCATCCTGAGCATGTCGAAGGACTGTCGAAGGACTGATCGGCGTCGAAAGGTGAGCTTCTCGTGAAGGCATACCCTGTAGCGCTTGCGTTTCTGGCGCGTCAGCGCTGCACGGAAGCGCGGCTCTGGCAGCACCTCGAGCGCAAAGGCTTCGCCGACGACGACACGCGCGCGGCGATCGAGCGTTGCAAAGGCGAGGGCTTTCTCGACGACCGTCTGTACGCGCGGCTGTACGTGGAGCGTCAGCGGAAACCGCTGGGCAACGAACGGCTCGTGGGCGAGCTGATTCGCAAAGGCATCGACGGCGAGGCGGCGATCGAAGCGGTGGCGGCGCTGGGGCAGGATGAAGGCGCGCGCTGCAGTGCTGCGTTCGAACGGCTGCACGCAAGGAATCCGGCGATCGAGTATCCGTCCGCCGCGCGCCGCCTCGAGCGTCTCGGGTTTCCCGCCGCGACGATCTATCGCGTCTTGCGCGAGCACGCGGCGCGCTTCGGCCCGCTCGCCGGGGTGTTCTGCACCGCCGATCCGCCTTAGCGGGAGTCGATATGCAAGCGGCGCGTCTCGCTTCGCGTGGGCGGCGGGTACTCGTCCCGCTATGCCGGCGCAGACGATTCTCGTCGCCGACGACGATGCGGCGATCCGCGAGCTGCTCACCCACCATCTCGAGCGCGAGGGCTTTGCCGTCGTGGGTGCGGCCGACGGACACGCCGCGTTGCGTCGCGCTCGCGGCGCCGCTGACTTGCTCGTCCTGGATATCTGCCTGCCGGGCGTTGACGGCTACGACGTCGTCCGGACGCTGCGGCGCGAAGAGCGCAACGTGCCGATCGTCGTCATCACCGGCCGCGTCGACGAAATCGACCGCGTGCTCGGTTTCGAGCTAGGCGCCGACGACTTCATTTGCAAGCCGTTCTCGCCGCGCGAGGCCGTGGCGCGAATCAAGTCGATTCTGCGCCGCTCCGGCGCCAAAATCGCCCAGCCCGGCCCGGTGCTGCGCTTCGGGCGACTGGAGATCGACGCGGGCGCCCGCGAGGCGCGCGTCGACGGCACCGACGTGAGGCTCAAGCCTCGGGAGTTCGCGCTGCTGCTCGAGCTCGCCGGCAACGCCGGAGTCGCGCTCTCGCGCGATTGGCTGCTCCAGCGCGTCTGGGGCTTCGATTTCAACGGCGACGAACGCACGATTGACGTGCACATCCATCGCTTACGCGCCAAGATCGAGGAGCCGTGGCAGTTGCCCTCGCTGCTGCGGACCGTGCATGGGTTTGGTTACAAATTCCTGCGCGGATGAATCCGCGGTCGGCCGGCGTCTCGCGCGTGCGTTGCTCGCAACGGTCGGTCATGAGCTGCGCACGCCGCTGACCTCGATCCGCGGCTACATCGAAACCCTGCTCGAAGGTGACGTCGATCCGCGAACCGCGCGCCGCTTCCTCGAAACGGCCCGCCGCGAAGCGCTGCGCCTGGCCCGTCTCGTCGACGGCATGCTCGAGTTCTCGCTGCTCGATCTTTCGACCGCGCCGCCGCAGCGCGCGTGCGACGTCGTCGAACAGATCCGCGCGACGATCGAGATGCTCTCGCCGATGGCGGCTGCACGGCGGGTGGCCATACGCGCGTGCCTTCCGGTTGCCGCGCGAGCAGGCGTCGACGGCGATGCCTGCGTTCACGCGATTGCGAATCTCCTCGAGAACGCGGTGAAGTACGTCGGCGAAGGCGGTCGGGTCGAAGTCAGCTGTGCTTGCGCCGAGCCGTTCGTTACCGTTGCTGTCGAAGACGACGGCGCCGGCGTGGCGCCTGCGGCGCGCGAAGCGGTCTTCCGCATGGGCGTTCGCGGTGCTGCCGCACCACAGTCGGGCAACGGCATCGGGCTTGCCGTCGTCAAAGCAATTGCCGAGCGTGCCGGCGGCGACGTTCGCGTCGAAAGCTCGGCGCTGGGCGGCGCGCGTTTCGTGCTGCGCCTGCCGGAGGCGTAGCTCCCGGAGGACAAATCGGACCCGCCGGCGGCGGCACCCCCTTGCCGGTCGAGGCCGCGCCCGGGCCTGCGGCGGATGAGGGATAACCGGCTGCGCCCGTCGTAGATAACAGCCCGTGGCTATGCCCCGGGCCCCCTTCGCGCATGCGAGTGAAGCCGAACTGGCGCGCCTCTTCGACTTCTATCGGGTCCCGTGGGAATACGAGCCGCGAAGCTTCCCGATCGTCTGGAACGAGCGCGGCCGCCCGGTTGAGTTTTTCACGCCGGATTTTTATCTACCGGAATACGACCTTTACATCGAGGTGACGGTCGCCAAGCCGGTTCGAAACAGCCGCAAAAACCGCAAGCTGCGCCTCTTGCGTTCGCATCATCCCAGCGTGAACGTGAAACTCTTCACGCGGCGCGACGTCGAACGGGTCTTCTCGAGGTTGAAGCGGGCCTCGTGATCGGCGAGCCGCTCTTCGACGCCGAATCGATCGCGGCTCGCGTCGCCGACATCGGGACCGCTATCTCGGCGGATTACGCGGGTAAGACTCCGCTCATGATCGGGCTGCTGCGCGCGGCGGCGACGTTCCTTGCCGACCTGGCGCGAGCGGTGACGATTCCGTGCCAGTTGGACTTCATCGCGGTCAACAAATACGGTGACGGCGACGGCATCGCGTTGGAAAAGGACGTCGCAATACCGGTCGAAGGGCGTCACGTCATCCTGGTCGATGACACGGTCGACACCGGACTGACGCTGCAGTATGTGGTCAAGAGGTTGCTCGAACGCCGGCCCGCGTCGCTGGCCGTCTGCACGCTACTCGATCGCCCGCACAGGAGAATTGCCGATATTGAAATTAAATACAGGGCGTTCGAGGTCCCCGACGTATTCGTCGTGGGCTACGGCCTTGATTATCTAGGACGCTATCGGGAGTTGCCGGCTTTGTACGCACATGGAACCTGGCCCGCTTGACGGGCCGACCTCTCGCAACGGTCGTGTTGCTCGGCCTGCTCTGCACCGGAGCGGCGATCGTTGCGATCTCTCCGGCATCCGCCTTGGAGTTGCGCTCGATCGAGCAGGCCGCGGCCGACTATCGCAGTCCCAACGAGCATCTCGAAGAGATGTTTCGGGCGGCGCTGCTCGACACGAGCCGTCTCGCCCAATACGCGCCCGACGGGACGGCGTACATCATGACCGGGGACATTCCCGCCGAATGGCTACGAGATGCCAGCGCGCAAGCGCGCCCGTATCTGTTCTTCGCCAAAGACGATCCGGACGTGCGGGCGCTCCTGCGCGCGATCATCGCGCGAATGGTCAAGTACCTGCAGATCGATCCATACGCCAACGCGTACACGTTGGACTATCGCGTTTGGGAGCAAAAATTCGAGCTGGACTCGCTCGCCTATCCCACGGCGCTTGCGTGGAGCTACTGGAAGACGACCGGCGACACGTCGATCTTCACGCCCGACTTCTCGAAGATGCTCGATGACGTGCTCTCGACGATGGAACGGGAGCAGAACCATCCGCGCGACTCGCGCTACACGCACAAGGAACTCCCCGGCGACGGGCGAGGCAACCCGGTCGGCTACACCGGGATGGTGTGGACGGGCTTTCGGCCTTCCGACGACGCCTGCGAATACAACTTTCTGATTCCGTCGGAGATGTTTGCGGTCGTGGCGCTCGGGGACATGGCCCAGATCGAGCTCGACGTGTACCATAACGTCATGAAGGCGCGCGAGGCCAAGGCTTTGCGGGACGAGGTTCAGCGCGGGATTCAAACCTACGGCCTCGTGCTGGTTCCCAAGTACGGCTATATCTACGCCTACGAGGTCGACGGTCTGGGGCACGCGATCCTCACCGACGATGCGAACATTCCGAGTCTGCTGGCGGCGCCGTACTTCGGTTACACGGCCGCAAACGATCGCTACTATCAGAACACGCGGCGGTTCTTGCTCTCGCAAGACAACCCGTCGTTTTACCAGGGACACTGGGCGCGCGGGATCGGCAGTTATCACACGCCCGAGCACTACGTTTGGCCGCTTGCGCTCATCGTTCAGGGCATGACCGCGACGACCGGCGCCGAGAAGCAAGACGTGCTCTCCCAACTGCTCGCCAGCGACCCGGGCGATCATCTGCTTCACGAATCGTTCAACCCCGACAATCCTCAACAGTACACGCGCCGGAACTTCGGCTGGCCGAACGCCTTGTTCTCCGAGTTCGTGATGACCCAGTTCGAAGGCGTCTCGGAGATCCCGATGGGCGACACGAGCGATCTCGAGTTCAACACGGAGTAGTGTCGAAGGCGGACGTCATCATCGGGCTGCAGTGGGGCGACGAAGGCAAAGGCCGGATCGTCGATCTCTACGCGGCCGACTACGACGTCGTGGCCCGATTCGGGGGCGGAGACAACGCCGGGCACTCGATCGTGGTCGGCGAGCGCGAGCTGGCGCTGCGGATCGTTCCATCGGCGGTCATG
>JASHOM010000179.1 GCA_030041115.1 Vulcanimicrobiota bacterium | reverse complement strand
TTCGGAGGTTCTCGATTGGTTTCGAGCTCGTGCCGAACGCGAAGGGCGTGGTTATCAAACAGCGATGCATGACGCGCTGGGCCGGTTTGCACGAGAAGACCACCGCCCGCTGCCTGAGATCGTTCGTGATGTGGTGCGTTCTGAGTTGCGCGCGGCGTTGAAGGCGAGCTGACGGCCAAGCGTAGCTAACGTCTCCTTCGACGTTGCGGCTCGAGGAGACCATGCAGGTTACCGCTTCGTCAACTTGACGAAGCGCTCGTGCCTGCGAAAGTCGTGTAGTCGGATCACAAAAATAAGGGAAGGCGCAAGAGCGTTTTCCCTTTTTCTATTTTTGTGAGGAAGTGGGGACAGTTGGTGGAGATGAGGGGGCTCGAACCCCTGACCCCCTGCTTGCAAAGCAGGTGCTCTACCAGCTGAGCTACATCCCCTCGCACGAGTTGGCAGAGCTTTTTCGCGCGGCCCAAACGTTCGACCTGGCCCTTCTGTCTCAACCGCGCCTTGCGCGACTCACGTGCGAATCGCACTGGCGGCAGACTCGTAACTGTTTTCCTGGGAACGCGCGAGGACGTGGCGAAGCACTTAGGACGCGAGTGGGCTCATCTTCTGGAGAATCGATTATGCGAACAGTATGTGTAATCCGCGCGTTGAACGTCTGGATTGCGGCGGCGCTGCTCGCCGGGTGCGGCGTCCTTCGACAGGCCCAGGATGACACGCAGCCGCCGATCGGCGGGCCGGGCAGCTTACCGTCTTCCACGACGTACACGCAAGAGAGCCGCGCGAAAAGCGAGAGCCGCCCCGGGACGGCCGTTCACTACGTCTACGTTGCCAACGATGCATCCGCCAATGTTTCCGCCTTCGCTATCAACGCGCGCACCGGTGCCTTGAAGCAAGTGAAAGGGTCGCCGTTTACGGCAGGCCCCGAGCCGTGGGGGATAGCCGTCGACCCAACCGGCAAGTTCGCCTACGTGACGAACGTCACGGATCACACGTCCGCGAGCGCTCCGGGCAGCGTCTCCGCCTATGCGATCGACGCGCGCAGCGGCGCCTTAACGCCGGTGAAGGGATCGCCCTTTGGATCGGGCGGCATCGAGCCGTGGGAAATGACGATCGGTCCTTTCGGCAGGTTGGCCTACGTAACCAACTTTTATTCCGACAACGTTTCCGTCTACTACATCAATGCGAGCAGTGGAGCTTTGACGCAGGTGCAGGACTCGCCGTTTGGAACCGGCACCTACCCGGCGGGCGTGGCGATTGCTCCTACCGGCAGGTTCGCTTACGTCGCCGACGGCGGTGGTGAGAGCGTTTCCGCCTACGCGATCAGACAAGGCGGCGCGTTGGTGCAGGTGAAAGGCTCGCCGTTTGCAGCCGGCTCGTATCCGTGGGGCGTGGCGATCACTCCATCGGACAAGTTCGCGTACGTGACCAACTTTGATTCCGGGGACGTTTCCGCCTACGCCGTTGACCCGAGGAGTGGGGTCTTGACGCAGGTACCCGGCTCGCCGTTTGCAGCGGGTTCCGGCTCGTTCGGAGTAGCTATCGATCCGGCAGGTCCGTTCCTCTACGTAGTCAACGAGCATTCCGACACCGTTTCCGCTTACGACATCGATCCGAGCAGTGGGGTTTTGACGCAGGTGCAGGGATCGCCGTTTGCAGCGGGTGCCGACCCATACGGAGTGGCGATCGATCCCTCGGGCAAGTTCGCCTACGTAGCCAACGCATGCTGGGGCAGTTCTTTCGGTACTATTTCCGCCTACGCGATCCAGCACGGTGGCGCCTTGCTGCAGGTGAAGGGATCGCCGTTTGCAGCGGGCTCCGGTCCGGTACAGCTGGCGATCCGTTAAGCGGTGTGACTTTACATTCGCTTGGCGCTCACTCGGGACGGCGGATAGACTCGTCTTGGCGAAGGACTCGCACTACGCCCAATGAATACGGGCGGGTCGCACCGGCAAGGCCGTGGGGGCATAGCTCAGCTGGTAGAGCATTACGCTGGCAGCGTAAGGGTCAGGAGTTCGAGTCTCCTTGCCTCCACCATAGAACGCTCGCTTTCACGGGCGTTTTTCGTTGCGATCGGCGTCACGGTTGCCATCGGGCGAGCTGCGCTCAAGCTTTTCGCCCAACCGCTCGACGGCCGCGAGTCGCACGAGCGCCTTGGTCGCCGACATCGGCGTGACTCGGCCACCGAGTGGCGTCGTGAAAACGGCGCCCTCATCGACATACGGTTCACTGATTCACTGCCCGCATCAAGGAGACGAAGTCTAGCTGAACTTGTCGCTTGTCGTGGCGTGCGTTGCCAGAAATTCCGCGACGTCTTCAACGCCGAGTTTGCGATCCGCCAGATCCATCATCAGCCGGAGACCTTCGTCAACCTCGGCATGGACGTCGAAACCGTTTGCCGCGAGAAACGTACGCATCGCAATCCAGGCGATTCGCTTATTGCCATCGAGAAAGGGCTGGTTCTGCGCGATCGAGCGCAGCAGCGCTGCCGCTTTCTGAAAGAGATGCGGGTAGAGCTCCGTGCTTAACATCGTTGCCTGCGCCAAGGCGACTGCGGACTCAAGAAGCTCGGGCCGCACTAGTAGCGGGCGGGACCCGACGTGCTCGGCATAGAGCTCGAGCACGTCGTCGACATCGAGGAAGAACGCCTAGACGCGTGCTAAGGCCTCGAGAAGTTCCTCATCTTCCGCAACGATCTCACGCGCGAGCTCCCTCAAGCGCTCCCGCGGAATGGGATTTGCTTCCAGGTGCTCCTGTAGTGCCGTGAGCATGAGCTCATTCATCGAACGGCCGTCCGACTGCGCCTGGCGCCGCAGCCGAAGGTAAGTCGTTGGATCGAGACGGACTGGAAGAGTTTTTAGGCGTGACATCGTGATGCCATGATATCACAAACCGCCGTTTCGGAACAAGCGAGCAAGCAACCACCATGCGGAGAGCGGTCGGCGGAATCAATGCCGCAGCCGTCGTGTGGGCGATGGGCGGAGCTCAGCCAAACAGCACAAGTTTCGGCGGATCAGGCGGGTACGCTCCAGAAGCGTTCCCACTTGGCCTAGCCACTCCGCATCCGCAGATTTTGAGTGGGAGCTGTACCATAACGGGTTCCGGAACGTGTACCTTTCCCAACGGCTTCGCCTTTCCTGATACGACCTATAACTGTACAACCAGTGCGCAAGGCACAGCTCCAACCGCGGAGAGCTATTCGAAGACCTCGGATAGTAGCATCGTTATCTACTTCGCCAGCGCTGGCACCAGCGTGGCGCTTTCTTATATCTGCATTCGCTGATGTTCCGCCGCTCAGGACAGTGTTTTCAAGCCGTCAGATTACGACCAGCGGTGCTTTCGGCACATCGAAAGGGGCCTTCTGTGATACTCACATCTTTTGCTGTCGCCAGCGTCGCTCGAAGCACGCACATCGCCGTGAGGGTGGCGCTTTTCCTCGTCATAATAAGCGGGTGCTCGCGCTCGGGCGGTACACCGCAGCTTCCCGAGCCGGAGGGCCCGATCGCGGCGCGCACATTCCCGGAGGCGTCGACGGTGCATCATCCTAGCTCGCGGTACGACGTCCTGTTCAACTTCGGCAGCAACGCCCACGGCTACGACGGAGCAGATCCTCTAGCCGGGCTCATCGACGTGAGTGGCACGCTCTACGGCACGACTGCCTTTGGCGGTCCTATCAATCAGGGCGGTTATGGAACCGTCTTCAGCATCACTACCGCGGGTAAGGAAACGGTTCTGTATACGTTCAACGGTGACGACGCGGCTTTCCCCGCTGCTGCGGTTGTCTACATCAACGGCACACTCTACGGGACGACCGCTGGCGACGGCGTTTACGGCCCAGGCTACGGGGATGGAACGGTCTATGCCATGCATATTGACGGCACGAATTTTCGAGTGCTCCACAAATTCACCGGTGGCGCCGATGGTATGTATCCGATGGCGGCCCTGATCGCGGTGAAAGGTCGCCTGTACGGGACAACCTACCAGGGTGGCGCCTACAACGAAGGAACGGTTTTCAGCGTGCGCATGACCGACGGCGAGGAGCGTGTGCTGCACAGTTTTAGCGGTGGTTCTGACGGCGCCTATCCTCTTGCTGGCCTCACCGATGCAAAGGGTAGCCTCTACGGGACAACGCAACAAGGAGGCGAAGGACGCTCTGCGGGCGACTCTGGGACTGTTTTCCGCGTGAGCGAGAATGGAACGGAGACCGTACTGTACAGCTTTAGTGGACCAGACGGTGCATTTCCACGTGCAGGGCTTATCGTTGACAGAGATACGCTCTTCGGCACGACGGGCGGCGGAGGGGCTGCTAGTCTTGGGACCGTCTTCAGTATAAGCACAGCCGGCAAGAATGAGCGCGTGCTGTACAGCTTTGGCTCCGACAGCTCCGATGATGGGACGGCACCAGTGGCTGGCCTGACCGCCGTGAAGATGTTATTCTACGGCACAACCTATAGTGGCGGGGCTGCCGGGTACGGAACAATCTTTAGCGTAAGTAAAGGCGGACGGGAGCACGTTCTACACAGCTTTGGTGCAGACTACACAAACGATGGGATCTATCCCGAAGCGGGCCTGATCAACGTCCAGCAGACGCTGTATGGTACGACGTACGAGGGCGGTATTTCAGAGCCTAGTTGCCCGAGATCCGGCGATGTTTGCGACTATGGCACCGTTTTTGCGCTGGAGCTGTAACGCGAAGGAACTGAAGAGGTAGCTTGACCGTCCGCAACGATTGGATCTGAGGATCGTGTGACGACCAATCTCGCGGAAATCCTCAGAGCATGCGGGAGAGTCTTGGAACAGCGGAAGGATCAGATGAACCGACCAATGACGCATTTTTCGCTTTTTCGGCGCTTTTTGATGCTTGCACTTTCGTGTTAAGATCAGTTTTTGTAGACGCGGAGTCGGGCGCTGGTCGACTTGGACGACCCCGCGGAGGACGTTGGTAGCTACGTTAGCAAATTCCAGATCTGCTAACAATTTTGCTAAGGGAATAGGTTTCGACTGGTCCTAGGTGGTCCCGATAGCTCTCGTTTCGCGCTCA
>JASHOM010000178.1 GCA_030041115.1 Vulcanimicrobiota bacterium | reverse complement strand
AAGACTTGGTCGCCATCGCAAAGACCGGCGACAATCTCGCGATGGAATACCTCCTGAACAAGTATAAGAACTTCGTTCGAATCAAGGCGAAGAGCTACTTCCTCATCGGAGCGGACCGCGAAGACATCATCCAAGAAGGCATGATCGGCCTGTACAAGGCCGTGCGCGACTTCAAGGCCGACAAGCTCTCGAGCTTCCGGGCCTTTGCCGAGCTGTGCATCACGCGGCAGATCATCACCGCCATCAAGACGGCGACGCGTCAGAAGCACATTCCGCTCAACCAATACATCTCGCTGAACAAGCCGATTTATGACGAAGACAGCGAACGCACGCTGCTCGACGTCATGGCCTCGCAAAAGACCTCCGACCCCGAGGAGCTCGTCGTCACTCAGGAAGTCTCCGACGATATCCGCCAGCGCATCCGCCAAAATCTGTCGGAGCTCGAGTCGCAGGTGCTGGAGTCGTATCTCGAGGGAAAGAGCTATCAAGAGATGGCGCGCGATCTCGGCCGTCATGTGAAGTCGATCGATAACGCGTTGCAGCGCGTGAAGCGCAAGATCGAGAAGAACCTCGCCGAGTTCGAATTCCAGTAACGCCCGTCATCCTAGCTTTGTCATCTTAGCGTTGTCATTGTCATCCTGAGCCTGACGAAGGACTGTCGAAGGATGCTCCGGTTGAAGTCGCTCGATGATTCGCTCGTAGAGCGACTCGCGCTCTTCGAGCGGATCGACCACCACGACGCTCGCTTCTCCCTCGTGCGGCTCGATGCAGACCGTGACGCGTCCGCGCGCGCAGACGTCCATGCAGCTCGTGCTGATGGCTCGAATCGGGCCCCAACGCCCGTCGGCTTTCAATCGCTCCTTGAGCCAGTTCCGCAGATGAAAATTGCCGATCCGTTGCGCGATCTCGGGATCTTCCTGCGGGATCCGTTCTTTGAAGCAACGCTCGCAGACCAGCACGAGCCCCGTCTGCAGCCATTTCGGTTTGACGTCTTGCATCGGTAGATGGAACAAATGGAGCCGACGGTGGGATTCGAACCCACGATTATCCCATCGCTGGGAAGACGGATTACAGGTCCGTTGCCGTGGACCGCTTGGCTACGTCGGCATCAGTAAGAACTCAGTTGCCGCAATGGCGGCGTCGAGACCTTTTTTGCTTCGCGGAGATGCGCATGGCGGAGAACGGCGCGTTCTCGGAGCCGCAAGCGCGTCGCTTGCGTCGGCGGTTAGATTCCGACGACGATCCAGTCGGCGAGGGAATATTGCGCGCCGGTGCTCGTGATGGTCAAGGTACCGCGTCCGGCCGCATCCGTGCGGAACGTCGCCAGTTGCGTACGTCCGTCGGTAATGACGCCGTCGATCTCGACCCGTTGGCGCCCCGTGGTCGTGACGTCGAGCGTATCTCCGTCGGCGAACTTTCCGTCTGCGACGCTGAGATTGGCGAGCGAGCCACCGCGAAACGTCACCGCGACCGGCATCTCGAACGGATTCTCAGAGGTGCCGCCGCGTAGGATGAACGCAGGCGCGTTCATCGGGCACGTTGCGTTGCCTGCGTTGCGCGCAAGGGAGAGCGTACCGATCGCGCCCTGCACGATCGCACCGCTGGCGCGAGCCGACCACGTCGCGGCGCCGCGCTCGTCCGACGTCCGCGTGCCTCCGTCCAGCGCGCCGCTCTGCCAGCCGAACGTTTCGCCGAGCGATGGAATTCCGTTCACGCTGTACCCGGCGGAGTTCTGGCAATAGTCGGCGGCGCCGGCGTTTTGGCGCAGCACCAGCTCGGAGCCGGAGAGGATCTGTTTGCCGTTATGCTCGGCCACGTACTCGCGGCTCAAGCGCGCCGTTCCAACCGCGCCGGCGCGGCGCCCGGCGAGGGTCCGCTGATCCGCGCTGATGTCGCGAACGAACGAACCGAGCGCGTCGGTGACGGCGATGGCCGACCTGGCGTTCTCCGATGCCGAGGCGCGGTGCGAGTCGAGCGCATCGGCGGCATCGCTGACCGTCTGCACGCCGTCGGCGGCAGGTAATGAAAGCCCGGCCTGGCCGAAGCTTCCGCCGGCGCAACCGGCGATGAGAAGTCCCGTGAGGGCGGCAACCCCGAGGGTCGCTGGACGAGCCATCGTGGTCAGACTCCAAAGGTCGTAGGCGAGTTTGCTATGGCTCCCATGGTAAGGTACCCGATTGGGGGTGACATGAGAACTCCATGAGGAGGCTTTTCCACGGTAACCGCCATCACCGGCCGAGGAGCCCGTAGCCCCACTATCGTACCCTGCTGAGCCCCTCATCACAACCGCCTTTATGCGGCGGGCGCCGAAGAGAAGAAAAGAATGGGTAGGTGGCCGAGTGGTTAATGGCACCAGACTGTAAATCTGGCGCGCGAGAGCGCTACGCTGGTTCGAATCCAGCCCTGCCCAGTTTGCTCTCGTAACGTCTGAGCCGCCGGCCGATGCGGGCGTTGCATAGTGGTAATGCCCTTGCCTTCCAAGCAAGAGTCGCGGGTTCGATTCCCGCCGCCCGCTCCACGAAGCGATTCCGGGCCGGCGCACGCGTTTTGATCGGCAGACGGCGCCTGGTTCTCCCGAGCAGCCCGGGCGAGCGCGGCCGGCCGGTTGACTTGCCCGCATTTTCTTTGGCGGATGCCGCGAGCCGGCCCCAAAAGCTTCAGCCCGGGCCTCGGTTTCACGCATGGCGGCGCGCCAAACCTTCGGCTTTTCGTCGTGGAGTGGAAGGGAGCGGGTGTCGCTTGAAGAATGCGTCGCCACCTTGCTTACAGAGTGCCCTATCAACGGGGTAGGGCGTCTGCCACTTCACGATAGGAGAATCTCACACTATGCGCTTATCATTGGCGGCCGCGGCATGCGCCGTCTCGATGGCATTGCTTGCCGGATGCTCGAGCCAATCGCAGGGCCCCGGCGGCACTCTGCCCTCGGCGGGAAGCAGCCAATCGGTTCACCATGGCGGAGTGCAGTTTACCGGCATTCCGCAGTTTCCAAAAGGCCATATGACCGTCAAGCAGATCTTCCAATGGATGATTGACGGAAAGATGGTTCCGGCCATTCCGCGCGAGGCGCTGGAGCGTCAACTCGCATCGCTCAATCATCCGCGCGTCCACCACGCCAAGAAGGGCGGCGGCGCGGCGATTTGGTCGAACGAGGCGTTTGACTACACGATTCAGGGTGAGAACAAGACCGCGACGGCCAACGCCGGAGCGACCATCGACACCGACGATAACAATAGCTGCTACAACAGCTTCGACCTCAAGGTCGACAAGAAGCGAAACATCTGGGGAACCTGCTACGAAAGCGGCTCGGATGTCGAGGGCGGCGCCGGCGAATGGGATAAGGCCGGCAACGCGGTAACGACGTATCAGGGCGGATGCCCGAGCAACATCCCCGCCAGCCAGTGCGAAGTCTGGTATGCGTTCCCGAACTCGGTTGCCACCAGCAATACCGACGTGTTCGTCTCCGACGAATACTTCGAGAACGGCTATGATTGCACCGGATACGGCGGATGCTACGACTACGGTTACGGCACCGGCTATGCGTGGTGGCCGAAGAACAACCCGTCGGCCCAGTCCACCATTATCAACATCTACGAAGTTCCGTTCGCGTGCGGCGCCACTGACACCGACACGTGCATCGTCTACGATACCAGCTACTTCGACGTCGACAACTCCGGCAATCTCTGGGGTTATGCCTACGGCTACGACGAGACGTCCGGCACCGAAGGCACGGGCATCATCGAGATAACGAACCCCACCACGTCGCCGACGATCTCGAACCCGCTGGCGTTCGGTTCGGTAGACGGCTGGAACGACGGCTACTGGGGTACGGTCGACATCAGCAACAAGGGTAAGGTTCTCAATGCGGTCGATCCGTACACCGCGACGGTCCTTCGCTGGAGCCTCCCGAGCCTGACGCCCATGAGCTCGCTCGGCGGCACCTCCGGCGACGGCTGGTGCGAACCGGTCCTCGGCGGCTTGGGTAAAGGTTCGAAGACCATGGTCATCAGCGACGCATGCTACGACGATCAGATGGATCTGGTCAAAGTGAAGACCAATGGAGACTCGACCGGAACCGACTCGTCGATCGACGACAACTACGGCGACGGCGCAGCCTACTCGCATTCCGACAAGTAAGCTCGATCGTCCATCCGCAATCGCGTAAGCGAACGCGGCAAAAAACAACGGGGCCCTCCGTGGAGGGCCCCGTTTCTCATCGCGGCAGGCTCCGGCGATGCAAACGATGCGTCGGAGCCTGACCCAGGACACGGCCGCACCGCGGTTTACAACGGGTTCGCCGCAATGCCGTTGCCGTTTGGCCGGGTATCTGGATAACGGCTAGGCGCTCGCAAACGTTCCACGTCGTAAAACGCCGGCGAGCCGGCCGCGCTCAGCGACCGATGACGATCGCGTTGGTGAAGGTTTTGCGCGGCCCTTTGAACGTCACGTGGAACGTTCCGGTGACCGTTGCGGTTGCGCCGTTGCTGCGCGATTGGCCGGTCTTGTCGATGACCACCACGCACTTGGAGTCGCAGAGTTGGAATCCGGCGACCGAACCCATCGGCGTACTCGAGACTTGGAAGTTCGAGATCTTGCCGGTAACGGTCACGCTCTTGCCGTCGTATGACGACGGACCGGCGACGATAGCCGAAGGCGCGAGCGCGCCCGCCGCCAGGGCAATGGCCGGGGCCAGGCCCAGGACCGCGGCGAATGCAAAACGTCGCATTACATTCCTCCCGGCATCATATCGCAGTCGATCATTTTGTTGAGCAGCGGGCCCGCGACGATGTTGACGAATTCGCTGCGCGCCTGCGGGTTCGCCTTGAGTTTTGCCGACATCCCACCGGAGCTCGAACCCGACTTACCCTTCATTTGCGACATCGTGGCGGCGAACTGACTGCAGCTCTCGCCGTTGATCTTACTCACGAAGGCGTTTGCGGCTTTGGTAGCGATCCGGTCGGCCATTTGCGCCTGCATTTGCGCCTGCGACGGAAGCGCGATTGCGCCCAACGCGGCACATAGGACCGCAGCAGCGCCGATTCGGCGTACCACGGCAGAAGTAAAGAACATGACGAAGGTCCTCCTCGAGCAGCCCTTCGCTTGGTATACCAAAGAACCCTCGGGTCGCCGCTCGGCGCTCGCACGCCCTTGTCGGGCCCGCGTGCGCGAGGGAACGACGGAAGCTATCTTGTGCCGGTCAGCACGATTCAACGGCGTATCGTTCCTGCGCGACACAAAGCGCATCGGCAAGCTATCGGAGCTCATGGTTGCGACGGAGTTAGGTCGCGCGGGCTATTCCATTTCGATACCGATTGGAGAAAGTCGTCGCTGCGATTTAATTATCGACGATGGTAACACTCTCGCGGAAGCCGTTTATCTCATCCCGATTGGCGACGTTCCCCGCACGTGTTTTGCTTCGCTCCGCTGGTCGCCGCCAAAGAATGCGCAAAGCTCGAAGATTCGCTGGGCCCATCAAAACCTGGTTTCCTCGATCCCAACTTCCGGTCTGATGCCGGTAGGGGCTAAGCCGGTCGGCGGAGTAACGGACCCGAGTTCCAAAGCGCCGTCGTAGCTTAGTGGTAAAGCACGCCCTTGGTAAGGGCGAGAGCATGGGTTCAATCCCCATCGACGGCTCCACTTTTTTAATTGCGCGCTCCCGTCATAGTCGCGTTGCCGAATGCGCCGGCCCCGTCCCGACACGTTGCTTTTGCCCAGGTCGCTTGGTCAATATAGCGAGGGAGCACTTTTTGCGCGGATTCTAACCACGCGGCGGCGCGGACGGCGCTATAATATCTGTGATATGCGCTCGCCAAACTTCCCGTTCACCCTCAAAATCGTCGCCGCGTTGGGCGCGGCGGTCTGCTGCGCGCTTCCGGTCCTCGGCGCGGCGCAGCAAGATCAATATCCACCGCAGGATCAATATCCGCCGCAAGGTCAGCCGTCGTACGCGCAACCGCCGCCGTCATACGGAAACCAGCAGGCGATCAAAGGCACCATCACCGGCTTCGACGGCCAGTGGGTCGTCTACATGCACGACCAGAAGGGCTACACCGACCACATCACCCTGCATCAGGGCACGATCATCAATCCGACGGGCATCAAGCTGCTCGAGGGCATGCAAGTCACGGTGTACGGCTATGCCAACGGCCCGACGTTCCAGGCTAGTCAGGTCAACGTCGCCTACTCGCCCTACTCGCCGTATTACGGCGCAAACGGAGCGCCGGCGTACGGCTACGGGTATGGCGGTTACGGCGGCTACGGTTACGGCGGCTACGGATACGGTTACCCGTACTCTCCATATCCGTACTACGGCTACGGATATGGCTATCCATACTTTGGAATCGGCGTCAACTGGGGTTGGGGCTGGGGCTGGGGGTGGCCGGGTTACGGTTACTACGGCGGCTGCTGCGGTTACGGCTACGGCTATCCGTATCGCGGATACTATCCGTACCGGGGTTCGTACTATCCCTACCGCGGCGGCTATTATCCCGGCCCGCACGGAACGATCGGCGCGCCACCCGGCGGCGGTGCGGTCCGCGGCGGAGCCGTCCGCGCTCCGGTGAGCGGCGGGCGCCCGCCTCGAGCGTAAGCAACGCAGACGTCCCAGGGCTCGCTGCCGCAGCGAGCCCTTCTCGCCTCCGGCGGGGCGCGAACCGGATAAGCATCGCTTTGCGGCTCGCGCGCGTTATGAAGACGCAAGGAGTACGCGATGAAGCACGAGGTCAACCCGGAGATCACCAAGAGCGAGCAGGAGTGGAAGGCCCAACTCGGGCCCGAGCGCTACCACATTCTGCGTGAAGCCGGAACCGAAGCGCCGTTTTCCGGTTCGCTGCTGCAAGTGACCGGCGACGGCACGTACCTTTGCGGCGCGTGCGGTCAGGCGCTCTTTACCGCCGGCTCGAAGTTCGAATCGCACTGCGGTTGGCCGAGCTTCACGCATCCGCAGGAACAGGAGAACGTGCGGCTTCTCGACGACTACAGCAGCGGCACACATCGTACCGAAGTGCGCTGCAAACGCTGCGATTCACACCTCGGTCACGTCTTCGACGACGGTCCCGGTCCGCGAGGAACGCGCTATTGCATCAACTCGGCTTCCCTCGACTTTCGGCCCTCGCAACAGGGCTAGCCGTCGCGATCCTGGTGAGCGGCGGCGGCGGCGTGCAGGCGAGCGCGCAAATCGTCAGCGTGCTCTACGCGGGATCGCTGGTAACGCCCATGGAGGGCCCGATCAAGAGCGCCCTGGGCGAGCGCGGAATCGATTTTCAGGGAGAATCGGGCGGCAGCAAAGAGCTGACCAATCTCATCCTCGGCGGCGTGCGTTCGCCCGACGTCTTCATCGGCGTCAATCCGGAGCTGATCGCCGAGCTCGGCGACCGGGTCGCCTCCGCGACGACGTTTGCCGGAACGAGCCTGGGCGTCGCATGGGCGCCGGACTCCAAGCATGCAGCGCTCTTTGACGCGGTTGCCGCCGGAACGACGCCGCTGCGCCACGCGCTCGAGACGCCGGGCTTGCGAATCGGCCGAACCGATCCGCAGCTCGATCCCAAGGGCGCCTACACGGTACAGGGCGTGACCATCTGGCTCGGCCGCGACGGCGAGCGCCAACTGCTCGGCGATGACGAAAACCCGTCGCAGATCTTTCCCGAGGAAGATCTGCTCGCGCGCGTCGATACCGGGCAAGCCGACGTCGGATTCTTTTATCGCACCGAGGCGATCGCTCGACACTATCGGTTCGTTCCGCTTCCCGGCGACGCCGCGCTCACCAATCGCATTACCTATACGCTTGCGATCATGAAGGCCGCGCCGCATCCGGACGCCGCGCGCGCGTTCGGCGCGTTCATTCTCACCGGCGCAGGCCGTGCGATCCTCGAAAAGGCCGGGCTAACGTACCTTTCGAGCGGGCACCCCTCTGAGTGACGATCAAAGCGCAGTTTCCCGACGAACAAGGGACCGACGGCAGCTTCAAACGGCAAGAAGACGCCTTTCGCGACTGGGTTCGCGCCGATGGCGGCGCGGCGTATCCCGCCGAAGCAGGGCGCTATCATCTCTACGTTTCGCTCGCCTGTCCGTGGGCGTCGCGTGCGGTCATCGTGCGCAAGCTCAAAGGCCTGGAGCCGGCCATCGGCATGACGGTCGTCGATCCGATTCGCGACGAGCGCGGCTGGCGTTTCACGCGTGAAGAGCCCGATCCGATCAACGGCTGGGCGTTCCTGAGCGAAGCCTATTTTGCCACCGATCCGGGCTATCGCGCGCGCGTCACCGTTCCCATCCTTTGGGACGAAGAGCTGCGGCGAATCGTCAGCAACTCCGACGACGACATCATGCGCATGCTCGGAAGCGAATTCGATGCCTTCGCCGGCAATCCGCAGCTCGATCTCTATCCGCGCGAGCTGCGAGCGGAGATCGACGAGCTCAACGAGCTGATCTACGAAACGGTCAACAACGGCGTCTACCGCGCCGGCTTTGCGACATCGCAATCCGCTTACGAACACGCCGCCTACGGCGTCTTCACTACGCTCGATGCGATGGAAGAACGTCTGGCGTACCGGCGCTATCTCTTCGGCGCGCGGCCCGTCGAAACCGATTGGCGATTCTTCGTCACGCTCGTTCGCTTCGATCCCGTGTATTTCGGTCATTTCAAATGCAACTTGCGCCGGATCGCCGATTATCCCAACCTCTACGGGTACCTGCGCGATCTCTATCAAATCGACGGCATCGCCGAAACGGTCGATTTCGATCACATCAAGCGGCACTATTACGTGACGCACGACGATATCAATCCCACTCGGATCGTGCCGATCGGACCGCTGATGGACTTGACCGCGCCCCATCACCGCGAGCATCTCTCGTCCGAATCGGTCTAGCGTTCATCATCAGCTTCCTTCGTCTGTCTGCTAGCGCACAAACGCAGCTTAAGTAAACATCTCGCGCTGCCTTGCTTTGAGCTTCGGCGAACAAACTTGAACTTTAGTACGGTTTAGAAGGCGCGGCCTGAGACGGCGACGTCGGCTGAATTGCGCTCGACCACGGGAGTGCGAAAGGGTCAATAATCGACGCACTGTCTATGCCAAGGGTTTGCGATTGCCCTTGGTTATTATAGCTATACGCCTCGAAAGCTGGGTAGTCGCTCCGAGTGCCCGAGATCGAAATCTCGCCATCCTTGCTAATATGCACGGTGGCCGTATTACCGTTCCACGTGATGGTTGAGCCAAGATCGTGGCCCGCTCCGGCATCCGAACCATTGGAATAGTGCGATGAAGAAATGTCTATGCTTGACTTGCTGTAGTCTGCGAAATCTAAGTCCACCTTTACTCTGAACGTATCTGGCTCAGCATTGGAGCTGAAGGAGCGATTATCGCCGGCCAGACCTAAAGTCGTCTTAGCTGGTATAAAGGGGAATCCGCTCGTCTTCGCGCTCACCGGCGGCGAGAAACACGACGCGCCACAGCTCGTGAGGCTCGTCGATACCGGTGCGATCAAGCGCGTCGGCCGCGGCCGCCCGCGACTGCGCCCCCAACGCTTGGCCGGCGACAACGGCTCCGACAGCGCGGCCCTACGGACTGCCTTGCGCCGACGCGGCATCGAGCCCGTCATTCCCTCGCGTTCGAACCGGAAACGGATCATAACGTTCGACAAAGCCCGCTCCCGCGGGCGCAACGTGATCGAACGATGCATCAATAAGCTCAAGCAGTGGAGGCGCGTAGCTACGAGATACGAAAAGCTTGCCGCCAACGACGCCGCTGTGATCCTCATCGCCGCCAGCATGCATTTTGTGAATCTACTACTTTGAAAACACGGCCTAATGATTCAGCATCCCAAAGGAGAACGTGACTTGCGAGTATACGAGTCGAATGCAATGGCTACGGCTGGGGGAATAATCGGAATCGTCGGCTACGCGTTGGCCTGGATTCCCGCTCTCTGAATCCCCGTTGGGCTGGTAATGGGAATCCTTGCAATCATTCTAGGCGCGATCGGTTTAGGACGCGCACAGCATGTCGATACCGGACGAGGGATGGCAACGGCCGGGCTCGTTCTCGGCATCCTCACGGTAATCTGGAAGCTCATCCCCGGGCTAAACCTAATCTAAATCCGCTTCGATCGGAGCAGAGGCCGCTTGCGTCATCGAACCCGGTAAGATTCCCAACCACTTTGGCGGTCGGATATGCGTAGATGAGGACCTTCGTAAGTTTTGAGACGTAAAGCAAATCCTCGCCCTTCGCCTCCGGCAGCATCCACGATGCGCCGCGCTCGGCGTGCGCGGGGATCGCGCGGCTTTGCGACGTTGCGCCGGGCGCGCCGATCGGCGGCTGCG
>JASHOM010000177.1 GCA_030041115.1 Vulcanimicrobiota bacterium | reverse complement strand
GATGCCGGCGACGCCTTCTTTACCCGGCAGCTCCTGCACCCCGGCATTGCTTTGAATCTCGCCGGCAACCACCACCGTGTGCGAGATTTGCTCGGGCTGGACGATCAGGCGAATGCCGTTGGCGAGCGTCATGTCGGCCGGCGCGATCGTCTGCTCGGGAACTTGCAGGTTATCGAGAACGTGCGCCGCCCAGGGCGGAAGCGGCTCGTACTTGCTCGGAGGGATTTCGTTGTTCTCCTTCGCCAGCTCGCCGCCGCCCGAATTGATCGCTCCGCTGTTTTTCGGGACCGCATACGCAACGACGACGCGCTTTTCGTCGAGATAGGAGCGCAGCACGCGATTCACGTCGGCCACGGTGACGTTCTCGAACTCCGCGATCATGTCGTCCGGCGAGTTGAGTCCCTGCACCGCGACCGCCTGGCTCCACTCGGAGGCCAAGCCTTCGATCGAGTTTGCATTGAACTCTAGCTGCGAAATCTCGCGCAGCTTCGCGGCCGCGACGAGCTCCGGCGGCACTCCGCTCCTTTGGTAAGCGGCAACGATCGAGCGCAGCGTCCGATCGATCGTCGCCGGCGGCGTCGTGACCGGCACGACGCCGTAGGCAATTCCGATCCCTGCCTTCGGAAAGCTCTCGCCGGCGAAACCGCTCGCCAGGGCCGCTCCCGTGTACGGCAATCCGCCCAGCGTGCTGCGCTGGCTCGACAGAACGTCGCTCAAAATCTGGCCCGCGGCGTAGTCGGCGCTGTCGTAGCCGGGGAAACGGTATCCGAGCGCGACCAGCGTGAACCCTTGGTCCGACGTCTCGCGGTAGAGCGCGCCGCGCAGCGGCGCCAGCCGCACCGGCGACCGCGCCGGCAGCTTGGCCGAGGATACGTCGCCGAAGAGCGCCCTGACCTTCGCGATCGTCGCCGCCGGGTCGACGTCGCCGGTAATCACGAAGATCGCGTTATTGGGATGATACCAAGCACGATAGAACTTCAAAAGCTGCGTGCTGTTGACGGCGCCGGCGAAATCGGCGACCGTCCCGAGCGTGTTCTTTGCGTACGGCGTCCCGCCGATGAGCCGGTTCTGCATTTTGATGAAGAGCCGGTAAAAGGCGCTGCTGTTGTCCTGCTGCACCTCTTGAGTGATTGCGCCGCGCTCCTGATTCCACTGATCCTGCGCCATCGAAAGGCCCGTCGCGCGGGAGCGCTCGGCGCGAAGGGCGATGTCGAGATAGGCCGACGGAACGGTGAAAAAGTACTGCGTGACCGTGGGCATGGTATCGGCGTCGAAGTCGCCGCCGGTGATCCCGACCGACTCCATGAGCTGCGAGGACGAAAGCGTCGCGCTCCCCCGGAACATCATGTGCTCGGTCGCATGGGCCAAGCCCGGAATCCATTGCTCGTCCGATCCGGCCTGGTAGTTCATCATCGTGGTGACGACCGGAGCGAGCGTATCGCGGACGACGATGACGCGCAGCCCGTTGGCTAGCGTTGCGCGCGCAACCTCGAGCGGCGCGGAGCGAGTCGCGCCGCTCGGCACGCAACACAGCGCGAGGATCGCGGCGGCCAGGCACGGCATGCTTGGGCGGTTCATGACGAGAGCACCAGCGCGCGCGTGCTCGGCGTGCTTTCGAGCGCCGCACGCAGACCCGCATGCTCGGGCCGCGTCAGAGCCGGATCGTCCTTGACGATCCGCTCGGCGGCGAGCTTGGCCGCGCGATAGACGTCGACGTCCTGGACGAGGTCGCCCAGCCGAGCCTCGGCCGCCCCCGATTGCACGGTGCCGGCGAACTGGCCGGGCCCGCGCAGCCGCAAGTCTTCGTCGGCGATCTTGAAACCGTCGGTCGTTTGCGTGAGGATCTCGAGGCGCTCGCGCTCGCCCGCATCGTCCGGATAGACGAGCACGCAGTAGGACTTCGCCGCGGCGCGCCCGACGCGACCGCGGAGCTGATGCAACTGCGCGAGACCGTAGTGGTGTGCGTCGAGAACGACCATCGTCGTCGCGTTCGGAACGTCGACGCCGACCTCGACGACGGTCGTCGAGACGAGCATGTCGAGCTCGCCGCGTACGAACCGGTCCATGATTTCCTCCTTTTCGCGTGGGGACAGGCGCCCGTGCAGCAGACCGAGCCGCAGATCGGGAAAGACTTCGCCGCGCAGCCGTTCCGCTTCGGCAACGACGCTCGTAAGCATGCCGTCTCCTTCGTCGATCGCCGGCGCGACGATGTATGCCTGGTGGCCGGCGGCCACGTTCTTGCGCACGAACTCGTACACCCGGCTCAGGCGGGACGTTCGGACGGCAAACGTCTCGATCGGAGTCCGTCCCGGCGGGAGCTCGTCGACGACCGAGAGATCGAGATCCGCGTAGACCGACTGCGCCAACGTGCGCGGGATCGGCGTCGCGGTCATGTGGAGGGTGTGCGGTGAAATGCCCTTGGCCCGCAGACGCGCCCGTTGCTCGACCCCGAAACGGTGCTGCTCGTCGATGACGACCA
The DNA here is from genome assembly GCA_030041115.1 of Vulcanimicrobiota bacterium. Classification (GTDB taxonomy): domain Bacteria; phylum Vulcanimicrobiota; class Vulcanimicrobiia; order Vulcanimicrobiales; family Vulcanimicrobiaceae; genus Cybelea. The sequence continues at coordinate 11,420 of JASHOM010000177.1, read as the reverse complement.
AACCGAGCCGCTCGAAGTCGACGCCCTGCGTCAGCAGCGCGTGCGTTCCCACCGCAACCGACGCTTCGCCGCTGGCAAGCTTTTCGACCGCCGCAGTGCGTGAGCGCGCGCCCTGACTTCCAAGGATCGCTTCGAGCGTTACGCCGAACGGCACGAGCAAGGGCGCAAGCTTGCCGGCATGCTGCCACGCCAGCAGCTCGGTCGGCGCCATCAGCGCCGATTGCATTCCGTTTCCGGCCGCAAGCACGATCGCGGCCGCCGCAACGAGCGTTTTGCCGCTCCCGACGTCGCCCTGGAGAAGCCGATTCATCGGTATCTCGCGGCTCATGTCGTGCCAGAGCTCGAGGATCGCCCGGCGTTGGGCGCCGGTCAGCGCAAACGGCAGCGAACCTTCGAAACGCGCGAGCAAGTCGGGCTGCGGCCGCAGCGCCCGGGCGTCGTGATCGCGCTCGCGCTCGCGGCGGCGCAACTGCGCCGCGGTCGCCAACGCGAGAAACTCCGCGAAGACGAAGCGCTCGCGCGCGCGCCCCGCTTCCTCGGGGGCGCGCGGCGCATGGACCGCTCGGTACGAATCCTCCAGCGACTGGTATTCGCGCGCGGCCGCGAGCGCGGGCGGCAATGCATCCGCCCGCGCGGCCGCGAGCAACTCCGGCAGATTCTTCTTCACGATCGCCGCAATCTTGCGGCTCGGCAAATCCTTGGAGGCCCGATAGACGGGCACCATTTCGCCGCGGTAGGGCTCGTTCTCGCCTAGCTGCTCGTAGTGCGACACGCTCAGGATCGGTCCGGTCAAGTTCCGCTCCACGCGGCCGCGCACGAAGAGCCGCATTCCGTCGCGAAAGCGCCCGTACGCGTACCGGTTTCGGCCGATCCACTTTGCGACGAACGTGCCGCCCGCGTCATCGACCATGCGCACTTCCACGATCTCGAGCCCGCGCACGCGGCGCTCCTTGACGCCGGTGATCCGTCCGACGGCGTTTTCTTCGCCTCCCGTCTCGCCCAGCCGCGCGGCCGGCGTGGGAAAACGGAGATCGTCGTAGCGAAAGGGCAGGTAATCCAGGAGTGCCGCTGCGCCGTCGATGCCGAGCTCGGTCAAGAGCGCGGCGGTCTTGGGGCCGACGCCGCGTAGCTGCGCGACGTTTTCGGGCGCCGCGTTTGCGGCAATCACTTCGACGACTCCGCCGTCGCGCGAATGCGCAGCTCGTCGTAGGCGCTCTTCAACCGGGGCACGGCAACGCCGTAGCGCCGCGCCAGCTCGATGACGGCGCCGAGAATCGGATCGAGCTCGAGCGGACGGCCTCGCTCGTAATCCTGCAGCATCGAGGTCTTCACGTCGTTCAAGCGCGCCGCGTAGGCGATGCGCGCATCCACGTCGACGTCCGAAACGACCCCCATCGCCTGTCCGACGCGCAGCGCCTCGGTCATCAGCGCGTGGACCTGCGCGCGGGACTCGGGATCGGCGAGCATCGGTTTGATCGTCATGCCGCGTACGACGCTGGTGGGATTGAGTCCGGCATTGTTGACGAGCTTCAGCCAGACCGTGGCGCGAATATCCGGACCGACCTCGGCGACGAGCCCGGCCCCGCGCAAGACGTCCGCCAGCGTTTCCGCCGCGGAACCGCGCTCGCCGCGCGGATCGCCGAGCACGTAACGCAATCCGCCGCTCTGCCTGACGGCGCCCGGCGCAAGGATCTCACCGGAAACGTGCACGACCCCGCCGATCACTCGATCGTCGGCGAAGAGCCGGCCGATCGCGCCGTCCGGGTCGACGCTGCGCAGCGGTGGCTCGCGCACGTACCAGAACGGAAGACCGTTCTGCAGCGTGACGACGCGATTCGCGCGTTTCGCAAAAGGGGCGAGCTGCGCGTAAAACGCCGGCCAATGATGCGCCTTGAACGTGAGCAGCAGCACGTCGGGGTCGCCCAGCTCCCGCAGGTCGTCGCTCGCCTCGACGCGCGCGGTGAAATTCCCTAGGTCGCTTTCGACCCGGATCCCATCGCGGCGAATCGCCGCAAGGTGCGGACCTCGCGCGACGACTGCCACCGGCTCGCCGGCGCGCGCGAGCGCGGCTGCGAGAAATCCGCCGACGGCGCCCGCGCCGACCACCGCGATGCGCGTCACCGCAAGAAATCTTCAGGCGACGGGCAGATTCGAACTGCCGAATGGGGCTTTTGCAGAGCCCTGCCTTACCACTTGGCTACGTCGCCGGGTCTCGTCGCGCGCGCGTCCTCTCGCCTCAGCGGGTAGTGGGAATCGAACCCACGCATCAACCTTGGGAAGGTCGCAGGCTGCCATTACATCATACCCGCCCGCTGAGGCCGACGTGCTTGGCGCACCGGGGCCGATTCTATTCGCTCCATACACCGTCCTACAACCCATCGCGCCCGCTTGCGGTTTTTCCCTGCCGGCGCTTGCTACGTGATTGCGCCGATCGCGCGCGAGATGACGATTGCGACCGTGATGAGCGCGATCAACGCCTCCAGGGTCATCAGTACCTTCGCCCAGCGGCTCAGCGGCATGGTGTCGGTGGGACTGAACGCGGTGGAGTTCGTAAACGCCACGTATAAATAATCTACGAACTGAGGCTTCCAACTCGGGTCGATGCATTGCGGGCAGTCGTCCCGCCTCGCAAGGGTCATCTGCATTTGGGGAAACAGAAAGTCGGCGTTTTGCACCTCGGTCGCGGCGTTGGCGTGAGCACGCGCGTCGGGACCGTCGCCGTCGAGCTCCCAGAACCACAAGGCGAAGACGAGGATGTTCGTCGCCCATATCTGGGCCCCGGTGCGCAGCAAGAGACCGGGACTGTGCGTCGTCGATTTCTCGGGATGAAAGAAACCGGCGACGAGCAGCAGCACCGACGCGAGGTTGAAGAAGTTGACGAGCGCGATGAGAATGATGCTCAAAAAGCGCGTGCGCCGCGTCTCGCGGTGGCGGCGCGGCACGAAGATCGAAAGCGGAATGAGCAACACGAGAATGACCGTCGGCGCCGCCCAGGTGGGGCCGATCGTCAAGCGTGGCGGCAGCGTAATGTAGAGAAGCATCGCCGCCAGGACCGCCAGCGACGCGTGCCAGCGCGGTTCGTGACGGGGCAATGCCACCGTTGGTTGCGTCACGCCGCACCGTTCGCTGGCTCGTCGTCGCAACCCGCTGCCCTCCGCGCGCCTTATGAGCCTCATGCCTACCGATTTTCGCGATGGAAAGACTTTTCCGCGCCGCGGGCGCGAGCCGATCGGCGATGCGCTCTGGCTGCTTCGAGCGGCCGACAAGGGTCGCGCGGCCGCCGCCGGCACGATTTACGATTACATCTATCCCTGTCCGATGGACAAAGGCATGATCGCACGCTGGAGGATCAGCGTTGACGAGTTCGACGCCGCACTGCGCGCGCATCCGACCGACGAGCTTCTTCATGCCTGGTTTACGCAACGCGTGCGCCCGGAGGACGTCCGGGCCGCAAATGAATGGCTCCTCAACGAGCGCGCCGAGAATCTGGATCGTCAGGATGCCGAAGAGGTCGTCGCCGCGGAGCGCCGCTGATGGGGCGGATGATCGAGTTCACGCGCCCCGACGGCAAACCGGCGCCGGGATATCTTGCGCAGGCATCGGCGCCGAAGGCGCCGGGCGTCGTCCTGTTCGAGGAATGGTGGGGACTCGACGATCGTATTAAGGAAACGGCCGGGCGGCTTGCGACGCACGGTTTCAACGTGGTCGTGCCCGATCTCTACCGAGGCCGCAGCGCCGCAACCGGAGACGAAGCGAACCACCTCATGCAAGGACTCGACTTCGCCGACGCCGCGACGCAAGATGCGGCGGGCGCGGCCGGCTACCTGCGCGAGCACGGCGCGCTGCGGGTCGGCGTCATGGGCTTCTGCATGGGAGGCGCTCTTGCGCTGTTGAGCGTCATGAAAGGCAACGAGTTCAACGCGGCGAGCGTGTGGTACGGCTATCCGCCTCCCGATGCCGGCGATCCGTCGGCGATCTCCGTCCCGCTTCAGGGACATTGGGCGCTCGAAGACGACTTCTTCAAAATCGAAGGCGTGGACGCGCTCGAGCGGGCGCTCGCGGCGCGCGGATCCGCACCCGAGTTTCATCGCTATCAGGCCAAGCACGGCTTTTACAACTCCGGCCAGCCGGGCAAGGGCGGCCTCGGTCATCACCATCGCGAACACGCCGAGACGGCCTGGCGCCGCACGGTCGAGTTCTTCGATCGGACGCTGCGCAGCTAACGGCTCGCGGCTAAAGAAAGAGCCCTAGCGCTAGGGCCCTTTCCAGATGTGCCAAGGGGCAGAATCGAACTGCCGACACCGCGCTTTTCAGGCGCGTGCTCTACCAACTGAGCTACCTTGGCCCGATTCACGTCGGGCGCACCGCTCGTTGCGATGCGCCCGACCAAGCTGGCGACGCTGATGGGGCTCGAACCCACGACCTTCGCCGTGACAGGGCGACGCTCTAACCAACTGAGCTACAGCGCCAAGCGCCGGAATTGCGCACCTTGGTGGGCACGGCTGGGCTCGAACCAGCGACCCCCCGCGTGTGAAGCGGATGCTCTCCCGCTGAGCTACGCGCCCGCGCTAGCGGTGCTTGGACAAAACCGAATCTTACCCTACAGCGGACCCGCGGAGCAATAGCGCGCCCGCGCGAGGGCGTCACTTCACAGACGGCTCCAGGCGCGGAGCGAAGAGCGCCCCCGTTGAAGGAGCGCAGCGCATGATTCTGCCGTTCGTCCTCGCGGTAACGTCGGCGCTCGCTTCGGCTCATCTGCCCGTCTCGACGCGCACCGCACGAGCGCAGGACGCGTTCGATCGCGGGCTCTTCTTCTATTATGCGTACAACGGTGAGGCCTCGGCGCGCGCGTTCGCGCACGCAGCAGCGCTCGACCCGCATCTCGCTATGGCGTACTGGGGAATCGCGCTGGCCGAGGGGCCCGACCTCAACGCTCCGATCACCCGGGAGCGTTTCGATCTCGCCGCCAGCGCCGTCGAAAAGGCCGTTACCCTGGACGCCGATTTATCCGGCATCGAGCGCGATTTCATCGAGAGCATGGCGCTGCGCTATCACGGCACGTTTGCGGCTTGGGCCGCCGACGACGCAGCCTATCGGGGCGCTATGCTCGCGTTCGCGCAATCGTCGGGCGATGAAAACGCGCAGCTCTTGGCGGCTGAAGCCTTGCTCGAAGACGGCGGCCTCGGCTGGCAGCGCGGCGCACCGGGCAGCGAAGAGTCGCGTGCGGCGCTCAACCTCGTTTCGGCGGTATTGCGCGACGACCCGCGCAGCGTCATGGCCAACCATCTCTGCATTCACCTCTACGACCTCGCGCCGGACCGCTCGCCGGCGCTGCCCTGCGCGCAGCGCCTCGATTCGGTCGACTTTCCGCCGGAAGCCGAACACCTCGCGCATATGCCGGCGCATTATTGGATCGAGACGGGCAACTATGCCGCCGCCGTCCGTTCGAGCGAACGGGCCTACGCGCTGCTCGCGGAGACGGACGCGGGAACGCAATCCGCGCACGGCGAGCGCTACGGAAAGCACGACGTCTCGGTCGGATACTCGGCCGCCATGATGCTCGGTAACTATGCGCTTGCGCAGCGGTGGGCCCAACGCATGGGCGTTGCCTTCGGAACGAGTTTCGATGCGATCACGGCCCTGCGCTTCGGGCGCTACCAGCAAGCCTACGCCCAGAGCGCAAGCGAGTTCGCGGGCACGAGCGTTCGCGGACTGGCCGCCCTGCGCTTGGGCGCAACCGCGCAGGCCCGCGAGCTTGCCGCGCAAATTGCGGCGCCGAGCCGCCGGGGTTACATGCCGCAGCTTCTTCTCGCCGAGCTTGCGGCGGCAGATGGAAAGTATGACGAAGCCGAGACGTGGTTGCAGCAAAGCCTCGCGGAGCAGCAGTCCGACTTCAGCGGCGAATCGATTCCGCTCTTCCCTGCCGGCGAAGCGCTCGGAGCGCTGCGCTTGCGGCGCGGTGACTCGGCCGGCGCGATCGCGGCCTTCGACGACACGCTCGCGCTCTATCCGAACGATGCGCGCGCGCTCTTCGGCTTGTCCCAAGCGCTCGCCGCAACCGGACAAAATGCGCAGGCTGCCGCCGCGACCGCGCGTTTCGAAGAAGAGTGGAAGGGCGCGGACGTCACCGTCCAAGACGCCCTTCCGTAGCCGTCACGCGGCTTCACCGTTCCGCAAGCTGCGCGCCAGCGCAGCCAGCGCGTCGCTGATCGCTTGCGCACCGGCGGCGATGCGCACGCGAATCCCGGTACTTCGCCCATTCGGACCGGAACTCACGCCTTCGGTGCGTCGAGCGTTTCTCAGGACATCGTCACGGCGAATCCGGATTTCGGCCTTGAGCCAAGGGTCCATGATTCACCTCGTAATGAAAAGTGCGAAAACAAGAAATGAAAAGGCCTCCGGTTGACCTGCGGAGGCCTTCGATGGTCTAGACGCCGGCAGTGCTACGCCGGGCTATCCCCCGAAGGTCCAATGCACGTCAACCCAACGCCGTTTTGCGGCGTGGTGGAGGGGTTCAGACGCATTTGAATCATCGTGCCTCCTTCTGACGAGCGAGTAATACGCGCAACTCTATCACGGTACAAAGCGCCTTGTCAAACGCGCGCGCAAAGGTCCGCGCCGCGTAACTGCGAATCCACCCGACCGACCCCCTCGCCACGATCTCGTCGCGAGCGGGCGCTGCGGGCGGTTAGCTCAGTGGGAGAGCGCTTCCTTGACACGGAAGAGGTCACATGTTCAATCCATGTACCGCCCACCATTTGAAAAGCCCCGTTAAATAAGGAAGACGCGGGCTTTTTTGTTTCCCACGGAAGATGTCACTTTTTCATCCGGGTAGCAACGCGCCGATGAAGCCGCGGGTGGACCCGTCGACTGGAGCACTGCGGAAGCATCTTCCACTACTACGGCTCTCAAGGCGCCCGGACAAGACGGATAAGGTGACACGTTCAATCCATGTGCCGCCCGCCATCAAGCCGCGCCAAGTAAGGAGTACGCGCGGTCCTTATGCGTTCGGTTTTACCCGTTCCACAGTAAGAAGAACGTAGCGAATGTCTTCCTCCTCGGTCGAGTATCTCACCGTCCGAGATGCTTCTATCGTTGCGCTTACTTGGGATGGGACTTCGACCGTCTGCTGCATGTTGTCCGATAAGCTGCCGCGAAGCGGTATGGCGTCACCCGTAACAAAGCCAAATGTTCGTCGCTTTGTATCGATTGCGAACAAGGTCCCCGATAGGTGCTCGATTGTTGCGGTGGTGTCGCTCGTCAGTCCAATGACGTTACGGAGGTTTTCGAGTTCAGGTCTTTGCAGAACTACCGCCTCGGTTCTCTTGCCGGTAGTCCACTCAAGTTCAGCCCCTAATCCACTATTCGCGAGCGTTTCGGCCCACCTGTAAACCGCTCTTACTGTTGCCACGCCTAGCTTTTTAGCCTGTTCGCGTAGTTCGCTGCCGTCCTTGACTCTCGTTGTCTCTAATAAGGCGGACATTGCCTGCTCGTAAACCGGTTCTCCGAGGAGCAGGTTCTCTTTGGGGAGTGTGAGCGCGAATCCGAGTGAGCCGGTGAAGGCGTACGCAAAGCTAAAAGCACTTTCGCTCAAAGCCTTTGCGGTTAGTCGCCCGCGTTGCTTCGGAGTTCCGGTAATGACTGAATCAAAGAATACTGAAAAAGCCCCTTGGAAAGAGTCCAAAGCAATCGTCAGGCTTAATTTTCTTCTTGCGAGCCAAGAGCTCGCGAAGGCGCGCGATCTTATCGGCATCCACATCGCCAGCTGAAGCAAGCTTTTGCAAAAACTTTTCGGCAATTTGCTCCTGAAGCGTCGCCATTCTCAATTCCCCGCCGTCAATGCGGCGGCGTTCACATCGACCAACGAGTAGCTGGTACTTCTGCCGCCGCCGGCATCGCGCTTCAAAATTCCCGCTGCAATCAGCGCCTCAATGTCGCGCAACGCCGTATCGGGCGAAGTCTTGGCGATCTTCGCCCATTTTGAACTCGTTAGCTTGCCATCGAAACCATCCAGCAGTCTGTTCACCATCATCTGCTGTCGAACGTTCAACTCGGTCCCGCGATGGCGCTCCCAGAAATGCGCTTTCGCCATTATCAAGTCAAATACGCCTTCGGCTCTCTCGAAAGCACGACCAAGGCAGTCTAGAAACCACGACATCCACGGTGTGATGTCAAGGTCCCCCTTTTGTGTCGCCTCAAGAAGCCTGTAGTACTCATTGCGCTCCGCCTGGATCTGCGCCGACATGCTATAGAACCGTTGCGAAGATTTTTCCGAACGCGCGAGCAGCAGGTCTGTAAGGGCGCGCGCTATGCGCCCATTGCCATCCTCGAACGGATGAATAGTCACAAACCACAAATGCGCTACGCCGGCCTTCATCACAAAATCGGTTTCATCCGAGGCGTTGAACCAGCGAAAGAAAGCACGCATCTCCTTGTCCACGAACGGGGCACCGGGAGCCTCGTAATGCACCCGCTCGCGACCATAGGCTCCGGAAACGACTTGCATCGGTCCCGCGGCGTCTTTTCTCCACGCGCCGACTGCGATCTTATTGATGCCGCTATAGCCTGTCGGAAACAACGCAGCATGCCAGCGAAAGAGGCGCGCTTTCGTCAATGGCTCATCGTATTTCTGCGTAGCGTCCAGCATCATTTCCACGACGCCGTCCACGTTGCGGTCCGTGGGTGTAAGTGCGCCAATGTTGATGCCGAGGCGTCGCGCAACGGAGGACCTCACCTGGTCTCTGTTGAGATGCTCTCCCTCGATCTCGTTTGATTTGAGAATCTCTTCGGTCAGACTCCGCAGCGTCGTCTCTTCCTGTACCGAGAAGCCGAGGCCGTGCATGAGGCCCACAAGACGCCCCTGAAGGTGGCGCACGCTTGCCAGCTTGCCGGCCAGGGTTTCCTGATCGAGTCGAAACTTGGGCCAGTCCGCACGTTCATGAATGTAGGGGCTCATAATCTCCGCATCCTTGCGGAGATTATGAGCGATATTCGCCGCAAAATGCAAGCCCTATTTCCCGCAAAAATGCGGCGAATGGGCCTGCTAATCTCCGCATCACGCGGCAACCACCCTTCCGAGACCCCTCCCGCTCACCCCGCCAGGCAAGGAGCTATCCTGCCACGTCGCCTGCGATAGAAACGGGCTTAAAATGCCCTTGCGAGGCGCGGACAGCCATCGCTGAGGCCTCGATCCCGAAGCCCCAGAGCGCCTCCTCATAAAGCTCGACGGCCAAGCTCTCATGGGATGCCACGAAGTCCTCAACCGTCATCTTGCGCTGAAGGCTCGCAACTTGCTCCGTTCCGGCATGACCGGGACCACCAAGAGACGCAAGCGACGGCACCGCCACGCCATACTGCCCCGAGCCGTCCTCAACGATACGATTTGCCAAACCGCCGACGGCAACTACAAAATCAATTTGCTCGTTGCTCGCGCCCATCTCTTTCGAAAGGCGCGCGGCAAACTCCAACAACAACTTCAACTGAAGCGCAAGACTGAGAAAGGGCAGCTTCCGGTCCAAGCGTACAGGTAGAGGTGTCGGATTACCCGTTTACTTTGGCGATGCCGCTTCTCGATGCTCCGGGCATGGTCACCGGCCATCGAAGTCCGACCAACCTGCCAGACCTACGCGCACCAGGTCGTATATGGCGTTGGCAATCGCCGCATGCCGAACAACAGACGCGACAACTCATGGCAAAGCACGGCTCAAAGCGCGGAGGCACTACGCAAAACATCTACCTGACGGATTTTTTCAAACTCGTCGCCAAGGTAGCGCATTGCTTCGTTATCGCAACCAACGGCTATCAACGCGGCGCCCGTTACCTCTTGCGCTCCCTTATCCTTGCTCCGCCAGGACAGGCGACAGTCGGGGCAACTCATCTCGTCGGCGGTGCACATAACCTGAACGGGAGCAGGGTTCAACACCAGTTGCCCGATAAGACTTACGGCCTGAATCGAATGGTCTACACGAAGGGCAACCTTTTGGAACAGACCGTTACCGCCCGTGTCCAGTTCTTTTCCTGGTTGAACGCACCGGTCTACGAGAAGGATGATATACTGCTGCTGGAGTTCTACAAGTGGCCTGCTGCTAGGCCAAAGGAGTGACTACGACGGTGAAAGAACCGATTTTAATCGGCAAAGAGCGCGACGAGATCGCGGTCGACGTATTCCGCTGGCCCAAGAGCCATGCGGTCTTGGGTAAAGGTTGAGCCTTCGTAGCCGGTCGCTTGAAGGGGACCGCGCCTCTCGGGAGCGCTTTCAAAGGTCATTGCGGACATTTCGCACGAACAGGGGCGCAATTCCCCTCGCGACTCTCTCGCGCACGGCACCCGACGCCAACACGCGCGCAGGCGCAAGCAATGCACCACCCCCGCGCGGCACCTCGTCGTCTCTCGCGACTGAAATCTCGGACACCAAGCCGAGCAGAAATTTCCGGCGCTAACTTTTTGAAGGGAGCACCGACAAGCCCGCACCCGTCGCGGGCGACGTTAATTCGGAGCGACGCTAAGCGCAAGGCCCGCCGGATAAAATTTGCCGCGAACCTTGAACTCCTTGATGGCGGCGCCTCCTCCCGGATAGGGCCAGAAGGCGATATTGCTAATCTGCATCGTGCCCACGTTGTATGCCCCGATGATGTTGCCCCTGTAGAGTACGAACGGAGCGTAGCCTGGAATGAAGCCGCCGTCGGGCGCCGTGAGCGCGATTTTTTTGGTTATCTTTCCGAACCGGCCTAGGTCCGCGACCCGGTAGAGTTCGTTACGACCCTTTCCCGCGTAGCCGACGACAAGGCTCTTGCCGTCCCATTGCAGGCCACCGGGAGAGCGTAGGCTCGTGCGCCGCCTCCCTTCCAGCTTGAACCGCTGCAGCCGCGTGCCGCCGTACGAGAGCTTCAGGATCGCCGCACGCGCCTGGCCTTTGTGAGTTCCTCGGTAGCCGTCAATGAACAGGTTCCTGCTGCCGTCATAGCTGCAAAACTCCATAAAATAAAAGTCTGGTGCAGTATAAATCGCCGGGTTGCCGCTGCCAGATGGGTAGACCGAGACATTGTCCGTGTAGTTCGCCACAGCGAGATCCCCGCTTCGCGGGTCCACCGCGCAGGCTACCGGGTCGTTTTCGTCGATCAGAATAGCAATCGGTTTCGTCCCACCGTGCGCGTATTCGCTGATCTCTGACTTCTGGAAGTCCGTCACCCACACGTCTCCGCTTCGATCGGAGCAGAGGCCGCCTGCGTCATCGAACCCGGTAAGATTCCCAACCACTTTGGCGGTCGGATATGCGTAGATGAGGACCTTCGTAAGTTTTGAGACGTAAAGCAAATCCTCGCCCTTCGCCTCCGGCAGCATCCACGATGCGCCGCGCTCGGCGTGCGCGGGGATCGCGCGGCTTTGCGACGTTGCGCCGGGCGCGCCGATCGGCGGCTGCG
>JASHOM010000176.1 GCA_030041115.1 Vulcanimicrobiota bacterium | reverse complement strand
GTCAATCACGACGGCGCCGGATGGGTCAATGGTTTCGACCCGTTGACGGGGGAGAAAAAGTACGCGCGGTCGATCGGCTCGATGGCCTCGATGACCGCGGCACTGCCCGTGGGGAACGGCGACTTCATTACGATGGGCGTCGGCAGCAACGCTGCCTGGCGCCTTCACGCCGACGGCGGATCGCTGGTCTGGCGCAGCGATTTTTCGAGAGGCGCTTCGGGGATCGGCGACTGCCCGCCGGTGAGCGACGGCTACCGAGTCTATTGCGATTACGTCTCGCCGGTTTGGCCGGACACTTCGACGGTCATCGGCGATCTGACCGTGCAACGCGCGTACGCGCTTCGCGTCAGCGATGGCGCCCTCGTCTGGGACGTCGCGCTCGAAAGCGGCCCGCTGCCGATTCGGAACGAAGCGGCGATACCGCTGCTGGCGGACGGCTTGCTCTATCTCGGTAGCGCGATTGCGCCGTGGCTCCATGCCCTCGATCCGGCGACCGGAACGCTGGTCTGGGAAATGCCGACTCGGGGCGTCGTCAAGGGCGGGATCGTCTACGTCGACGGCATCGTCTATTTCGGCGACCTCGGCGGCTATCTCTGGGCAGTCGACGCGAAGAGCGGGCGCGCCGTCGGCGATAAGTTCATGAACACCTCGTTCAACGTCGGATCGCCGATCGTCGACGGCAAAACGCTGATCATCGGCAGCGACTCGGGCAGCGTGATCGCCGTTCCCCTCCAGGCGATCCGCGCGAGTCACGATTGAACCGGTCCGAGTTCTTCGACGTCCTCGTTCCGACCATCAGAACAAGCCCCAGAGGTACTGGTTGTACACTTCGTGGTGGTAAATGACTTCCTGCGCCTTGACGAAAGAGCCGAGAAGCCGCGGACAGCGGTCCGCGCTGGCTTGTTTGAGGTCGGCGTAGCGCTGCTTCACGTCCTCACCGAGCAGTTTACCGGTCCACTCCGATTGACGAAACGCCCCGAGCGCGTCGTAGATGTTGTCGGGCAGATAACGATCGGCTTGCCGCAGGTTTTTTAGCGTGCTGACGGTTCCTTCCAACCCGGTCTTGAAGACGGCCAGCATCACCATATAGGGATTCGCGTCGGGAGCGACCGAACGGATTTCGGTGCGCATGCTGCGCTCGTTGCCGATCGGCACGCGAATCATGGCGCCGCGGTCGATCGCCGATGCCTTGAGCTGATTGGGGGCTTCGAAATGCGGATCGAGCCGCCGATACGCGTTGACGCTCGAGTTGAGCATCAAGCAGATGTCGTTGCCGTGCGTGAGAATGCGGTCGACGAACTTCCAGCCGAACGCGCTGAGTTGCTCCTGGCCCTTGGGATCCCAGAATAGGTTCTTTCCGTTCTTGCTCACCGAAACGTTGGTGTGCATGCCGCTGCCGTTGACGCCCACAACCGGTTTGGGCAGGAAGCTTGCGGTCATGCTCAGCTTGGTCGCAACTTGGCGGCAGATCAGCTTGTAGAGCTGGATTTGGTCCGCCGCCGCGACGACCTCGCCGTAGTTGTAGTTGATTTCGAACTGCGACGGCGCGACTTCCGGATGATCCTTTTCATTCTGAAAGCCCATCGAGCGCTGAACTTCCGCCACGGTATCGATGAAGTTGCGCAGCGGATCGCCGGGAAGCGAATGGTAGTAGCCGCCCGTATTGACGTATTCGAACTTCGCGGTCTCGTGGTAGTGCCGCTCGGCGTCGAGCCCTTTGAAGAGAAACCCTTCGATTTCGTTGGCAGCGTTGAGCGCGTAGCCTTCCTTCGTGTAGCACTCGTTGGCTAGCTGTTTGAGGCTGCCGCGAACGTCGCCGGTAAAGGGCCGGCCGGCACGATCGAGGACGTCCGCGAAGACGAGTATCTTGCCCGAACCAAAGATGTCCGCCGGTACCCAGTAGAACGCGCTCCAGTCGAGCGACAAGCGCAGATCGCTCTCCCGCTGAGCGGTGAAGCCGCGAATCGAGGAGCCGTCAAACGTGAGATTGTCGTAGGATCGCAGCAAGAACTTCTTGTCGTAGTCGAGCATGTGCAAGCGCCCTTCGAGGTCGCTGAAGAGCACCGTAAGAGCCTTGATCCGGGGCTCGTCGGCGAGGTAGCTCAATCGCTGCTCTTGCAGCGCGCGCAGCGGCACGCGTTCTTGGCGTTGAGCCTTCACGCGCAGGTTCAGCTCTTCGAGCTCGGCGTAGGGAAGCGCGAGAAAGTCGCGCAACTCGGGACTGGTCGGCAGGTCCGTCGAATTCATCGTCGCTCGTTTTCTCCTTTGAGTCGCGAGTAGTTGACGATGCCGTTGCATGGGAACGCGTCCGCGCCTTTATCCAACCGGTAAAAGCAAGTGGGCCAAACGCTCTAGGGGTTGAGGACCTGCGCCTCCACCGGAGCGGTCGCGCGTTCGCCCAGCTGGTCGGACGCAGCGCCGAGCGAGACCTCGTACGCGCCTTGCGGAATTCGCCAGACGCCGCCGGTTGCGTCGAAGTCGGCGAGCAAACGGGGATCGGCGACGATGCTCAGCGCGCGCGACGCACCCGGCGCAAGCGTTACCTGCGACCATCCGAGCAGCCGCATCTCGGGCGCGCCCAGACGGCGCGTAAGATAGAGCTGCGGGGTATCGGTCCCGGTGCGCGAGCCGGCGTTGGTCACCGTAAACGTCGCCGAGAGCGTTGCGCCGCCGGTCACGCGCAAGCCGCCGTAGCGAAAGGCCGTATACGACAGCCCGTGACCGAACGCGAAGAGCGGCCGCAGGTTCTCCTTGGCGAACCGGCGATACCCGGCGTCGCCGCCGTCGGGATACGCGACCGAAAACGGCGGGAGGCGGGCCGTCTGATATCCGCGCGCTCCATCGGCCGTCAGCGCGAGCAGCGCATCGAGCCCCGGCAGGTCCGGATGAACGAGCTGTGCTTGCGCGGCGGGAAACGTGATCGGTAGCCGCCCCGCGGCGTCAACGCGCCCGAAGAGCACGTTGGCGATCGCATCGCCGCCGCGTTGTCCCGGGTACCACGCTTCCGCCACCGCCGCGACCCTATCGAGCCACGGCATCGTGACGGGATTGCCGGTCTCCAGCACGACGATGGTGTGCGGATTCGCCGCCGCGACCGCGCCGATCAGCGTGTCTTGCCCGCCGGGTAGGGAGAGGCCGGGCGCGTCCGCCCCTTCGCAGCTCCACTCCGTCGCAAAGACGATCGCCACGTCGACGCGCGCGGCAAGGGCCGCGGCTTCGCTCGGGTAGCGCCCGTCGCTGAAGCTCACGGCCGCACGCGGCGCGAGCGATCGAATCGCCGTCAGCGGCGGCGAACGAACGTAGAAGACGTCCTGGGCGCCCTCGCCGCCGAGCGGCGCGAGCAACGGATGCCCAACCGGGATCACTTGCGCCGAGCCGCCGCCGGAGAGGACTCCGGCATCGGCAAAACCGCCGATGACGGCGATCCGGCGAATTGATGGGCGCAGCGGCAGTATGCCGTCGTTCTCGAGCACCACGATGCCGCGCTCGGCGGCGTGAAGCGCATCGTCCGCGTGAGCGGCATAATCGATCGGCGAGCGCTGCGGCGGCGCGCCGAACAGCCCGACTTCGAACATCGATCGCAGGATTCGACGGTTCATGTCGAGCAGGCGCGCGAGCGGAATCGCGCCCGAACCGACGGCGGCTTGCAATGGCTTTCCGAAGAAGGCGCCGCCGGCGGCCTCCCGGTCGAGCTGCGCGTCCGATTCCTGATCGAGGCCGTTTACGGCGGCATCGAGATGATGGACCGCTCCCCAGTCCGACATCACCCACCCCGCGAAGTTCCAATCGCGCTTGAGTACGTCGTTCAAGAGATGATCGTTCTCGCATGCGTCGACGCCATTCACGCGGTTGTACGCGCACATCACCGCACCCGGGCGGCCGTCTTCGAGCGCCAGCTCGAAGGCCAACAGATCGCTTTCCCGCATCGCCGCTTCGCCGATATCGGCGGAGAGCACGAATCTCCCGGTCTCCTGATCGTTCATCGCAAAATGCTTCATCGTTGCGATCACGTGCCGGTCTTGAATGCCGCAGATCTCGGCGCCCGCCAACCTGCCGGCGAGCAGCGGATCCTCGCCGAGATATTCGAAGTCGCGGCCGTTGCGCGGATCGCGCGTCAAATTCAAGCCCGGGCCCAGGAGGACGTTGAAACCCTTACGCCACGCTTCGTCGCCGAGCAAGGCCCCGTCGCGATAGGCCAACTGCGGATCCCAGGTCGAGGCCAGCGAGAGCGCCGAGGGCAGCGCGGTCGCGACGTCGCGGTGCCGGACGTTGTCGGGATTGGCAATGCCCAGGCTCGCGTCGGTCTCCTGCAGCGCCGGTACGCCAAGTCGCGGAACTCCCGGGACGTAGCCCGCCGACCCGATCGCGCCGGTGACGACGCCGTCGCGAACGGGCGTGCCCGGCTCGCCGAGCACGAGGGTGAATCGTTCGGCCGGCGTCATCGCCGAAACCAGCAGCGCCGCCTTGGCGTCGGCTGCCGCCGCCGTCAGCAGCGATCCGCAGAGCGCCAATGCAAAGAGCATCGCTGCGGCCTTCGCGACGTCCGGAATGGAGCGCCATGCAAGCCGGTGAGCCGTCGGATCGACGAATTCACCAGTCGTCGTCCGGCGGCTTGTACGAGTGTTTCTCGTGTAAAAAGTACGACTTGCTCAAGGTCGACGTGACCGGTTGGAACGGAATCGGCGTCTGATTGTAGTTGAAGCAGTCGGTGATCGGAGTCGCGCTGTCAGTCGTCCCGAGCGAACCCAAATCCCAATTGTTTTCGATGTAATGGAGGATGCTGCCGAACTGATAGACCGTCGTCGAGATGTAGCCCGGTCTGGCGTACGGACTAATGACGAGCATGGGCACCCGTTCGCCGGGGCCTGCGTATTGCAGCGGCGGCCCGGCGCTCTCGTTGTCGTACAGGCCACCCCAGTCGTCCCAGACGATGATGATTGCCGTTGAGTCCCAGTAGGAGCTCTCGCCGATTGCGTTGACGACGGCGGCGACCCATTGCGGCCCGTCGTCCACCGAAGTGCCGGGATGGTCCGAGTTGTTTTCCTCGGGAATGACCCACGACATCGAGGCCAGATTGCCGTTTTGCGCGTCATTGAGGATCTGCGTCTCGGGTGTGATGACGTTCGTCTTCCATTCCGGACCGTAGCGCACGGGATAAATCACGTCAAAGGCGCTCAGCAGCTTGCCGAAGATCTTATTCGATGGAGGCACGTAGTATTTCCAAGTCACATACTTGGCATCGAGCAAGTCGCGGAGCGTCAAATACGTGCTCTTGAAGTGGTCCGAGCACGGGAACGGACCTTCCTTGATGTATTTTGTGCTCGCCTTATTCACGAGATGCGTGATCGAACCGTGCGGAGCATCGCATCCCCACCAACAATCGCCGCAGTTCGGATCGTCGACCAAGGCTTTGTTCGGCTGGACGATCGTTCCGCCGCGAATAAGGTCCTGGTGGGCGGTAAAGCTGTCGCTGCCGTTCGTGGTGAACATGTGCTCCCCCAGCGCATATTGGGTGGCCAGCGTCCAATACACGCCGATGTCGGCGGGCTTCGTGTATTGGTACGGATAGGAACACTCGTACTCTTTGTTCGTCACGAACTTGACGTTGTCGAAAGCGTCCATCTTCCCGTTGTCGTATGCAACCTGGTATCCCGTGTGCCACAGATGGTTGAGATCGTGCGGAACGTCGAGGGGCATTTCGGTCAGCGGAATCACGCCTGCCGAAATCGGCGGACTGCAGTTCGGATTTGCGACCACTTGGCCCGTGGTCGTGCCGTCGGCGCCGGGGAACGTCGCAAAAAAATCGTTGAAGCTTCGATTCTCTTGGATCATGAGGACGATATGCTGGATCGGGCTGGGCGAGCCTGACCCCGTTAGCGGACTCAACGGTGGGCTCGCGCCACCCGAGGACGCGGCTCCGTTGCAGGCGACCAGCGCTACGGCGACGGCGCAGAATGCCAAGAAACACGATGCAGTTGACGCTTTCATCATCCCCTTCTCACCTACGCGGTTATTTAGGGGTTGTTGATTGCAACGCCTCCGAGACCCAAGCGGCCCGGCTCGGCGAACGCGCTAGCTCATCCGTAACGAACCTTAGAACGGAATCTCGTCTTCGAGCTCGTCGCCGAACCCTTCGCCCGAACCTTGGGCGCCCCCGCCGTTGTGGCCGGGTCCCGCGTCGTCGCCGCTGCCGGGCGCACGGTCGCGCGGCGAGCCCAACATTTGCATGTTGTCGATCACGACCTCGGTTGCTTTTCGCTTATTGCCGTCTTTGTCGTCGTAGCTGCGAATCACCAAGCGGCCCTCGACCAGGCAGTTCGAGCCCTTCTTGAGATACGTATTGCAGGTCTCGCCGAGCCGATCCCAAGCGACGATGTCGACGAAGCTCGTCTCTTCGCGATTGCGCGGGTTGTTCACGGCCAGCGTGAACTTGGTGACGCCTTTGCCGGACTGCGTGTAGCGAATCTCGGGGTCGCGCGTGAGATTGCCCACCAGTATGATCCGATTGTACGAACCTGCCATCGCTTACTCTCTTCCTACGCATGCGTTCACAAAGCGAGGCTATCGCCTCACAGTGTCAACTGTATGGCACAGATATTACCGAAAGGCTGCCCGTTTCATGACGGCGGCGGCTGGGGCGGGGTTGCGGCGGCGAGCGACGCCATGTGCGTCAGCATCTTGGCGTCGAGCCGCACGACGAGCGCGCGCAGCACGTCCTCGTGCAGCTTCAGCTGCCGCTCCAGCTCCTTGGAAGCCGCGGCTTCGCTCTTAAACTGCATCACCACGTAGTTACCTTCCCGAACGTCCTTGATTTCATACGCCAGCCGCTTCTTGCCGAGCCGCTCGACCGCGACCACCTCGCCGCCCTGATTCTTGATGATCCCGGCGATCGCGTCGGCGCGCTGTTCCACGTCGCTCTCCTCGAGCGACGGGCGCAAAATGTAGGTCACCTCGTAAACAGTCATTCTTCTCCCCGTACTACGGACGCCCACGCGAGTGGGCGGCCCACGTCAAGCATCGCGGGCAGCAGGTCGACCCGCCTATTTCGAGTCGCCGCGCAAAATCCCCATCATAGGACTTCGGTCGCCGTTTTTTGAAGCACGCGCTCCTATGAAGCTTTCCAAACCGGCGATATTCTTGACGCTCGCCGGCCTCGTTCTTTTGGCGGCTTGTTCGTCGCCGGGAACGGACGCAGCAAGCGGGCGGGCACCGCTACCTGCCGTGCGCCCAGCAGGCGGCTCGGCGAGCCAATATATAACGAACGTCATCGTCGTGATCCAGGAGAACCGCAGCCTCGACAACTTATTTGCGGGCTACCCCGGTGCGAATGCTCCCCTGTCGGGCTGCGCGCTTCCGGGCAGCGGCAGCAACCGGATGCGCGGCTTGCGGGCCGTCATGCGAGTCGTGCACCGGGCCACTTCCAGTGGGAGTTGTCCGCCGGGCGACGTCAGCGTCAACCTCCACCAGGACACCTTCGAAAACAACCCCGACATCGAACACGATTGGGGCTCGTCGATGACCGAGTGGAACAACGGCAACATGGACGGGTTCTCGAAATACGGGACCAAGGAAGGTCAATACGCCGCGTACACCTACATCGAGCATTCGCAGATCACGCCGTACTGGACCATGGCGCAGGACTACGTGCTCGCCGACGAGATGTTTCCCACCGAGTTCGGCGGCAGCTTCACGGCGCACCTTACGCTGGTCGCCGGCACCGACGACATCAAGCTGCCGTCGGAAGCCGAAGTGAACTTCCCGAGTCACGCACCGGACGATTGCGATTCGCCCCCCGGCACGAAGAGCTCCTATTTGTCCGAGAGTCCGTACCGCGAGGTGCATCTCTTCAAGGGGCCGTTCCCGTGCTTCGATCAGTTCAATACGATGGCCGAGGTGCTCGACGGCGCCGGCATTTCGTGGAAATTCTATGCGACCAAGCATCTCGACGCCGGCTTTTGGGAGCCCTACGAAGCTATTCGATACACGCGCTACGGTCCCGATTGGAACACGAAGATCATCGCTCCGCAGACGATTTTTCTAACCGATGCGGAAAACGGGAATCTGGCCTCGGTGAGCTGGGTGACGCCGAGCAAGCCGGATTCGGACCACCCCGCTCAACACAGCGATCAAGGGCCGTCGTGGGTCGCTTCGATCGTCAACGCCGTCGGCGAGAGCGCCTATTGGCCGACGAGCGCGATCATCATCCTCTGGGACGACTGGGGTGGTTTCTACGATAACGCACCGCCGCCGCAGCTCGACTATCGCGGTCTGGGCATTCGCGTGCCCTGTCTGATCATCTCGCCCTATGCCAAGCAAGGGTACGTCGACAGCACGCAATACGAGTATGGAAGCATCCTGCGATTCATCGAAGAGGTTTACGGCCTCCCGGCCGGCAGCATCGGACCGGAGTCGGAGGGCTATACCGACGCGCGCGCCGCGAGTCTCGACGATGCCTTCGACTTCACGCAGCAGCCGCGCAAGTTCACGGCGATTGCGTCGAAATATCCGATTTCGTACTTCATCCACGAGCCGCCGTCGAACATACCGGTCGACACGCAATAGCCCCGGACGAGCCGCACGAGATGAGCCGCACGAGATGAAGATTTCAGCGCTCTACGTCGGATTGGCGTTCTGCGCGATCGGGCTGCTGCTCGCCGATTGCAACAGCATCGGCTCGTCGGCGACCGCGCCTCTGCTGAGTTCTCAATCGGGTTCCAGCTCGCCCAGCCCGATCGAGCACGTCGTGATCATGATTCAGGAGAATCGCACCTTCAACGATTTCTTTGCGACCTTCCCCGGCGCCGACGGCACGACCACCGGCAAAGTCGTTGCAAATGAGGGGTGCAGCCCGCCGATTCCGTACAAGGAAAGCATCAAGCTCACGAAGATGCCCCTCGTCCTGCCCAGAGATTTGAACCACTCGTTCAAGAGTGGATATTCGGTCGCATACGACGGCGGAAACGTGGACGCGTTCGACTTGATCAAGTTCGGTGGAACCGGGCCGCCGGAGTGCACGTATCCGTACCAATACACCGATCCCGAGCAAATCCAGCCCTACTGGGACATGGCCGAACAATACACGCTGGCCGAGCATATGTTCACCGTCCAGGGGAGCGACAGTTTCGCCGCTCATCAGGACCTCATCCGGGGCGGCACGATCGTCGAGCCGGGTAAGGCGATGATCGATCTGCCGAACTGTTCGGGGAGCAAATGCTACTGGGGTTGCGACGCGCCCAAGGGCACGATCACGCACCTCATCACGGAAAAGGACGAGTACATCAAAGACGGGCCGTTTCCGTGCACGACGCACTTCAAGGCAACCTATGAGACGCTGCGCGACCTGTTAGACGCCGCGGGTATCTCGTGGAAGTATTACGTGCCCCCCACCGATACCAGTTACGGCAAGCTGATGAGCGCGTTCGACGTAATCGCCGCGGTCCGCTACGGATCGGAGTGGAAGACCAACGTCATCACTCCCCAGACGAAGATTTTCGACGACGTCGCCGGCGGTGCGCTGGCGGCCGTCTCGTGGGTCATTCCGGACCAGAACGACTCCGACCATCCCGGCACGAAGACTGATGACGGGCCCCAGTGGGTTGCCAGCGTCGTCAACGCGATCGGCGAGAGCTCCTACTGGAACTCGACGGCGATCGTCATCGTTTGGGACGACTGGGGCGGCCTCTACGACAACATGGGCAAGCTCTCGACCAAGCGGTACGGCTACGGCGGCTTGGGCTTGCGCGTTCCCGCACTCATCATTTCGCCCTATGCCAAGCCGGGCTACATCTCATCGACGAGCTACACGTTTGGCAGCATCCTGAAGTACGTCGAGCAGAACTGGAATCTCGGCTCGCTTGGGACGAGCGATTCCTATTCAAAGAGCATCATCGACTGCTTCGACTACCAGCAGCCGCCGATCCAGTTCAGCCCGCTTCCGTCGAGTCTCGGCAAATCGTACTTCATGCACGAGAAGCCTTCGTTCCGGCCCGTCGATACGGACATGTGAAAAAGCGAAGGACCTCCGAGCGGAGGTCCTTCAGTTCGTCGACGCAGGCTCTGCTACTGCTCGAGCTCCTGCAAATTGTTGGAGTTCGTGTCGGTAAAGAAGAGCGCCGTGTTGCTGTCGCCGGTGCCGGTGGCGACGAGTCCGAAGATGCCGGCGGTTTTGCTTTTGTCGACCACCTTCGTATCGAGAACCTTGCCGGCCGGAGTCAACTCGACGAGCGTGTTGCCGCCCGCGGTGTTGGCCACGATGAGGTTGCCGTTCGGTAAGAGCGCCGAGGCGACGGGCGCGTCGAGCGGCTTCCCGCTGTAGACGAGGGTCGCGCAGCTCGTCTTCGGATACTTGCACTTGAAGGTCTTGCCGCCTTTCTCCACGACGATCTCGTCCTTTTCGAGCAGCGCGCTGACGTGACTGACCGCCACGATCGTGTCGTTAACGCCGTCGACGACGTAGAGCGTGTCTTTGCAGCCGTCGTATTGGAATCCCGACGGTCCCAGAACGCTCCACCCGCTGCCCTTGTTGACCGCAAAGCCGCTGATGATCTGCACTTCCTTCGGGCTGCCGTAGACGCTGATCCCGAACTTGACGACGTCGCCGTCCTTGCTGTCGCCCACAAAGATGTTTTCGGGTCTATACGGCTTATTGCAAAATGCGTCGCCGTCTGCGAACGGTACTTCGATCGGCGCTCCGTAGGTTTTCTTCAGCTTGCCGTCGGGTTCGAATTCGGCGACCTCCTTGCTGGTTGCGCCGGCGCCGTAGACGGAATTCCCGTCCGAGACCGCAGCGCCGTCGCATCCTTCGACATCGCTGCTCTGGGTGAACGTGGCGGCGCTGGAGCCCGCGACCGGATTGAAGACGTCGATCGTCGTTCCCTGTCCGGCCGTGCCGCTCTTGTTCTCGAAGTTACAGAGAAGAAGCTGCCCCTTCTTCAGCACGTAACCGGTCTTCACGACCGCGAGCGCGCGCGGGCCCGTGTCGCCGTTGGTCGGATCCGTCGTCGTGCCGATGACGACGTCTTTCTTGAGCAGTTTGAGGATCGACGTATTGTCGGCCGGCGACGCGACGCTTGCGTCGGAGCCCGCGAGCTGCGACGCCGGATTCCCCCCCGTTAAACCGTTCGGCACGGCACCGTTTCCCCCGCACGCCGCGAGCGCAAAAAGCGCGCAGCCCGCCATCGTCAACGGCACCAATCTCTTGCAAAACCCCATACATAGCCTCGTTGTTTTTAGCGCAGTAAGTAACGTTGAGCGCCTTTCGAATCGCCTTTTTGCTCGCCCTGCAAGAACAAGCAACCGGCGTCACCTTTCAGGCGACGCCGCGTGCAAAAAAAACTATAGTCATCGCCGCACCGATTGCGACGACGAGCGCGCGAGAGATCGCCTGCGGCACCCGCCGGAAGAAGCGCGCGCCGAAGTATCCACCAAGCAAGGCAATCGCCGCCATCGGGAGGGCGAAACGCCAATCCACGATTCGCGCGACGACGAACGGGACGAGCGCGACGCCGTTGATCGAAAGGGCAAGGAGATTCTTGATCGCGTTCTGCGCGTTGAAATTGGGCAGTCCCGAAAAGGCGAGAACCGCGAGCATCAAAATGCCCATGCCCGCGCCGAAGTATCCGCCATAGACGGCGACGACGAACTGCACGGCGATCTGCCAGGGTGCATGGCCCGGAGGTGCGGCCGAACGGCGCGCGATCAGCGGACTCGCTCCGAAGACGAGCGTGGCAAAGAGCAGCAACCATGGAATCAATCGCTCGAAGAGCGCTTGCGGCGTTACCAGCAACAAACACGCGCCGATCAGGGAACCCGCGATGCTCGCGACCAGTACGGGCAGCAAGAGTTTGCGATGCGCCGCGATCTCTTCGCGATAGCCTCGCGCGCTGCCGATCGTGCCCACCCACATCGCCGCGTTGTTGGTCGCATTTGCCGAAATCGGCGGCACCCCGGCGTAAAGGAGCGCCGGAAAAGAGATGAAGCTTCCACCGCCCGCAACGCTATTCATCGCCCCCGCCGCGAACGCGGCAACTGCGGGAACGACGAAATGCACGCCTGCTAGCGCGGTAGCGACGCGCATTGCGGCGCGCCCCCCGCACGGATCAGAGCAAGCGGAATTCCCAAGCTCGGCTTCCGCCTCGGGTATTTGACGCTCGCAGCCGGCTCTCCTGAGCACCGACGGTTTCGTGTATTTTGCGCTGGAGATTGATTTTGCCCGATTTCAGGTTCGCCTGCATTCGATCCTGGCGCGACGCTGGGGTGCGTATTGGGCACGTCCAAGCTCCAACAGCTTCCTGACCTTAAAGCAATCTACACTAGCGTCGGTAGGAGCCTATACAAGCAGTGGTACTCAGACGGCCAGGTGTACCCCGCGTGGAGCGACAGCCAGTTCATACCGCCGCTGTGCGGAAACTGCTTACCATAGCGAGAGATCGTCAAATGTTGGTCGCTCCGGATTAGAACGCAAATGTCCAAGCGGAGCGGACCGGAGGATTGAGAGAATGAAGCTAGTGTTGCTTACCGCGACCGCGCTCGGAATGCTCCTCACGCCCTCGCAGCCAAGCGGCTCCGGCAACGGGCAAATTGCGCTAACGGTCATCAATTGCGAGACTGCCACGGCAGTGGCGCCAGTAATAAGCGTTCTCAAATGGCATGCTAATGAACGGCCTTTACGTCCCGTCACGGTTATTGCCCATGAGACGCTAAAAGGAAGTGGCATTTATAACGCCTCGGTGGACGTGCATGCGGGAAACTATATCGCATCGGCGGTCAGTGGTTCGTGCAGGACTGCGTCGTCCACGCCCGTAGCCGTCTTCCATTCGCAAGTACGTCACATTATTCTGCTAACGAGCAGGAGGTGCTGTTCGACGCCCACGCTATATAACAGCGCGGTCGCCCTTTCCATCCCGGATGGCATCACGGCAGACCTGCGGTCAGCGTCTGCCTGGAACCTGCCTCGTGTTAGGTTTGGCCTTCGGGACGGTTCCCTAACCTATTTCTCAAGTCTTGCGCCGGACAGATATTTCCTGGAGATGCATCTTTCCCAGACAACGCTATGCCGGGGACTTACGGTCCCGCGCACCGGAAGTGGCTATCAACAGTTCATAGCATTAAACGTGTCCGCTATAGCGCCGTTACTTCGCCAAGCAGCAGAAGCGCCGCACGTAGGTGCTTGTGGTTGACCCCATGAGGTTGTCGCCGAAAGTCGGTGCACGCAACGATCTCGATTCAGTATACGATGGGGCACCATCTGCGTATCGGAGCCCCAGGGCGACCAGAACGACGGTGCCGCGTCGCTGATCGGCCACAACTACTACACCGACGGAAAACGAGAATATCTCTCGGTCGGTCCAGCGAGTCTGGGCGCCGGCGACTGCAGCTTAATTACACAGCACAACAAGCCGTCGAACGGAGGGATTAGCCAGCCACAACTCTTCAGCTACGCCTACACTGAAGATGGCCTGCTCGCAAATCAGTTGGTAACCTGGGAAGGAGCAACGAACACGTTTACCTGGACCTACACGGCCGGCGATCGCGAAGCGTCGGAGACGGATCCACTTCAAGGCGAGAAGATCAGCGTCCCGGGAACACAACCGCCAACGATGATCGGGACCAAGACCTAGAGCTACGGCCGGTTCGGGCGCGTGGCGGGGTTGACGCTACCGGAAGGATGGCAGCAATCGGGCGCGCGTAGAGAATTACTTCAGGACGGAAGCGGCGTGCTCACGGGTCAGGGCAGACGTACGCCGCCAACGGGGATGGTAGGCGACGGAGACGTCGTCGAGCCCGGTCAAGACTACGTCGAGGCGACGACGACCCTGCGTTATGACGTACGTACGAGCATTCGGCGGTTCGACCCCGAAATCCGGCGTGGGCGACGTCGTAGCCGCCCTTCCGTGTCGGAAGCGGCCGCCGGATGAAGGCTTTACCGCTTGGCGCCGGACACGGAGTCTAGAGCGCCGTACGCTCGCGCTTGGTTACGCGATAGACGCGCCGGACGTTCCTGAGCGTCTCGAGCTTGGTCAGAAGCTTATGCAGATGGTCGAGGTCGCGGATTTGAACCGTGAGGCTGGTCACCGCGACGCCGTCCTTACGGACGCGCGCGTTCACCGAGCTGACTTGAGTTTTCAGCTCGGCAAAGACCGCCATGATGTCCTGTAGCAACTGCGTCCGGTCGTCGGCTTCGACTTCGATGTCGACGCAATGCGTGAGGCCGGCGTCGAAGAGCCATTGCGCCTGCAGAATCCGCTCGGGTGTGGCATTCATAAAGGCCACGTTGGGACAATCGGCGCGGTGCACGCTGACGCCGCGGCCGATCGTCACGTAGCCGATGATCGGATCGCCCGGGACGGGCGAACAGCACTTCGAGAGCCGCACGAGGACGTCGTCGACGCCGGCGATGCGGACGCCGCTGCTCCGGCGTACGCTCTTGCGCACCGCCGGCTTGCGCCCGATCTTGGTGAGATCGACGACGTTGTCGTGCTTGACCTCGTCGCGCACTCGATTGGCAACCGCCTGCGCCGACGCGTCGCCGAATCCGATCGCGGCGTAGAGATCGGTCGGCGTCGCGTAGTTCAGCCGAACCGCGATGCGTTCGAGCAGCGCGCCACGCGCAAGATCGGTCCGCAGACCGGCACGTGCCAGCTCCTGTTCGAGCGCCTCCTGACCGACGAGCACGTTCTCCTCGCGACGTTCTTTGCGGAACCACTGTTTGATCTTGTGCTTTGCGCTCGAGGTCTTGACGATCGAGAGCCAGTCGAGCGACGGACGCCCGCTCGACTTGTTCACCAAGATTTCGCAGATGTCGCCGTTCTGCATCGCGTAGTCGAGCGGAACGATCCTCCCATTGACCTTGGCCCCGACGCAGTGATTGCCGACGTCGGTATGCACTTGGTAGGCAAAGTCGAGCGGCGTGCCGCCGGCGGGGATCGAGTAGACGTCGCCGCGCGGGGAAAAGACGAACACTTGAGAGTCGAACAGGTCGAGCTTGAGGTTCTCCATGAAGACACGCGAGTCGCGCATGTCCTTCTGCCATTCCAAGAGCGCTCGCAGCCAGGAGAGCTTGTTCTCGAATTGGTCGGCCTTGCCGCCTTCCTTATAGCGCCAGTGCGCCGCGATTCCGTACTCGCTGGTACGATGCATCTCCCAGGTGCGTATTTGGATTTCGAGCGGGTCGCCGCTCGGCCCCACGACCGTGGTGTGGAGCGACTGGTACATATTGGGCTTGGGCATCGCGATGTAGTCTTTGAATCGCCCGGGCAGCGGCGTCCACATGGCGTGGACCGCGCCCAGCGCCGCGTAACAGTCCTTGAGGCTGTCCACGATGATGCGAATCGCGGTGAGATCGTAGATCGTCGAAAAGTCTCGCCCCTTGCTGATCTTGGAGTAGATCGAATAGAAGTGCTTCGGGCGGCCTTGGATCTCCGCGTTGATCTTCAGCTCCGCGAACTCGGCGCGCAGGCGCGTAATTGCCTTTTCGACGTCGGCCTCCCGCTCGCGACGCGTCTTTGCAACGCGTTCCACGATGTCGTGGTAGGACGATCCGTCGAGGTAGCGGAGGCACTCGTCCTCGATCTCCCACTTGATCTTCCAAATGCCCAGGCGATGCGCGATCGGGGCGTAGATGTCGAGCGTCTCGCGGGCGATCGCCTGCTGTTTGGAGACCGGCAGACTCGCCAGCGTTCGCATGTTGTGAAGGCGATCGGCAAGCTTGATGATGATGACGCGAATGTCCTTGGCCATCGCCAGGAACATCTTGCGCAGATTCTCGACTTGCGCGTCTTCCTTCGATTGGTAGGGGATTCGCGTGAGTTTCGTTACGCCGTCGACCAGACGCGCGACCTCCTCGCCAAACTGCTCGCTGACCTGCTCGCCGGTGATCGACGTGTCTTCGACGACGTCGTGCAGCAAAGCGGCGGCAATGGTCTGGTGGTCGACTTCGAGCTCGGCGAGGATCCCGGCCACGGCCAGCGGATGCTCGATGTAGGACTCGCCCGAGGCCCGGCGCTGACCTTGGTGGGCGGCATCGGCAAGCTGGTAGACACGCATCAGCCACTCCGCGTCGGCGGCGGGCTCGTAGCGCCGTACCCGCTCGATGAGCTCGGCGATGGTCATGGTCCGGCTATTATAACAAAGCCCATGCCACGCGGTCGCCCTTCGGCGAGCCTGCCTAGCGGGCGCCGGAGGGGGTTTGCGACGGCGAGGGGGTTACGTTTTCGACGTCGAGCCGATTCTTGAAGAAAACGTCGATCTTCCCCGCGGGGTCGATCGCGAGCCAGAGGTAAACGTTTCCGGATGCGCAGCGCATCTGATAGATGTAGCCGCTGACGCCCGGCGGGAAGTCGGGATTGATCCAGCGCCCGATGTAGACCGTGTCGTTGAGCGCACCGAGCTGAGCCAGGGCGCGCGACGTGCCGGCAATGAGCGAATCGGTGAGCTTGGGGACGACCTGCGCGATATAGAGGCTCTTGTTCACCGCTCCGGCTTGCCATTGCACGAACTGCTGCTTGGCAATCTTCGTCACCGCGGGGTCGGCAACCGGCGTGGGCGACGGTGACGGCGTCGGCGCCGGATGGCGCGCCCAGCTCGTTGCCGGCGCGGCGATCAAGACGGTCGCGGTCAGCGCGAGCGCGGCGAGGATGCCTGTGGCTACCGGATCAGTACGCAACGAAGCTCACGACCTCGCCGTTTTTCAGTTGAGCGCGGCCGCCGAGATCGGTGAGCTCGATGAGAAAAGCGAAGGCTTCGATCTGCGCGCCGAGCCGGCGGAGCAGGCGTCCCGTCGCGGCCGCGGTTCCACCCGTGGCGAGCAGATCGTCGACGACCAAGACGCGCTCGCCGCGCGCGAGGGCATCGGCGTGAATCTCCAGCGAGTTGGTGCCGTACTCGAGCGCGTACTCCTCGGTGAGTTTGTCGTGCGGCAGTTTTCCGGGCTTACGCACCGGGATGAATCCCGCGCCGATCGCATAAGCGATCGGCGCTCCCAAGATGTAGCCGCGCGATTCGATGCCGACCACGTGCGCGATGTCGCGGGCCTTGAAGCGCTCGACAAAAAGGTCGATCGCGTGCCGAAAGCCTTGCTTATCTTTCAACAACGGGGTAATGTCACGGAAAAGGATCCCGGGAATCGGAAAATCCGGGATTGCTCGAATGAAGGCTTCGATCTCCACGAACGTCCGGGTTGGAGCCGGGGGGTCGAATCGCCTGCAGAAAGGACAACATGAAGAAACCGCAAGCCCTGGCTGCCGTGCTGACCGTGGCGCTTGCCGCAAGCCTGGCCGCTCCCGCGCTGGCCGACGGCAGCGGAAGCACCAACACGATCATCCTCGTGAGCGCGGCCGCCGCAGCCTCGGTTCCGCTGGTCGTCAACTACAACCACAAAGTCCGCGAAAAACGCGCGGAGCAGCAAGAAGTAGAGCGCCGGCAAGACGCGTACCGCGACTGGTTCTATCACAAGTACGGCTACTATCCGACCTACGACCAGTTCAAGCAGTGGTACGTGCAGACGTATAACACGAGCCCTGAATAAGACTCGCCAACACGACGCCGAGCCATCCCCCCGCGGATGGCTCGGCGTTTTCTTTGGCAGCGCGAACGCGCGCAGGTTGACGCTCGCGGCCGCAATCT
>JASHOM010000175.1 GCA_030041115.1 Vulcanimicrobiota bacterium | reverse complement strand
CGCGCACGCGCCGCGGCGACGGTGACGGCGATCAAAGCCGCACGCCTTTTCGACGGCCACTCGATGCACGCACCGGGAGTGCTCGTCGTGAGCGGCGATCGCATCGTTTCGATGCAGGAAGGCGACGCCGGCAGCGGCGCCGCGATCGTCGATCTCGGCGACGCAACGATCATGCCCGGGCTCATCGACTGCCACACGCACTGCTCCGCGTTCATCTTGCCCTCGTACTACTTGACGACGATGTTCGGGAAGTATCGAACCGCCGACAACGTGCCCGAGGCGACGATCTACAGCGTTCGCAACGCCCAGACGATGCTACGCAACGGTTTCACGACGATCCGCGACGTCGGCGGCGGCGCCGGAATCGATTTGGCCGTCCGCGACGCGGTTGACGACGGCGCGATCGTCGGACCGCGAGTTTTCGCCGCCGGCCAAGCGCTCTCGATCACCGGCGGTCACGGCGACTCGAACGACGTCCCCGGATGGGTGGACGAAGATCCGAGCGTCAAGATCGGCGCGATTGCCTACGGGCCGTACGGCTTCCGCGAGCTGGTCCGGCAGAACGTCAAAGTGCACGTGGACCTCATCAAGATTCTTGCAACGGGCGGCGTGCTCTCGTACGGCGACACGTGGGACATTCCGCAGTTCAACCTCGACGAAGTGCAAGCGGTCGTCGACGAATCCACGAAGTTTCATCGCAAGGTCGCGGCGCACGCGCACGGCGATCCCGGAATCGCGATTGCGGTCGAGGGCGGCGTGCACTCGATCGAGCACGGCACCGGCGTCAGCGAGAAGACGCTGGCGAACATGCAGCAGCGCGGAACGCAGCTCGTTCCGACGCTGTGGGCGCTCGACTCGATCCTGCAGCCCGGCAACCCGAATCGCGTCCCGCCCGGGTCCGTGCAGAAAGCCGAGTACGCCGCGCAGTTGCGCAACGAGGGAATGCACCGCGCGATCGCGGCGAACGTCGCCATCGCGTACGGGACTGACGCGGGCGTCTTTCCCCACGAGCAGAACAACAAGGACTTCGCGTTGATGGTGGGCCTGGGAATGCGCCCGATCGACGTCTTACGCTCGGCGACGTCGGGTGGTGCCGCACTGATCGGCGTCAACGACCGCGGCACGCTCGCGCCCGGCAAACTCGCGGACGTCGCCGTTTTCGGCGGCGACCCGACGCGCGAAATCGCGCTCATGGAGCGCCGGCCGCAGCTCCTCATGCTCGGCGGTCAGCGAGTCGACGTTTCGCGCTTGCCGGGCTGACGCCGGCGGCGCTTGCGAAAACCCGCGTTATGAAAGGCGCCTTCCTCCTGGGTGCGTTTGCCGCGGCGACGCTCGTCGTTCCGGGCGTGGCGAGGGCGGCCGGTTCTTACGGCGAGTTTATCGCTTCGGGACACGTTGACCGCGGTCTGTTTCCGATCTGGCAAAAGGACGGCGGGACGTACTTCGAGCTGGCGCCCAGCCAGTTGGATACGGATTTTCTCGAGACCATCGCACCGGGCAACGGCATCGGCGAGGCGCCGCTCTGGTGGGGCGACACCGATTATCTTCCGACGCAAGTCCTACGCTTCGAGCGGCGCGGCGATCGGATCGTCATGCTTTGGCGCAACTGGTACGCGCGCGCCGGATCGAGAGCATCGGCGAACGTCGCAATCGAGGGAAGCTTTCCGGATTCGGTCGTCGGCGTGGGAAAGATCGTCGCGGAGAATCCCGCGAACGGCCACGTTGTTTTCGACGCCGGCTCGCTGCTCGCCGACAACCTGGACGTACGGAACATTCTCGCCGAAAGGCCGGCCGGCACAGGCTATCGCCTGAATCGTTCGCTTTCGTACGTCGACACGGTCAAGGCGTTTCCGGAAAACGACGTCGTAACGGTTGCGCAAACGTGGGCGGCCGATGCGAAGCATCAGTACGACGCGGCGCCTGACGCTCGCCGCGTCCTCATCCGCGTCGTCTATAACTTCGTGCAAATTCCCGCGAGCGACTATCGCCCGCGGCTGATGGACGACCGCGTCGGTCTTTACGACGACATCTACATCGATTTCTCCACCGACGAGCGCGACGTGCGACGGCTGCCCTACATCTCGCGCTGGAACTTCGATCCTGAAAACCCCGATCGCCCTTCGCGCGCGCGACACCCCATGATACTCTACATCAGCGACAGCGTACCGCCCGAATACCGCGGTGCGATCCGCGACGGTTGCCTCGAATGGAACAAAGCATTCGAGCGTATCGGCATTTTGGACGCAATCGAGGTTCGCGATCAGCCGAACGACCCTAGCTGGGATCCCGACGATTTTCGTTACAGCGTCATTCGCTGGATCGACGAGCTGCAGCCGGCGTTCGGCGCATCGTCGCAGACGCTTTTCAATCCGATGACGGGCGAAGAATTCCGAACCGGGATCCTGATCTCGGCGGTAGTCGGCTCGTATCCGCGCCTGGAGTGGAAGTATCTCGTCGATCCGGTGCGCTACGGCCGCACGACCGATCCGATGCCGCCGGCGTTCATTCACGACGACGTCTTTGCGACCGTCGTGCACGAAATGGGCCACAACCTGGGCATGCAGCACAATTTCATCGGCCACGAAGCTTACTCGGCCGCCGAAGTGCGGAGCCTCGCGTTCACCAAGGAGCACGGCATCGCATCGAGCGTCATGGAATACGCGCCGCTGAACCTTTGGCCGCAGCCTTACCCGCAGGGGGAGTTTTTTCCGACGACGATCGGACCGTACGACTACTATGCGATCAAGTTCGGCTATGCGGCCATCCCGGGCGCGCAGACTCCCGAGCAGGAGGTTCCTACGCTGCGCGAATGGGCACGGGCCTGGTCGAATCCATGGACGCGTTATGCCTCCGACGAAGACGTCGACTACGCCACCGGCCATGCCGCCGATCCGCGCGTCGAGCAAGGCATGCTGACCAACGACCCGCTGGGATGGTGCACCGTTCAGATGCAAATGTATCGTACGCAGATCGCTTCGCTCAATAAATACTGGCCCGCTCCGGGCGAGGCGTACGAACAAGAGCGCACGGTCTTTGCGTTGATGCTGCGCAACTACTACCGCTGCGCGAATTCAGCCGCGCACTACTTGGGCGGTCAATACCTGTCGTGGGCGCACGCCGGCGATCCGAATGCGGCGCCGCCGATCGTGCCCGTGCCGCTGTCCACGGAGCGCCGCGCGATGGACGTGCTCGACCGGGCGCTCTTCGACCCGGACGCGCTTACGGTGCCGGCATCAACCCTGAATCGCTTGCGCTACTCGGAATGGGCCGGTTACAGCTACACGAGTTGGGAAGGTTACGGCAACCTGCCAAAATGGGCGTACAACCCGCCGATGCGTCACGATTACACGTTTGTTGCGACGGTCAACAAAGCACAGCTCGACGCGATCGATTATCTCTTCAATCCGATCGTGCTGCAGCGCATCGACGAGAACCCGCTCGAGTCGACGGCGCCGACGATGAGCCTGACCGATCTCTTCGATTGGCTGCACGACGGCATCTTCGACGGCTTGCGCCGGCGCACGATTCCACTCATCTCACGTAACCTGCAGAGCGCCTACGTGGGACGGTTAACGGTTCTGGCAACCACCCCGCCGGCCGGAGTGCCGGCTGACGCGCAGGCGCTCGCACAAGCGGCGCTTTTGCGCATTGCCCGCGAGGCGTCGTCCGCAATGACGGCGCCGCACGACGAGGTCGGCAAGGCGCATCTCGCCGCGATCGTACGCGCCGCCCGGCGCAGCATGAGGTAGTGATGGCGAAGAAAACGGACGGGAAGGGCCGGAAAACTCCTTCTCAACTCATCAGCGAGCGAATCGCAGAACTCGGCGACTGGCGCGGAGAAACGCTTGGCCGGGCGCGCAAGCTCATCAGAGAAGCCGATCCGGACGTCGTTGAGGAATGGAAATGGCGAGGCGTTCCAACTTGGTATCACGATGGCGGCATCTGCACCGGCGAATCGTACAAGGATCACGTAAAGTTCACGTTCTTCAAGGGCGCTTCATTGAAGGATCCCGCGCATCTCTTCAATCAGGACGGAACCGTCAGACGCGCAATCGATCTCTATGAGGGCGATACGATCAACGAGTCAGCCTTCAAGAATCTGATCCGCGCGGCTGTCAAGTTGAACTTGCCGGCGAAGAGGAAGCGGTAGGCGGAGGGCGCCTCTTCGGCGGCGCCTTCCGAGTATCCCAAAAGTGCAAAGCAACGGTGCAGGCCGCCGGCTGCAGTTTTCGGATAGCGCCGGCTCGTGGCCGGCGCTATACTCTTTTGCAGAGAACGCTCGCTCGAGAAAGGAAGGCTGCCATGCCCGGTACCGGACAACCAAATATCGTCACGATCATGGGCGACGACGTTGGGTGGTTTAACGTCGGCGCCTATCATCGAGGAATCATGGCGGGCAAGACGCCGAACCTCGATCGGTTGGCTGCCGAGGGAACGTTATTTACCGATTATTACGCCGAGGCGAGTTGCACGGCCGGCCGCGCAGCATTCATCACGGGCGAGATACCCCGACGGACCGGTTTGACGACGGTCGGACAAGCCGGCGCGAAGGTCGGGATGCCCGACGAGGCTCCAACGATCGCAACGGTCCTGAAGTCGATGGGCTATGCGACGGGTCAATTCGGCAAAAATCATCTCGGAGATCTCAACCAGTATCTTCCAACGCTTCACGGCTTTGATGAGTTTTTCGGATATCTCTATCATCTTGACGCGATGGAGGATCCCTCAAAGCCCAACTACCCGCAGGGTCTCAAGGAAAAGTACGGTCCGCGGAATATGGTGCATTCGTGGGCGACGGACGAAGACGATCCGACGACTCAGCCGCGTTGGGGCAAAATCGGCAAGCAAAAGATCGAGGATTGCGGGCCGCTCTATCCCGAGCGCATGAAGACCGTTGACGATGAGATCCTCAGTAACGCTCTTGCCTTCGTAGATAAGGCGAAGGCCGCAAAGAAGCCGTTTTTTCTCTGGCTCAATCCCACACGGATGCACGTTGCGACGCATCTTTCGGATAAATACCAAAAAATGCGCACCGCCGAGAACGGCTGGTACCAGTACGAAGCGGGAATGGCACAGCTCGACGACGTCGTCGGCGCCGTCATGAAAAAACTCAAGGACGAAGGTCTCGAACAGAACACGATCGTCGTGTTTACCACCGACAACGGCGCCGAGAACTTTACCTGGCCCGACGGCGGCCAGACTCCGTTTGCCGGCGGTAAAGGCATGGTCACCGATGGTGGTTTTCGGGCGCCGTGCATCGTGCGCTGGCCGGGAAGCATCCCGGCCGGCCGGGTCGAGAACGGCATCTTTGCCAGCCTGGACTGGTTCCCCACGTTC
>JASHOM010000174.1 GCA_030041115.1 Vulcanimicrobiota bacterium | reverse complement strand
CGTTTCTCGTGCTGCAGCGTCAAGTGCAGCTCGCGCAGGCGCGCGGAGACGAACTGGACGCTCAGACGCAGCTCAACGCGTCGATCGTCGAGCTGCAGCGAGTGGACGGTACGATCCTTGCCGTCAACGGCGTCGACGTTCAGAGCCTCGGCAGCCGGGCTCTGGCGCGGTAGGAGCCTCGTGAACCGGCGCGCGTTTCCGGCCGCCATCGCCATCGCCGCCGTCGCCCTGGCGGCGCTTCCGGTGCAGCGGACCTCCGCCCAGCTCGACGATCCGCTTCCGAGCAGAGCGGCGATTCCGACGGGCCTGCCGCCGGCGCAATTCCCCGTCGTGCCCAGCGTTGCGCCCGGCTATCGAGCACCGCAGGTCGCGCCGAGCGCGGCGCAAATCGTCGGCGTAACGCAGCAGCCGTTCGTCGGGATCTCGTTGCAAGACGCGATCGCGATGGCGCTGCTCAAGAATCCGAATCTGGCCGTCTCCGCCTCGAACCTCAGGATTGCGCGCTATACCATCGTCGAAGCCAAGGGCGCCTATGACGTGCAGCTGCAGCTCAAACCGTCATCGAGCTTTTCGGTCAACCCGCCGCAGAACGCGTTCGAAGCCGGGCCGGGCGAGGTCGGCCGGTACACGCCCTTGCCGGGTTCGACGCCCGGCGCGACCTACACGACCGGCCCCGGAAACATCATTCAGCACCAATCGGCCTTCCAATACGGCCTCGGCGGCCAAACCGTCAACGGGATGACGTATCAGGCCGGCATCGAGCAAAGCCGCACCTACAACAACACGATCTTCGACGCGTACAATCCGTACTACATCGCGACGCTCAATGCGCAAGTCATGCTGCCGCTGCTCAAGAACGGCGGCATGAACGCCGGCAAACGCCAACTGAAGCTCGCCTTCGTCAATGCCGACTCTCGCGCCGCTCAGGCCCTGGTCGACGCTTCGAGCACGATCTCGCAGGTCGAGAACGCGTATTGGAACCTGGTCGCGGCGTGGCGCAGCGTCGCGATCCAGGAAGAAGCGCTCCGAGAGGCGATCGCGCAGCAGCGCAGCAACGTCCGGCTTGCGCGCCGCGGCGCCGCCTCTGCGGTGGACGCGATCGAATCGCAGACGCAAGTCTCGACCTTTCAAAACGACGTCTTTTCCGCATTGCAGACCGTGTCCCAACTGCAGATCGAGCTCAAGAGCCTCGTGGTCGGCGATCCCGGCGACCCGATCTGGATCGCCAATCTCGTGCCCTCGACGTCGGTGCTGCAGCTTCCGACCGTCGACGATCTGGCGACGATCGTCGCGCGAGGGGAGCGCAATCGGCCGGAGATCCGTCAAGCCGAAGACAAACGCCTCGTCGCGGCGATCGACCGGAGCTTTGCGGCGAACCAGTCCTTGCCCCAAGCGGACGTCACGGTGCAATATCTCAGCAACGGGTTCGCGGGCATCCTCGCGCCCGTTCCGGGCTTCTTGCTCAGCGAGTGCGAGAACGTCTCGAGCTTGACGACCTGCCCGACGCCGCCGCCGGAAACGCAAGGAAAGATGGCTTTCGCCTACCACAACATGTGGGCCGGCTATTTCCCCACGTTCAACATCGCGCTCGTCGTCGGGTATCCGATCCAAGGTCGCCTTGCGCGCGGCATGCGCGGCGTCGCAAGTGAAGAGGCGGCGCAGGCACGGCTCCTGATGCAGCAGGTAGAGGAGCGCATCGGCGCGGAGGCGCGTAACGCGCTTCAAAGCTACAGATCGTCCCTGGCAAAGCTCGCTGCCGCCCGTCAAGCGCGGGCCGCGGCCGAAGCGGTCTACGCGAGCGAAGTGCGAAAGTTCCACGACGGAGCATCCACGACGTACCTCGTCCTTCAGCGTCAGTTGCAACTGGCGCAGGCGCGCGGTCTGGAGCTTCACGCGCAAACGCAGCTCAACGAATCCGTCGTCGAGTTGCAGCGCGTCGAGGGAACGATCCTCAGCGACAACGGCGTCGATCTCCAAACGCTGGGCACGCAGACGCTCGCGCGATGATGCGTCCCGGAGTGCGCGCGCTTCCCGCCACCGTGGCGGCCGCGGCAGTTCTGCTGGCGGCACTCCCGCTGCAGCCAACGTCGGCCCAGCCCGACGGCGGGCTCCCGCGCCGTGCGATTGCGCCCACGGAAATACCGTCACCGCGCTTCGCTCCGGTGCCGACCGTCGCGCCCGGATACCGCGCGCCGCAGGTCGAGCCGAGCAGCCCCGGTATCGTCGGCGTTACCGAGCGGCCCTTTGTCGGAATCGCGCTGCAGGACGCGGTTGCGATGGCGCTGCTGAAAAATCCGAACCTTGCGATCTCGGCGTCGAACGAGCGAATCGCGCGTTACCGGATCGTTCAGGCCAAGGCCAATTTCGACGTACAGCTTCGTGTCGAGCCGTCGTCGAACTACTCGGTCACGCCCCCGGAGAACATATTCTTCGCCGGTCCGGGCGTTCAAACGTCCGGATACACGTGCTACAACCCCTTCACGGGGGGATACTACGCCTGCGCGACGACCGGGCCGGGCAACATCATCACGCATCAATACTCGTTCCAATCCGGCGTGAGCGGCCAGAGCGTCAACGGCCTCCAATATGCGGCCGGCATCACCCAGACGCGAACCTATAACAATCTCATCATCAACACCTACACGCCGTACTATCTCGCGTCGCTGAACCTCTCGGTGACCCAGCCTTTGCTGAAAAACGCCGGCATGAACGGCGTCAAGCGTCAGTTGAAGCTTGCCATGATCGACGCCGACTCCGGCGAGGCGCAGGCGCTCGTCGATGCCTCGAATGCCGTCGCGCAGGTCGAGGACGCGTACTGGGACCTCGTCGCGGCTTGGCGGGACGCGGCAATCCGGGAGGAGGCCTTGCACGAAGCCGTCGAGCAGCAGCGCAGCGTCGTACGTCTGGCGAAACGCGGGGCGGCTGCGCCGATCGCCGCGGTCGAGGCGCAGACGCAGGTGGCGAGCTTCCAGGCCGATCTCTTTTCGGCGCTGCAAACCGTCGGGCAGTTGCAGAACCAACTCAAGAGCCTCATCGTCGCCGACCCGCGCGATCCGATTTGGAGCGCAAACTTGGTTCCGTCCTCGCCCGTGCAGCAACTGCCCAGCGCCGGCGACTTGGATGCGATCGTCGCGCTGGCGCAACGGCAACGCCCGGAGGTGCGTGAAGTGAGCGATCAGCGCCGTGCCGCCGATCTCGACATGGCGTACGCCAAGAATCAAGCGCTTCCTCAGGCGGACGTCGTCGTGCAATACTTCAGCAACGGCTTTGCGGGATTGCTGCAGCCCGTGCCCAATTTCGAAACGCTGGGGTGCAACCTGCCCACCCAATCGTGTCCGACGCCGCCGCCGCAGTCGCAGGGAACGATGACCAAGGCCTTCCACAACATGTGGACGGCAGCGTATCCCGAGTTCAACATAGCGCTCGTCGTGAATTTCCCGCTGGAGAACGCTTTTGCGCGCGGGCTCGAGCGGAGCGCGAAACAGGAACAGGAGCAAGCTGAAATTCAAGCGCAAGGGCTCGATCAGCGGATCGAGAGCGAGGCCCGCGATGCGCTACAAACCTATCAGTCGGCGCTCTCGCGCCTTGCGGCGGCGAGCCAGGCGCGCGCGGCGGCGGAATCGGTGTATGCCGGCGAAGTTCGCAAGTTTCACAACGGCGCGTCGACCACGTTCTTGGTCTTGCAGCGTCAGGTCGAGCTGGCGCAAGCGCGCGGCCGTGAGCTGCAAGCGCAAACCGACCTCAACAAAGCCGTCGTCGAGCTGCAGCGCGTGCAAGGCACGATCCTGACCGGCAACAACGTCAAAGTCGAAGCGATGGGTTCCAAAGCCCTCGACGCACCTCGCCCCTCGTTGCCCTGAGGCCGTCGAGGGGTGACGTGCTACGTCTCGTACGTACGGCCGCGCCAGTTGACGGTTCGTCCGCCGAGGCTTGCCGCCCAAACGCCCAGACTGAGAAAATCACGCGCGGGAACGAGCCAAAGGTCGCTGCGATGGGTGACGCCCAAGGCTCGGCGGGCAAGATAGTGCAGCGCAATGCGCAAGCCCAGGGCGAGCGCGAGTATCGCGAGGCCCCCGGCGAGGTTGCGTGAAACGGCGAGATCGATCAGCGCGAGCGGCAGCGCATAGATGAGGAACGAGAAGGCATGACCCGCCGGTGCGAGGGCGAGATTGGTCCGCGCCCAGCGCAGCTCGTGCGACCAGAGCGCCCGCGGGGCCGTTTCGGGAACGGTCGTTTGCACCACGTAACGCGAGAGCTCGATCCGATAGCCGCGCTGCGTCGCGAGCTTGCCGAGGGCATAGTCGTCGGCGATGCCGCCGCCGAGTGCGGCGAGTCCGCCGATCTCTTCGAGTATTGCGGCTCGCACGGCCATCGTTGCGCCCAAACAAAAGCGCAGTTTCCCCAGGGCGAGCGCCACCAAGACCGACGGGATGAAGACGTCTTCGATGTGCATCGCTCCGAGCCGCGAAACGAGGCTCGCGTTGGGAGCGCCGCGGTAGAGGCAGGTCGTCGCGCCGGTCGCCTCGCTTGCGAAAGAGGTCGCGAGCGCGCGTAGATAATCGCGGCCGACTCGAACGTCGCTGTCCGCGATCACGACGATCTCACCGCGCGGCTCCGCGCCCGGCTTAGCCAGATTGGCAATCTTCGGATTGACGATCGCCGCGTTCTCGCCGATCGCGATGCGCACGATCGCCGGAAACTCTGCGGCGAGGCGCTTGGCGATCGGGAGCGCGGGATCGCCGCTCGAATGGAAGCAGAAAACGGCCTCGTGAAAGGCGCCGTAATCTTGATCGCAGACCGAACGAAGGCATTCGTACAGATCCGGTTCGAGCCCGGCAATCGGTCGCAGGACCGTGAAGGTCGGCAGAAAGTCCGCGGCGAGTTGGAGCGGCCGGCGCGCGAAGAGCGCGACTCGAAGGCATGCGATGGCGAGATAACCGGCGCTTGCAAGCGCGATCGCCGAGAAAGCGATGTTGATGAGGCTCATCGTTGGGCAGGCTCAGGATGACGAGGCGAGCTCGCCGTAGGTCATGCTGTCGATGCCGTTGCGGGCGATGCTCGCGCGGACGCGCGCGCTGGTGAGTGCGGCCAGCTCCTGCTCCCACCGGAAGGCTTCGGTTCCCCGGTCCGCGCCCTCGAATCGTCCGGTCGCGGGATGGAAGAAGATTTCCGTGATGCCGTCGGGCAGATGGTCGAGGATCTCCAAGACGCGCCCTTCGGTCAATGCTCCCGCCTCGTTGACGCCGAAGGCATAGTCGTTGTACGCGACGCCGGCGCGGCGCGCGCGCGCGCGCATCAGCGCCAGCCAGGGCTCGATGCTTCGCGTTCCGCCGCGAGGCTCGCGCGGCATCCGCACGGCGCGCAGGCCGTACTCCCGCCCGATCGCCAGAATCGCGCAAAAGACCGTGGGATGCACGTGCATGTGGGATTGCGCGTCGACGTGATCGAGCGCGAGCCCGGTCGCCGCGAAACGCTCGAACTGCGCCCGAATCTCCGCGGCGAGCTGCGCGCGCGCGCCGGGCCGCGCGAAGAACCGCAATCCCGCGCGCACCAAGCCGGTGAGAAACTCGCCGTTCGCGTCGACGAGGTCCGGAATGCGATCCGCCGTCAGCACCGGTCTGCCGTTGACGAGCACGACGTGCAGTCCGACCGCGAGTCCCGGCAAGCGCCGCGCGCGCTCGATCGCATCCTCGGCCGCGCGTCCCGCGACCATCAGGCTGGCCGCGCGCAGCACGCCGTCGCGGTGTGCGCGTTCGACGGCTTCGTTGATCTCGGGCGCCGCGCCGAAATCGTCGGCGTTAAAGATGACGCGCTTGCTAATGTGCCCTCGTCTTCAACATGCTTGCGGCGAGCTCGTCGACGATCCAAATCAGCCGCCCCGGGTGCGGCCGCACGATCTGAGCCGGATACTTCACGGGATCGAACGGCCCTTCGTAGACCGCTGCAAAAGCCTGTGCCTTCTCGGCCCCCTCGACGGCGAAGCCGACGATCCGTGCCGAGTTGATGACTTTCGGCGTCATCGTGACCCGCCACATCATCTGCGACGCGGCGTACACGGCGCGCACCAGGGAATCCGTTTCGGTTTCCGGTGAGATTCCCGGAAAAAGCGAGGCCGTATGGCCGTCGGGCCCGAGACCGAGCAGCAAGAGGTCGAACTGCGGCGCATTGCCGAGGTCGGTGCGAAGGATCGTCGCGTATTCGTTGGCGGCGTGTCCCGGGTCGACTTCACCGGCTATGCGATGCACGTTGGCGCGCGGAATCGGCACGGCGTCCAAAAATGCGCGCTGCGCCATTCGATAATTGGACTGCTCGTCGCTCGGCGGCACGCACCGCTCGTCCCCGAAATAGATGAAGACGTCGCTCCAGGAGAGCTCGCTGCGCAGCGGTTCGCGGCCGATGAGCTCGTAGGCCGCGCGCGGCGTATTGCCTCCCGAGAGCGACACGTGAAAGGAGCCCCGCTGCGCCGTCGCCATCCGGCCCGTCGCCACGAACAGCTCGGCCAGTGCCCTCGCCACCGCTTGCGCATCGCGGCATATCTGCAGCTCGCCTCGTTCGGACATCGCTTCTTACTCCTTTCTCAGCGCGAGAATCGAGCCGGCCGCGGCCAGCGCGGCCTGGAAGATCCGGTCGTCGTGGCCCCACAGAATCGCGCGTTCGACCAGCGCGGCAATTCCGGGATTTCCGACCGCGCGGTA
This sequence comes from Vulcanimicrobiota bacterium, assembly GCA_030041115.1. Taxonomy (GTDB): domain Bacteria; phylum Vulcanimicrobiota; class Vulcanimicrobiia; order Vulcanimicrobiales; family Vulcanimicrobiaceae; genus Cybelea. The sequence goes on along the minus strand of JASHOM010000174.1, from coordinate 5,651 downwards.
GCGCGGCGCGTGCTCGCTCGAACCGGTGACGCGCAAAAGAATCGATTCCCGGCTTCCATCGACCTCGGCGACGAAGGTGGATCGTGAGGAGCTCAAGGCGATTCGCGCGATCCGGCGAGCTTCGCCCTCGCGCCGGATCGCGAAGGCCACGCGCTTACCGGATCGGTCGACGAGCGCGTCGGCCGCAGTGGGCTTCCATTCCAGCCGGCTGGAAAGCCATCCCAACAAATAGAACGCTTCGGGTTCGGAGCCGCACGCGATCTCGACTCGCCGCAAGTCGTGCAGCTCCGCGGCCGCCGCGCCGTCGAAGAAGATCGCCACGCATTCTTGCCACGGTGCCAGCCGCAGATAGGCGATGTCGGCGAGCGACAACCCGGAGTGGCTTTCGACGTAACCGACGAGCTCGCGCAGCGCGCCGTGCCCGGTGTCGAGCAGCGAGCTGTTGTAAACGATCGTTTGCACGTCCTCGCACAGGGCGGCGAAGCGCGCGTCGCCGGCGATGCCGTGAGCGATCCAGAGAAGGACGACCGGCGCGTCGGCAAGTCGTAGCCTGCTCACCGCGGAGCGCAGCACTTCCGGGCCGCTGCCGCTGACGCCCAGCTCGATCCAGTCGCAGCCTTCGATTCGGTGCAGGTTCTCGCTTTGGGTGCCGTCGAGGACGACGACTCGCGACGGGTGCTTGGAAGCGATCATCCGGATGCGCTCGCGCGCCAGCTCGCCGATGGCCGGATTCTCGAAAAAGACCACGACCGTCATCGTTGCGACGCTGGCGTCGCAGCCTCGCTCCCGATACGACGCGGTAAGTTCGTCGAGAACCGCGTCGAGGTCGAGGCTCACAGGTGTCGCCAATCGGCGAAGAGCGCCTTGGCGCTGTCGGGTCCCTGGCTGCCGGCGGCGTAGTTCGGAAAGGAGAAGTCTTTGGTGTTCTGCCAAACCTCGAGAATCGGCGTAACGATCTCCCAGGCGCGCTCCACCGCATCCCAGCGCGTGAAAAGCGTTTGATCGCCGAGCATCGCATCGCCGATCAGTCGCTCGTACGCCGGCGGCGACTGCACGCCGAATCCGCTGCCGTAGTTGAAATCCATGTAGACGCTGCGAACGTGGTCCTTCGGTCCGGGCACCTTCGCTTCGAAGCGCATCGAGATGCCCTCGTCGGGTTCGATTTTGATGACGAGTACGTTCGATTCGATGCGATCGGTCGACTCGCCGTAGAAGCGGTGCGGGATCGGCTTGAAGGTCACGGCGATCTCCGAAACCTTTCGCGGCAGTCGCTTGCCGGAACGCAAGTAGAACGGCACGCCCGCCCAGCGCCAATTCTCGACGTAGAGCTTGACCGCGGCAAAGGTCTCGGTATTCGAGTCCGGCGCCACGTCCTTTTCTTGGCGGTAGCCCTTGACCGAGCTGCCGTCGATCGTTCCCGGCCCGTACTGACCGCGCGCCGAGGTCGACCACACGCCGGCGTGCGCGGGCGGCTCGATTGCCGAGAGCACCTTGTATTTCTCCTCGCGAATGTCGTCGGCGTTCGAACTGATCGGCGGCTCCATCGCAACCAGCGCAAGCAAATTGATCACGTGGTTTTGAATCATGTCCCGAAGAGCACCGGCATGGTCGTAGTATCCGCCGCGCTCTTCGACGCCGAGGGACTCCGCGGACGTGATCTGTACGTTCTGCACGTAGTTGCGGTTCCAAATCGGCTCGAAGATCGTGTTGGCAAAGCGCAGGGCGATGATGTCCTGTACGGGCTCCTTGCCGTGGTAGTGGTCGATCCGGTAGATTTCGTTTTCGGGAAAGACCGCTTCGATCGCTCGTTGCAGCGTGCGAGCCGACGCCAGATCGGTGCCGAAGGGTTTCTCGACGACGATCCGCGTCCAACCCCGTTCGTCCTTCTCCAGCCCCGCGCTCTTGAGGTGCTTGATGATCTCGGGAAAGACCGGCGGCGGCGTCGAGAGATAGAACAAGTGGTTGCCGGCCGTCCCGAAGTCCCGATCGTTCTGAGCGAGTTTGTTCTTGAGATCTACGAAATGGCGCGTGTCGTTGAAGTCGGCGGTAATGTAACCGATGCGCCGGGCAAAGTCGTCCCATAGCGGGCCCTGCGGCTTGCCGTCGTCGGGCATGAAGAGCTCGAGCTGCCGGCGGCAGTACTCGCGAAAGTCGTCGTCGGTATACTTCGAGCGGGCGAAACCGACGAGCGCGAAATCGGCCGGCAACGTTCCGTTCAGGCGCATCGAATAGACGGCCGGAAGCAACATGCGCTTGAAGAGATCGCCGCTCGCGCCGAAGAAGACGATGCTGCAGGGGCTCGCGATCTGCTCCGCCGGCAACCCGGCGCGCAGCGGATTCGAGGCGCCGTCGCCGGCTGTCGCCGTGAACGTCGCGACCGCGTCTTCAGGCATTCGTCTCGCTCTTGACGGCGTGTCCCCCAAACTGATTTCGCAATGCGGCGACCACTTTCGCGCTGAAGGACTCATCCTGACGCGACGCCATGCGAGCGAGTAGCGAGAGCGTGATCACCGGCGCGGGCACGTTTTCGTCGATTGCGGCCTCGACCGTCCAGCGGCCCTCACCGGTGTCGTCGACGTATCCGCGAATTTCCTTGAGGCCGGGATCCTCGCGGAAGGCGAGCACGAGCAGCTCGAGCAGCCACGAGCGCACGACGCTCGCATGCGTCCACAGCTCGGCGATCTGTCCGAGATCGTAGTCGTACTGCGAGTCTTTGAGAATCTCGAAGCCCTCGCCGTAGGCCTGCAGAAGACCGTACTCGATCCCGTTGTGCACCATCTTCGAAAAGTGTCCGGCTCCGGCCGGGCCGACGTGCGCGTATCCGTTCGGCGGCGCCAGCGTCAGGAAGATCGGCTCGCAGCGGCTCACCTGTCCGGCATCGCCGCCGACCATCAGGCAGTAGCCCTCCTTCAGACCCCAGACCCCGCCGCTCGTGCCGGCATCGATCAGCGAGACCCCCTTGGCTTTGCAATCGCCGTAGAGGCGCATACCATCCTTATAGTTGGTGTTCCCGCCGTCGATGATGATGCCGCCGGGTCCCATCGCCGCGGCGAGTTCGTGAATCGTCTCGTCGGTCGGTGCTCCCGACGGCACCATGACCCACGCTACCTTGGGCGTCTCGGTCAGCTTCGAAACCATGTCGGCGAGGCTGCCGGCGCCGGTCGCGCCGTGCGCGACGACGTCGCGAACGGCCTCCGAGCTGCGATCGAAGCCGACGACCTTGTGGCCGCCTGCGATCAGGCGCTGCGTCATGTAGTTGCCCATCTTACCCAGGCCGACCATTCCTAGCTGCATCGATGCTTAGATCCTTTCAATTTCCCAAACCAAATGAGCGAGAAGCGCCGCCGGGCGCATTGGGTGCACGCACCCGATTAGGCACGGACGGCGAGCGCTTCGTCGACCGCGGCGATGAGCGCGCGCAACGCCGGCTCGACCGCGCCTTTGAGGTGCGCGCGGACGCCGCGGCGATGACGCTTGTCGAGCGACATCCAGTCGCCCAGCGCCTGCGCGGCCAGCAGCGTGCGGAAGCCGACGTTCATCCCGGGGATCATCGGATCGTCGGGATCGTCGGCGACGATCTGCAGGACCACGCACGAGTCGGGACCGCCCTTGTGGAGCTGGCCGGTCGAATGAAGGAAACGCGGTCCGAAGCCGACGGTCGTGGCGATGCGATGCGCGTCGCGGATCTTCAGGCGAAGCTCTTGCAAAAGTGCCGCGTGCGTTTCGTTGCGCGCGATGTAGGCGGTGATGGCGTTATAGTCGTGGGGACGTAACTGTGCGAAGAGACCGGCGAGGGCTTGCACGGGACTGTGCGCCGTTATGCTCTTGCTTCCGGACAGATAGGTCACGGCAAAATCGGGGCCTTCGACGTCGGCGTTGGGCTCGTCGAAGCTGCCGTTCTTGGCGTATTGGGCGAGCAGCGCGACCGTGTTGTCCTTCGATTCTTGCACGTTGGGCTGATCGAAGGCATTGATGCCGAGGACGACGCCCGCGGCCGCAACCGCGATTTCCCACAGGTAGAACTGCTCGCCGAGGTCGTAGCGGTCGTTCATGTCGAGCCGAATGACCGGATGCCCGGCGCTCTCGAGCGCTTGGAGTTTCTCGGCGACGCCCGGCTGCGGATCGGGAAGATTGGCGCCGACGTAGGCAAAGACGCGATCGTCCGAATAGTTCTCCGGGCCGCCGACGGGCTCGCCCTCGATCGGAACGATCCCTTTGCCCTGCTTGCCGGTCGATTCGGCGATCAACTGTTCGGCCCACGCGCCGAATGCCTGCACCGCGGGATGCGTGACGATGGTGAGCTTGTCGCGTCCGTTGATCGCGAGCCCGCCGATCGCGCCGCCGAAGCGAACCCCCGGTGCGGTTCGCGGGTCGACCGTTCGATCGTTGGCGTGCATCGCGCCCAGCGCGCGATCGAGCAGCAGGTTGACGTCGTAGCCGGCGATGGCGGAGGGCGCGATTCCCACGAAGGAGAGCGCCGAATAGCGACCGCCGATGTTCGGATCGTTCTCGAAGTCGGCGCGGAACGACTCGTCCTTCGCCTCTTTGTCGAGCGTCGTTCCCGGGTCGGTGATCGCGACGAAGTTTCTTCCGGCGGTCGCGGAGCCGAGCTCCTTCGACACCTTCTCGTGGAAGTATGCGTAAAAGGCGTTCGGTTCGGTCGTCGTGCCGCTCTTGCTCGATATGATGAAGAGGCCGGCGGGGATGTCGATCTTGGCTTCGAGCTCCTTGATCTGTTGCGGACAGGTCGAATCGAGCACGTAGAGCCGCGGAAAGCGCGAGGTGGCGCCAAACGTGTCGGCGATGATGTCGGGCGCGAGCGAACTGCCGCCCATGCCGCACACGACGGCCGAGTCGAAACTGTCCTTTACGTCGTTGGCAAACGACTTGAGGGCGGCGACTTCGTCGAGCATGTGCTGTTGGATGTCGAGCCATCCCAGCGCCTTTTTGATGATCGCGATCGCATCGGGATCGGACGACCACAGCGTGGCATCGTGCGCCCATATCCGCTTGAGGAAGTCGGCCGAGGCGAGCTTGTCGAGCGCCGCGCCGTAGTGCGGCTCCGACCTTCCGAGCGCGAGATGAACCCGCTCGGCGCCGCCCGATCCCAGCAGCTTCTGCTTGTAAACGATTGCGCCGAGCAAGGCGGCGAAGGAGTCCGAAAAAAGCTGGACGCCTTCGACCTGCAGCTGGTGCGTGACTTCGAAGAGCGAGATCTTGGCCTCTTGCAAAGCCCGCATGACGCCGGCGGCGCCCTGCAGATCGCTTTCCACGGTATCGGGAACGATCTTCCCATGATCGATCAGCGCGTCGAGCGTTACCGGCGGCATCGTATTGACCGTGTCGGGGCCGACGACGCTCTCGACGTACATGAGATCGGGATAATGCGGATTTTTCGTCGACGTCGAGGCCCAGAGCGGCCGTTGGGGAGCGCCGCCCTTTGCCTTGAGCGGCCTAAATTCGTCGCCGTAAAAGATCGCCTTGAACTTTTCGTACGTCAGCTTGAGACCGGCGATGCCCGTCTTGCCGAGCAGATGGTCGAGCTGCTCGCCTTTGGCGATCTGATCTTGCAAGAGTTTGTCGACCGCCGTGTCGATGCGGCTCACGAAAACCGAGTTGACCGAACGGATCTTGTCGATGGGCTTACCCTC
>JASHOM010000173.1 GCA_030041115.1 Vulcanimicrobiota bacterium | reverse complement strand
GGGCGTTCTGATTGCGTTCGTTGGGATCATGTGCGTGCGCTCCGCGGGTTTGCATACGCCGGGCGCGTCGGGCGAGTTCCAAAAGCAGATCCTCTACCTGCTGCTCGGCGTTCCGGTAATGCTGGGCGTTTCGCTCGTCGACTATCGCACCTGGCAGCGCTGGGCGCCCGGGCTCTACGTCGTCAACCTGCTGTTGCTGCTCTTCATCCTGCGCGGGGGGCACAGCGCGATGGGCGCGCAGCGTTGGATCTCGCTGGGACCGTTTGGAACGTTTCAACCGTCCGAGCCGGCCAAGGTCGTGATCGCGATCGCGCTGGCGGCAGTGCTCTGCCGCGGCACCTACCAAAATTTGCAAGATCTCTGGAAGCCGCTGCTCGCGGTGGCGATTCCGGCCTTGCTGATTCTCAAGCAGCCGGACCTGGGAACGTCGCTGGTCTTGGTCGCGATTCTAACGGTGGAGCTCTTCTTTGCCCTGCCCAAGCTCGCCGACTTCGGCATCTACGGTCTCGGCGTGCTGGTCGTCGCGGCCGCGGCGCTGGGCACCAACGCCGTGCTCAAACCCTTCCAGCGCGCTCGCCTCTTCGTCTTTCTCAATCCCAGGGCCGATCCGCAGGGCGCCGGCTACAATCTCGATCAGTCGAAGATTGCGGTGGGTAACGGCGAGTGGTTCGGCCGCGGGCTGTACCACGGCACGCAAACGCAGCTGAACTTCGTCCCCGAGCATTCGCGCGATTTCATCTTCACCGTGCTCGCCGAGGAGTGGGGCTTCGCCGGAGCGCTGACCTTGCTCACGCTCTACGTGATGCTCCTTTACGGCGGCATTCGCACGATGTCGGCGGCGCGCGATCGCTTCGGCTTCCTGTTGGCCGGCGGTCTCGTCGGGATGCTCTTCTTTCACGTGCTGATCAACTTGGGCATGACGATCGGGATCATGCCGATCACCGGTATCCCGCTGCCCTTCATGTCCTACGGCGGCTCGGCGATGCTGACCGACTTCATCGCGCTCGGCATCCTGCTCAACATCTACTCGCAGCGCGACCGCGACGTCCTGGGCAACGCTTAGGCTCGGAGTAACCGGGCTGGCGCCCGGTTGGACCTTGGGTCTCGGAGGGGTGCTCTCGGGGCGGCGGGAAGAACCGAAAAGCTGCGCCGGCAGGCTACGTCGTGCGACGAAAGGACCGCCGGCAGAGGTTTTAAGTAACAAAAGTTTTTGCCGAGCCAGCCGGTTGCGACGCGAAGGCGCCGCCCGCAAGCGCACCCGCACGGGTAGCGCGGCGAACGGCCGGCTCACGTGATTCGAGGAGAATTTGTCGAGCGAGATATTGATCTCGAGCGATCCGTGGGAAAACCGGGTCGCCATACTGGAGGACGGCGCGTTAGCCGAACTCTACATCGAGCGCGAAGAGCGAGTCATCGGCTCGATCTACAAGGGGAAAGTGCAAAACGTGCTCCCGGGCATGGGAGCGGCGTTCGTCGACATCGGTTTAGGGCGTAACGCCTTTCTCTACGTCGACGACATCAACAAGCAGCCGCTCAACATCGGCGACGTCGAGATTACGCAGGGTCATAGCGGCTTCACCATCAGCGAGAAAGTCAAGCGCGGCGACGACGTGCTCGTGCAGATCGTCAAGGAGCCGCGCGGCCTCAAAGGCGCCCGGATCTCCACGAACATCTCCTTGCCCGGCCGTTATCTGATCCTGATGCCGACCGGCAAGTACTCGGGCGTTTCGCGGAAGATCGAGTCGGCCGAGGAGCGCAACCGGCTCAAGAACGTGATGAAGCGGATTCGTCCGGAGGGCATGGCGACGGTCGTGCGCACCGCCGCGGCCGGTGCGAGCGAGGCCGAGCTGATTGCCGACCTCGGGGTGCTCATCCGGATGTGGCACGGCATTCTCGAGACGTACAAGCGCGCCTCCTCGCCCTCGCTGCTCCACAAGGACATGAACCTCGTCTACAAGGCGGCGCGCGATTTCATCACCGCCGACGTCGATCGCGTCTTGATCGACGACGAGGAGGAATACCGCAAGGTTCGGGACTTTCTGCAGCTGCTCGGGCCGCAGTACATCGGCCGCCTCGAGTACTACAACTCCGGCCGCTCGCTCTTCGACGACTACAAGATCAACGACGAGCTGCAGAAGCTCATGAAGCCGAAGATTACGCTGGCCTCGGGCGCGTCGATCGTGATCGAGTCGACCGAGGCGCTGACGGTCATCGACGTCAACTCGGGCAAATTCACCGGTGGCCGAAACCTCGATGATACGATTCTCAAGACGAATATCGAAGCGGCCGAGGAAATAGCGCGCCAGGTCCGCCTGCGCGACATCGGCGGGATCATCGTCGTCGACTTCATCGACATGGCCTTCGAAGCGTCGCGCGAGAAGGTCGTCAAGACGATGGAAGAGAGCCTGCGCCGGGATCGAACGCGCGCAACGATTCAATCGTTTTCGAACCTCGGGCTGCTCGAGTTTACGCGCAAGCGGGTCGGCAAGGATCTCGGCGGCCAACTGCGCGGCGCGTGTCCGACCTGCGCCGGAATTGGAAGCGTCATGTCGGCGCAGTCGGTGGCGATCGAGACCTTCCGGGAAATTCGTCACCAGTGCGCCAACGGCGGCGCCGGCGACGTCATCGCCGCGGTCGCACCGACCGTCGCCGTGCAGATGGATTACTGGTACGAAGACGAGTGCGAGCAGTTGGCTCGCTCGATCGGTCGTCCCATCCACGTGCGCGTCGATCCGATGATCCATCCGGAGAAAACGCGCATCGAAGCCGCGGCAGGCCTCAAGGAGCAAGGTCACGTCGTGCGCGTCGGTGACGAGCACAACGTCGATCTGCTGCCCGGGCGCCTACCGAATGCCAGCTCCGCCGCCGCGGTCGTCGAGGGGCGGCTCGCGGAGGTCGAAAACGCGGCCAACAACGCGGGGAACTTCGCGCGCATTCGCATCATCGACGTCGACGACGAGGACGACTACGTTCTTGCCGAGCTCGTCACGGCCGGCGCAAAACCGAAACGGAAGCGCCGCGGCGGGCGGCGCGGCCCGGTTTCGACGGCCGAGCAGACGCGGCAGTTGCGCGAGCTGGCCGAAGACGCGGCCCGTCAGTCGGCGGCCCGTCCGCCGATCGGGATCTCGCCGGTTACCGAGGAGGAAGAGGCCGCCGACGAGGCGCTGCGCGCCGAACGCAAAGCCGAGTCACAACCCGACGCGATCGTCATCGGCCGGGGCGCAGTTCAGCACGCGGGCGACGAAGGGCGGCGCAAACGCCGTCGCCGCCGGCGCGGCCGGGGGCGTGACGACGCCGCGGTCGTGGAAGAGCGCAC
>JASHOM010000172.1 GCA_030041115.1 Vulcanimicrobiota bacterium | reverse complement strand
ATTTGACGGGATCCGTTCCGTGTAGCACCAACACGTTGGGCGTCCCGCAGCAACGCCGCAGTTGTTATCTCCATCGCAGAGCGGGCACGCACTTGGTCTCGTCTCGACCGGGAAAAGATCGCGAAACCAGTGTCCCGCGACCGGTGAACTACGCATTGTCGGGCGATATGACGTGGTGCCGACCGCGTAGCGCACCGGCTCGCGGAATATCGGTCCGTCGAACGCGAACGTGTGAAACTCGCCGTTTTCGCCACAAGGATCGACCGCTGGCGGAAGTTGCTCAAGCAATCGCCGATCATACAGGCGACCAAGGAAACCACGGTCGAGATAGGCGCCGTTCACGCAACAGAGCACGGCTCCGAAGCGGCGGGATAAGAACTCCTCAGCCAGCCGAGGCGACTGTTCTCCCCAAAGCGGAAAGAGCGGCGACAGGTTCATCCCGCTAAACGCGTCCTCGCGCCAGCGCCGAAAATTCTCTAAAAAGATGTCGCCGAACGCTATCAATCGTACGCCGTCTTCGATCAGCGGTTGCAGCATTCGGGCAGTCTGCGCAAGATACGCTTCGGTCGACGGATGCGCGGGCAGCGGGACTTCGACGAGCGGCAGGCCGATCGAAAAGGCCTGCCGCTCGACAAGATCGAGGCGGACGTCGTGCGCGCTAATGCGTTGTGACGAAGCGTCGATGGTCGTCACGAGCGCGACTACATCGTGCCTCGCATCGCGCAGCAGCCGGTCGAGCACAAGTGCCGAGTCCTTTCCACCGCTCCACGACACCGCCACGCGCGCCTTCACGGATTATCTCGTGCGTTCTGCGAGCTTAGCTCGAACGCGCCCCGCGGCCGCGACCATGTTGGTCAAAGCGCGGCGCACCTCGTCCCAGGTTCTTGTCTTGAGGCCACAGTCAGGCGTCACCCATAGGCGGGAGGGGTCGATTCGTCGCGCGGCCTCTTCGATGAGGAGGGTCATCTCCTCCTCACCGGGGCAACGCGGCGAGTGGATGTCGTAGACGCCTGGACCTATTTCATTTGCATAGCTGCCGGCGAACGCATCGAGCAGTTCCATTTTGGACCGCGCGGCCTCGATCAGGATGACATCCGCATCGAGACCGGCAATGGCGTCGACGATGTCGTTGAACTCACCGTAGCACATGTGCGTCTGAATCTGCGTCTCATCTCGAACCCCGCTCGATGCGATTCGGAAACATTCGACAGCCCAGCGAAGGTAAGTATCCCATTCCGAGCGTCGCAAAGGCAGGCCTTCCCGCAACGCCGGCTCATCGATCTGAATGATGCGGATGCCCGCCGTCTCCAAATCGGCCACTTCGTCACGCAGGGCAAAGGCAATTTGTCGACAGACTTCATCGCGTCCAACGTCGTCGCGCACGAACGACCATTGGAGAATCGTCACCGGTCCTGTCAGCATGCCCTTGACCGGATGCAGGGTCAGTGCCTGCGCGAATGTTGACCAGGCTACCGTCATGGGCGATGGTCGGTGAACGTCGCCATAGATAATCGGTGGTCGCACGCAGCGAGAGCCGTAGCTTTGCACCCACCCGTGCCGTGTGAACGCGAAGCCGTTCAATTGCTCACCGAAATATTGGACCATGTCGTTGCGCTCGAATTCTCCGTGCACGAAGACATCTATTCCGATCTGCTCCTGCCACCTGATTACTTCGCGCGTCCAGTCGCGGAGAAGCTCCTCGTACGCCGACGCTGTAATTTGGCCTCGTTCCTTTGCAGAGCGCGCTTTCCGCACGTCGGCGGTTTGTGGAAACGAGCCGATTGTGGTCGACGGCAAAAGCGGGAGGCTCAGGGACTCGCGCTGGGCCGCTCGCCGCACTTCGCTCGGATTCGCCCGCCGCGTAATCTCTGGCGTCAATCGCGTCAAGCGTTCGGCCACGTCGGCACGATGGGTCTTCGATGACGCGGCGCGCGACGCCACCGCCTGGTCAGAACGTGCGAATGCCTCGGAAGCGGCCTCGCGCCCGCGTTCGAGGGCCATGCTCAAGGCGCGCAGTTCGTCGAGCTTCTGCAGTGCGAACGCCAACCAGCTCCTCACATCGGGGTCCAAGTCCGCCTCTAACTCCAGATCGACGGGAACGTGCAGCAGCGAGCACGAGGGCGCGAGTATCGTGCGGTCGAGCCCACGGTCGGCCACGATAGGCTCGATGCTATCGAGCACGGCGCGGAGATTCGTTCTCCAAACATTTCTGCCGTCGACGACGCCGAAGGAGAGCGTCATCGAACGCGGCGCGCGTGCCGCGACGGCCGCAAGCTGGCTCGGCTCGCGGACGAGATCAAAGTGCAGTCCGGCAATCGGTAGGCGAAGGGCCAACTCCAAGTTCCTTCCGAGACCTCCAAAGTACGTCGCCAACAACAAGTTCAGCCCCTCCGTGGCATTCGCGATCGTCGTATACGCCGTGGCTAGGGCCTCCGTCGCTTTCGGGGCTAGGTCCATCACCAGGCACGGCTCGTCGATCTGCACCCAACGGGCGCCGGCGTCCGCGAGTCGCCTCAAGACCTCGACATAAACAGGTAACACGTTAGGCAGGAGCGACACCCTCTCGATGCCGTCGATCGACTTTCCTAGCAACAGATAACTCACCGGGCCCAAGAGGACGGGCCGCGTTTGAAACCCTGCACGAAAGCCCTCGGCGAATTGATCGATCGGCTTCGTCGATGACAGCTCGAAGTGTTGTCCACTGTAAAATTCAGGGACGATGTAGTGATAGTTGGTGTCGAACCACTTCGTCATCTCCATCGCCTTCACTGAGGCATTGCCGCGTGCCATGGCAAAATACGTGTCGAGCCCGACCGCTCTACCAAGCCGGCCGTAGGCTTCCGGCACGACACCGAGCATCGCGCTCGTGTCGAGCACGTGATCGTACATTGAGAAGTCATTGCTGGGAAGAACGGTGACGCCTCGATCGCGCTGCGCGGTCCAATTGCGCGAGCGCAGAGCGGCTGCATCTGCCTGGAGCTCCTCTGCGTCGATCTTACCAGACCAGTATAATTCCAGCGCCGATTTCAACTCGCGGTGGGGCCCAATTCGTGGAAATCCGAGACTCGATATTCCTATGCTCACTGCTTATCACTTTCATCGGCAAAGACGATCGGGTGCCCGGCGTCATCAACCGCGACCATCACAAAGCGGCCGACACTGCAAAGACGGCGCTCACCGGTCAGCAGATTTTCCGAGAACAGTTCCGTCTCGACAAGGATCGAGCTTCTTCCGCGCGAGACGACGCGGCTGACAACTTCGGCCAGGTCGCCGTGCCGGACAGGCTCGCGAAAGTCGGTCTTGTCGAGAGACGCCGTGACGACGGCGGTTCGGCTGTAACGGCTTGCCGCAATGAATGCCGCCTTATCCATGAGGCGCAGCGCATCGCCACCGAAGAGCGTGCCGTAGTGATTCGTTTGGTCGGGAAACACCATCTCGGCCACGACGACGTCAGAACGACTCATCGTAATACGCGATCGCCTCCTGCGCCGACGCGGCAAGACCGTACGCCACCCGCAAGGAGAAATGCTGAGGAGTCTCGATAACTGCGCGGCTCTGCGGTTTCCGAAGCAGGTAGCGCTCGTACACCGTGCGCAAGCCGAAGTACTCGAAGCAATCGTTGCGTGCCTCGTCGATCGCATCGTTGAGCTCCCGACTATTCTGCAGGACGAAGCCCGCGAGGTCTTCAGAAATGAGCCCGACGCGGTAGCTGCACGCGGCCACTTGAGAAACCGAATGAATCTCCTGGTTGCCAAGTTCCTTATCGACATAGGTCGCGAACAGGCGCGTGGCAAGTTGTGAGTATCCGGGTTCCTCGGCGGTAAGCATCGCCGCCGTCTGGATTGAAAGACGATCGAGTTCTTGCGTTGTCGCGCCATCATAGAGCCCGCTGATCGTCTTCGTGGCGATGCGCAGCGGATCGACGGCCGGCAGTCCGTAACACGAGCGCGTCACGGCGCGTACGATCTTATTGATGTCCGCAGGTTCGGGCGAGCCGTTATGTTTGCGAACGCGCATCGTCGCTGCAGTCGAATTCGAAGGTTGTGTCATGCCTCTCCCTCGGAGTCGTTAGCACGAAGGAGGCCGCTGCGCGGGGATTGTAGAGAAAACTCACCTAACCCAACGCACGTATTCGCCTCCCTCGGGCGAAGTCACGTACTCATCGGGCAGGTCTTCGGACTCGGGGGCTCGACCAAGGTCACCTACGAGCCATCACTTCCCAGCCTGCAGGCCAGTGTCGACGATGGCGCTCGTTCCCCCTCACCGCTGCGGGGCAGTCCCGGAT
>JASHOM010000171.1 GCA_030041115.1 Vulcanimicrobiota bacterium | reverse complement strand
GCCGACGTTTTCATCGACGAGCCGGGGCGGCGCGTGATCGTCGTGCTCGAGATCGCGGGCGCCGATCCCGAGACGCTGCGCGTCGGTCTGGACGGGCGTCACCTGGTCGTGACCGGCCGCCGAGTCGAGTCGGCGCGCGTGCGCTGCGGATCGTTCATCCAAAAGGAGATCGTCCAGGGCGAGTTTCTCAAACGCATACTTTTGCCTGCGGCGATCGAATACGGCGAGATTGCGGCGAGCTACGAGGACGGTCTGCTCCTGGTCGTGGCACCCATCGCGGTAACCGCCTATATGCCGACCGCGCGCACCGAACTCCACGTCATCGTCAAGAGGACACGCTCCTAGTCAATGCCGTCAAAATCCGACAACAGCATCACGCCCGCCAACCTGATCGGCATCCTGCCGTTGCAGGAGGCCGTGCTCTTCCCGCACACCGTCATTCCGCTGGCCGTCGTCAAGAAGCCCGGGATCGCGCTGGTCGAGGAGGCGCTGCGCGAAGGAAAGCCGATCGGCCTGGTCGTGCTGCGCGATCGCGAGGTCGAGGAACCGGGTCCCGACGACGTCCAGCGCGTCGGAACGATCGGCGTGATCCAGAAGATGCTCAAAGTTCCCGACGGAACGCTGCGCTGCATCGTCGCCGGTCAGCAGGTCTTCAAGATCGAGCAGTTCACGCAGGTATCGCCGTACATGATCGCGGCCTACGCCGAGCTGCCCGACACGACCGTCGAGAACGAAGAACTCGTCGCGATGCAGCGCAATCTCGCCGGCTTATTTCAAAAACTGCTCTCCTACTTGCCGCAGGCACCGCGCGAGATGGAGATGGAAGTCGCGAACATCACCGATCCGGTAGTGCTCACGTACTTCGTCGCCTCGACGATGCGGCTGGAAACCGCCGACCGGCAGGCGCTGCTCGAGGAACGCGACACCGCCAAGCGCATGCGCAAGCTCACGCTACTGCTCACCAAAGAGCTCGAAGTCGTCGAACTCGGCCACAAGATTCAGAGCGACATCCAACGCGAGATGGAGAAGAACCAGCGCGAGTTCTATCTCCGCCAGCAACTTCGAGCCATTCAGGAAGAGCTCGGAGAGGTCGATCCGCAGCAGGCCGAAACGAACGAGCTGCGCACGAAGATCGAAGCCGCGGCCATGCCCGACGAAGTGAAGAAAGCCGCCGACCGCGAGCTCGACCGTCTTTCGCGCGTGCCGCAAGCGAGCCCGGAATACGGCGTCATACGAACGTACCTCGATTGGCTCGTGACGCTCCCGTGGAACGTCGAGACGACCGATCACATCGACATCAAGGCGTCGCGCGCGATCCTCGACGAGGACCATTACGATCTCGACAAGATCAAGGACCGGATCATCGAGTATCTGGCCGTTGGAAAGCTCAAAAAGAAGCTGACCGGGCCGATTCTCTGCTTCGTCGGGCCGCCCGGCGTCGGCAAAACGTCGCTCGGCCAGTCGATCGCGCGCGCGATGGGGCGCAAGTTCGTGCGCCTTTCCGTCGGCGGCGTGCACGACGAGGCCGAGATTCGCGGCCATCGGCGCACCTACATCGGCGCGATGCCCGGTACGATCGTGCGGGCCGTTCGCGATGCCGGAACGCGTAACCCGGTCATGATGATCGACGAGATCGACAAGGTCGGTTCCGATTTTCGGGGCGACCCGCAATCGGCGTTGCTCGAAGTGCTCGATCCCGAGCAGAACGTGCATTTTCGCGACCACTATCTCGACCTGCCGTTCGATCTTTCGTCGGTGCTCTTCATCTGTACGGCCAACGCGCTGGACACCATCTCGCCGCCGTTACGGGACCGCATGGAGATCATTGCGCTTGCCGGTTACACCGAGCTGGAGAAGCTGCAGATCGCCAAGCGCTATCTGATAAAGAAGCAACGCGAAAACAACGGCCTGCGCGAGTCGCAAGCGCAGATCGGCGATCAGGCGCTTCGGGCGATCATCAACGACTATACCCGCGAGGCGGGCGTGCGCAACTTGGAGCGCGAGATCGGCACGGTTTTTCGGAAGACCGCGCGCAGGATCGCCGAGGATCCTCGCTTCAAGGCGCGGGTCAAGCCCGAGAACCTGGCCGAGTATCTGAGCAAACCGCGCTTCTTCAACGAAGTCCGTAAGCGCGTCGCGTCGGTCGGCGTGGCGACCGGCATGGCCTACACGCCGGTCGGCGGAGACATTCTCTTCATCGAGACGCAAGGCATGCCGGGAACCGGCAAGCTCGTGCTCACGGGGCAGCTCGGCGACGTCATGAAGGAGAGCGCGCAAGCTGCCGTGTCGTTCCTGCGCTCGCGTTCGCGCGAGCTGGGCTTAGCCGAGGATTACTTCGCGAAGCACGACGTCCACGTTCACGTTCCGGCCGGCGCGACCCCGAAGGACGGGCCCTCGGCGGGCATCGCGCTGGCAAGCTCGATCGCCTCGATGCTCACCGGAATCAAGGTCGATCCGAACTTGGCGATGACGGGCGAGATCACGCTGACCGGTCAAGTATTGCCCATCGGTGGTATCAAGGAGAAAGTGCTCGGCGCCAAGCGCGCGGGCATCACGAAGATCCTGCTCCCACGCCGCAATGAGATGGACCTCGACGACATTCCGAAGGAAGTGCGCGAGAGCATGACGTTCGTTCCCGTCGACGAGCTCTCCGAAGTGCTCTATCAAGCGCTCGGCAAGCGGGTGATCGCGCCGGTTCCGCTCGGCGATCAGATCAAGGTGAGCAACGTCGTCCCGATGCGCCGCAACGGCGTGGTCAAGCGCCGGCCCATTCGCAAATCGCGGATCAAGCGCTGACGCGCAGCGCGCCGCGGCTCGAGTGCGGCTCCGTTCGCTTGCGTCAGCACACGTCGATTCCGGTGCCGTCGCAGACCTCGCCGACAACGGCTGCGAGCGTGCCGGTTCTTTGCAGCTCGGCGGTCAGCTTCTCAACGTCGTTCGCGGCAACGCTGATCAACAGTCCGCCCGAGGTCTGAGCGTCCGAAAGACCGATGCGCACCGCCTCGGGCACGGACGCGGCGAAGCCGGTGAAGCCCGCGTGCGTCTCGACGTTGTGCCGCGTGCCCCCGGGGACGACGCCGGCTGCAATCAGCTCGAGCACGTGGCTCATGAACGGCACCGCGTTCGCGTAGATGGCGAAACGAACTCCGGACGCGTTCGCCATGCTGCCGGCATGTCCCAATAGCCCGAAGCCGGTGATATCGGTGGCGGCGTGCGCGCCGGCGGCGAGCATCGCCGCTGCGGCGTCGCCGTTGAGCGTCGTCATCGCTCGCACCGCTTCGTCGAGATCGTTCGCGCGAATGGCGTTGCGGCGCAACGCCGTCGTGAGAACTCCGGTGCCCAGGGGCTTGGTGAGGACGAGCACGTCTCCGGTCCGGGCATTCGCGTTGGTGACGATGCGCTTGGGGTCGACCACGCCGGTTACCGCCATGCCATATTTCGGCTCGGTATCCTTGATCGTATGCCCGCCCACCACGGCGACGCCGGCGGCCCGCGCGACGCCGGCGCCCCCCTCGAGAATGCGCGCCAGGATCGTTAGGTCGAGCTCTTCGGGAAAAGCGACGATGTTGAGCGCCGACAACGGCCGGCCGCCCATCGCGTAGACGTCGGAGAGAGCGTTCGTCGCGGCGATCCGGCCAAAATCGAACGGATCGTCGACGATCGGCGGGAAAAAGTCCACGGTCGAAACGAGCGCGAGATCGTCGCGCACGAGATAGACGCCCGCGTCGTCGCCGTTGCCGTAGCCCACCAGCACGCGATCGTCGGTCGCGGGCGAAACGCGTTCCATGACGCTGCGTAGCTCGGCGGCGCCGAGTTTTGCCGCGCAGCCGGCGCAGCTCGAGAGCTCGGTGAGGCGGATGCTCGTAGCGTCCATAGAAGTACCTGGTTTGATGCCGAAGCAAATGCTTTTCCTCCCCGGACCGGTAACCGTCGCGCCGGCAGTCCTCGAAGCCGCCGCGCGACCGCTGCTCAACCATCGCGATGAAGAGTTCGCGCGCCTCCTGGAGCGGGTGACGGGTGCGCTGCGGCCGGCGTTTGGAACCGATGGCGACGTGCTGTTGCTGGGCAGCTCCGGAACGGGAGCGATGGAGAGCGTCGTCTCGAATCTCTTTTCGCCCGGCGAGCGATTGCTTTCGTGCGCCGTCGGCGCCTTCGGCAAACGCTTTGCCGCGATCGGCGAGAGTTTTGGTTGCGTGGTCGAGCCGCTCGAAACGCCGGTTGGAGCGGCGGTCGATCCGCAAGCGCTGCAAGCCCGTCTCGAGGCGGATCCGCGGCGAGCAATTGCCGGCGTCTTGCTCACGCACAACGAGACGTCCACCGGCGTCGCTTGCGACATGGCGGCTCTCGCGCCGATTCTGCGCGCGCACGGTGCGATCTCGCTGGTCGATTCGATCAGCGGCATCGGTGCGAGCGAGTTTCGCATGGACGAATGGGGTTACGACGCCGTCGTGACCGCATCGCAGAAGGGCTTTGCGGCGCCCCCCGGGCTGGCGATGGTCAGTCTGAGCGAGCGCGCTTGGGAACGAACCGCGACGGCGAAGCAACCGCGCTATTACTTCGATCTGCGACGCGCGCGCGAGTCGGCACGCGGAGGGGAGATGCCGTGGACGCCGCCGATTTCGATCCTCTACGCGCTCGACGTTGCGTTGCAGCGTTACCACGCCGCGGGCATGAAGACGGCATATGACCGTCATGCGCGCTATGCGCAGCTCGTCCGCGATGCCTTGGAAAGATTCGGTTTCACGCTCGTTTCGAAGCCGGCCGCTCATTCGCCCGCGGTGGTCGCTGCCTACCCGCCTCCGGGAGTCGACGCCAAGAGCCTGCTGCGCGCACTGCGCGAGAAGCACGGGATCGTGCTCGCCGGCGGCCAGGGCGAGCTTGCGGGAAGGATCGTGCGGTTCGGGACGATGGGAGAAGTCGGCGACGACGACATCCGAGCCGCCATCGCGGCGATCGAAGCCGAGGTGCGCGTTACAAGTGGTGTCGCCTGAAATACGGCAGCACGAACGGACGCGCGAACCAAGGTATGGTCGAGAGCATTCCCGTTTCGATCGGCTGATCGTACGTAACGAAATAAGGCGCGAGGAGCGATTCGTGCAGGCTGGTGCGGATATCGGGGGAGAGCGGAAAGAAGAGCGCGACGAAGAGGATCACCCACAAGAGAATCGCACCTTTTGCGAACCCGACGAGCGCGCCGCCCAGGGCATTGCCGAATCCCAGCAGCGGAAGCTTCGCGATCGTGCTCAGCACGCGCGCGACGATTAGAATTGCGACGTACGTGGCCAAGCCCGTTGCGAACATTCCGATGACGTGAGCCGAGCCCGGGCCCACCTTGAGCAGCCGCTCGATCTGCGGATCGAGAAACCCGTTATAAAACCACGGAGTCACCAACGCCGCGGCGACCGCAACGGCACCGCCGAGTTCGGCGACGAAACCGCGCGCGAAGCCCTTGACCGTAGCGATGGCCATCACGACGAGAACGACGACGTCGGGCCAGCCGAGGTTGCCGATCACGTTCGAATCGTCGCGCCGAAGCGCTCGCCGAGGGCATCGAGCACACGCGTGACGGCGTCGTCGGCCTCTTCGTCGGTGATCGTCGTCTCGGATCGCTGCAGCGTTACGCGCACCGCGAGGCTCTTTCGCCCCTCGCCCACCTGCGGCCCGCGATACTCGTCGAACGCCCGCACCTCGGTGCAGAGCGAGCCGAGGACTTGGGCAATCGCCTCTTCGATCTCTGCGGCGGCGACGGCGGTGTCGACGGTGAGCGCGAGATCGCGATACGTTGAGGGAAACTTCGAACGCACCCGGTAGTGCGGGGTGCGGTGCGGCGGCAGCGCGTCGACGTCGATGAGACAGAGATACGCGTTGCCGGGAAGATCGCACGCTTTCGCTCGACGTGGATCGACGGCGCCGATGACGCCGACGCGGCGATCGCCGAGCGTGACGCTCCCCGTCTTTCCCGGATGGAATCCGGGCACCGAGCCGGGCGTAACCGCTGCTCGAGCTCCCGTTACTCGACGCAGGAGCGCTTCGCAGTCGCCCTTGAGACGGAGGAAGGCAGAGTCGCGCCACGACGGTTCGCCCGGGCCGTCGACTGAAAAACCGAAAGCCGCGCCCGTTCGCTCGACGAGGCGGTCGCCGTCGCGCGCAAAAACCCGGCCGATCTCGAAGACGCGGATCGGCTCGCCGGCACCCGCGAAATACTCGATCAGTCCCGGCGCGAGCGACTCACGCAAAACCCGATGCTCCTCCGAGAGCGGATTGCGAACCTCGACCGCCGCCGGACCGCCGCTGCGCCGCAACGAGTGGGTGACGACTTCATGATATCCCAGACCGGCGAGCGCGAGCGCAATTGCGTTCTCCAGTTGGAACGCCGCGCTGGAAATCGCGTGCGCCGGCACGGAGGGAAGAGCCTCCGGGATGCGGTCGTAGCCCTCGATGCGGGCGACCTCTTCAACCAGATCGGCGGCGATTGCGAGATCTCGGCGCCACGGCGGCGGCGTCACGGATAGCGCGGTGCCGTTTTGCGTCACGACGGCCTCGCAGCCGAGCGCGCGCAGATGCCGCACGATGCGCTCCGCCGGTAGCGCGAGGCCGAGCAGCCGCTCGACCTCGGCAACGTGCAATGCGATCGGAGGCGCGGCCGCCGCAGGAGCGCCGAAGGCGTGCGGCCGATATGCCGTCGCCCCGAAATCCGTGAGCAGTTGACTCGCGCGCGCGGCGCCGGCGTCGGTCAGAGCGGGCGCCAACGATTTCTCGTGGCGCGCCGACGCTTCGGTGCGCAGCCCGAGTGCGGCGCTCATCCGGCGAATGCGGGGACCGTTGAAGTTTGCCGCCTCGAGCACGATGGCGGTGGTTGCGGGCGTGACCTCGCTCGACGCACCACCCATCAAGCCGGCAAGGCCGAGCGCCCGCGCCTCGTCGGCGATGACGAGCGCTCGAGGCGAGAGCGCGCGTTCGACCCCGTCGAGCGTTATCAGCCGTTCGCCGTCATGGGCGTCGCGTACGATGAGTCTGCCGCCGGCGATCTCGCCGGCGTCGTAAAAATGCAGGGGCTGTCCGGTTTCGAGCATGACGTAGTTGGAGACGTCGACCAGGTTGTTGATCGGCCGCTGTCCCGCCAGCGCGAGCCGAATGCGCATCCAAGCCGGCGCCGGCCCGACCCGCAAACCGTCGAAGCGCTGCGCGACGAAGCGCTCGCAATCGGGCGACTCGACCGAAACCGCCGGCCGCGCGCCCGGAGGCTCCTCGCGTCTGCCCGGATTGACGAACGACGGTACACGCAAGGGGAGATCGTACGACGCGGCAAGCTCGCGGGCCAGCCCGAGGATCGCCATCGCGTCGGGCCGGTTTGGGGTAACTTCAACGTCGAGCACGTCGCCGTCGAGTCCGAACGCTTCGACGACGTCGGTTCCCGGCGTCAGGCTCCCGTCGAGCTGCATGATGCCGTCTTCAAACCACGGCGCAGGCAAAGCCAGCTCGCCGGCCGAGATCATCATACCCTCCGACGCAACCCCGCGCATCGTGCGCGCTCGGATCGTCAGCTCCGGCAACGTCGCTCCGATCGTCGCCACGGCGATCGTCTGGCCCGCCGCCACGTTGGTTGCGGCGGTCGCGATCGTCTGCGCTTGGGGCCGCGCGACGTCGACCCGCGCGACGAGCAGCCGATCGGCGTTGGGATGGCGCTCGACCGTCGCGATTCTGCCGACGACGACGCCGGCGATGCGCGGACGGCGTTCGATCGCGGCGACCGGAAAGCCGAGCATCGCCAGCCGATCGGCGACGGCCTGCGCGTCGTTGGGAACGGCGACGAACTCGCGGAGCCAGCTTATCGGTACGAGCATTCTGCCTCGATCAAGCGAGCTGGGTCAGAAAATCTCGGTCGCTCGCGACGAACCGCCGAATGTCGTCGACTTCGTATCGAGCGAGGCCGAGTCGCTCCACGCCGAAGCCGAAGGCCCAGCCCGAGTAGCGATCCGGCTCGTATCCGACTTCGCGAAGGACGCAGGGATGGACCATCCCCGCACCGCCCAGCTCGATCCAACCGGAGCCGCCGCACATGCTGCAGGGCCCGCGAGCACCGCGGCATTTCGGGCACGTCGTGTCGACTTCGGCGCTCGGTTCGGTAAAGGGAAAGTACGACGGACGAAAGCGCACGTTTTGATCGGGTCCGAAGAGCTGACGGCATAGCCTGGTCAGCATCCCCTTCAGGTGTCCGAAATGGATGCCTTCGGCGACGAGCAGCCCTTCGACTTGATGAAACTGGAAGAGATGACGCGCGTCGACGGCGTCCCGCCGGTAGCATTTACCGGGCGCGACGATCGCGACGGGCGGGCGATGCCGTTGCATCGTTCGAATCTGCATCGCCGACGTGTGCGGCCGAAGCAGCATGCCATCGCTGAGCCGGAACGAGTCGAAGCTTTCGCGCGACGGATGATCGCTCGGGATGTTGAGCGCGTCGAAGTTGTAGTAATCCGACTCCGCTTCGGCTCCGACGACCACGGCGAAGCCGTGACGCCGAAAGTAGGCGCAGCTTTCATCGATGATGCGGCGCACCGGATGGAGCGATCCCAGGGCGGCCGGAATCGCCGGAAACGTGACGTCGATCGACGCGGCGAGCTCCGATGCGACCTTGCGGGAGTCGAAGTTCTCGAGCCGCCGGCGCAAGCGTTCTTCCATCACCGCGACCACGTCGTTGACGGCCTTGCCGGCCTGCGGACGTTCGTGCGCCGGCAACTCGCCGATCGCCCGCCGAAGCTTGGTGACCTCACCGTTCCGCCCGAGATAGGCCACGCGGAGGCTTTCGAGCGCTCGTTCATCGGTCGCAGCCTCGGCGGCAACGGTGAAGCGCTGCTGCAGATCGCGAAGGTTCTCGGCCAGGTTCGTCATCGCTTTTCCAAAGCAAAGCGCCCGGTTCGTTCTACGTTACCGGGCGCCTCCAAAACCGCTGTTGACTTTAACTGCGCGGCGGTACTCTAAGTGGCCGTTGGCGCCGCGTGCAGCCTTCGATACGCAAGGTATGCGTCGATCGAACCCGTTTGGGCGAAAAGCCTCCAGAAGAGATTGGACGTTGCCATGCGCTTGCAGTCTCCTTCTGAGCCGTCGGCTCCGGGGCGGCCCACGTCGCCTGAGTATACCATGCGACTTTTAACACCGGTAGTCTTGACTTTTTGCGCTCGGGACACTCTCTTGACAAGCCGCAAACTGCCGCGCTTCGTAGAGCGCAATCGAGCCCGCAACCGCCGCGCTGAGGCTCTCGGCGGTCCCCGCCATTGGAATGGCAAGAAGGCGCTCGCAGAGACTCTCCCAGCGGCCGAGACCGCGCCGTTCGTTGCCGACGACCAGCGCAAGCGGCGGCCGCCAGACGCCGGCGCTCGGCGGCACTCCGCTTGCGCTAAGTCCCAGCAGCCGCACGCCGGCATCGCCGGCCGCCTGCCTGGTTTCTTCGGGATCGACGATGGCGAGCGCGAGGCGAAAGATCGCTCCCATCGAGCCGCGCACGACCTTGGGGTGGTACGGGTCGACGCCGAGCCGGCCGAAGAGCGCAACGGGCGCTCCGAAGGCGTCCGCCGACCGCAGCAAGGTGCCCGCGTTGGCGGGGTCGTTGACGTCGGCGAGAACGAGGATCGGGCCGCCGCAGCGTAAGAGCCGCTCCACGCCGCTCGTGCGGGTGGGCGCAACGGCGACGATGCCGCTGGGACTCTTCAGATCGGAGATGTTCGCGATCGCGCCTTCGTCGAGAACGAAGACCGGCGTGTCGCGCGCCTCGAGCTCGCGCACGAGGGGCAAGGAGTCGTACGCGCTCTGCGATGCGTAGAGCTCCTCGAGCGGAAAGCCGGCCGCCACCGCTTCCGCGAGCAGCGTCGGGCCTTCGAAGGCAAAGCGTCCCTGCGCACGGCGCCCCTTGACCGATTGCAACCCGCGCACGGCGCGCAGCCGCGCAGCGTGAGTTCCCAGACGTCTCGGCATCGTCGGCAGGCCCCCGTTAGCCCCGGCGCAGCCGCCGGGTAAGCCACGCCCGCGTGCCGATCATGATGAGGCCGGCGAGCATCGCCGCCAACACGACCGCGATCTTGTCGTTGAAGTGATGCGGAACGAGCGTTCGCACCAGCAGATAAACCGCGCCGGCGAAGACGAGCAGAAAGAACGCAAGCCACCCGGTCTCGGCCAAGATGGAGGATCGCGCCGGCGCCATAATCGGTTCTTACGTTACGAGGCGCACGCAAGCCGTTCCGCCAACCCGGCGGAATGGAAGAACTACCTGCCCTCCTCGCCTCGCGCCGCATCTTCGAAGGACGCGTTTTCAACGTTCGCTCCGACCAGATTCGCTATGCCGACGGAAGCGACCACCGCGTCGATGTGGTCGAGCATAGCGCCTCGCTTGCGATCGTGGCGACGCCCGCGCCCAACGAGCTGGTACTGGTGCGCCAGTACCGGCATGCTGCCGGCTCCCTGCTCTGGGAAGTTCCGGCGGGGATGGCCGAGCCGGGCGAGGCACCGATCGCCGGCGCACGGCGCGAGCTGCGCGAAGAGACGGGGTACACCGCCGGCCGAATCCGCCCGATCGGTTCGGTCTGGACGACACCCGGCTTTTGTTCCGAGGTGATGCACTTTTTCCACGCCGACGAGCTGACCGCCGGCGAGCCGGCATTCGACGACGACGAGCGAATCGAAGTCGCGAGCTTTACGTGCGAGGCGGCGCGGCGGTTGGTCGCTGAGGGAACGGCCGATGCGAAAACCGCGTTGGCTCTTCTTTGGCTGCAGGGCGGCGAAGATAAAATTTGAAGTGGCTTTTGTCGATAGTTACTGTAGATGCACCCTCAGCTCGTCGATGGGTGCCCAAAGGTAACGCTCGCGCCGTCGTTGCTACCGACGTGGCGGACACCGGTCTTGGAGGTACGTGGTGGATATACCGAGCGACATTGACGCAGTCCTAAAGCGAATGCTGGAGCACGACCGCGATTTCGCAGAGCAGTCGGTTCTCGCCCCCGAAGACGAGACGTACTTGAACTCGCTCATCGCTTCGGTTCGCGGGGGACGCCGGGCCGTCTTGATCGTCGAAGATGCCGAGGAACACCTTCGCTACATGTTCAGCAATGCGACGCGTGCCGAGGCGGTAACGATGTTGGGCAAGGTCGTCGAGGCGACCGGCCGTCGCCTGGCCGACGGCGACGATTAGCGGCCGCGAGGGCCGCCGGAACGCTAGCTCATCAGCGTGATGCCGTCGACTTTTCCGTCGGGAGCAAGCTCGAAGTCGTAGTGGTACTGCGCGCGCGGATAGCGCACCAAGAACTCGTAGAGCGTATCGCCGTTTGATTCGGTCGTGC
This sequence comes from Vulcanimicrobiota bacterium, assembly GCA_030041115.1. Taxonomy (GTDB): domain Bacteria; phylum Vulcanimicrobiota; class Vulcanimicrobiia; order Vulcanimicrobiales; family Vulcanimicrobiaceae; genus Cybelea. The sequence goes on along the minus strand of JASHOM010000171.1, from coordinate 4,329 downwards.
TGGAAATCGGCACGATCACTTGTAGCGTTCCCAAAGCCGCGAAGTTCTCGCGCGCTACGAGATCGTCCGTAAGATACGCGCTAAAGGCCGGCGTGAGCGCCGCGCGGTCGATGTGATGCGTGGCGAGCCGCTCCAGCCAGTCCTTGGCCTTGGTAATGACCGCGTTGTCGAGCGCGCTCGCCGGCGGCGCGAGAACGTCCAGAACGCGCACTCCGACCGATTCGGGAATCGTAACCTCGCCGTTCAGCGAATCGGCGTTCGACAGGACGATGACCGCGACGTGCTGGTTGGGCAGAACCGCGTTCATCGAGCGGTATCCGGATATCTCGCCGTTTGCCCAGTCGAAGTCCTGACCGCCGCGCCGGTCGATCACCCAGCCCATTCCGTAATGGGTCGGACCGGCCGAGGTGCCGGACGTGAAGATCGTGCGAACCGAGTCGACCCGCAGCAAGACGGGCATCTCGATATCCCATTTGGCGAGATCGTCGATCGTCGAGACCAATCCGGCATCGCCGTCGAGCCACGCGGGATCCCAGGTCGGCGCATTGACGAAAGCGCGCCCGCTGCGCGTATAGCCGCTCGCGCGAGCATTCGATATGCCGCTGTCGCCCGCCAGAAACGTGTGATTCATCACGAGCGGTATGAAAATGTGTTGCTCGAGGTAGTCGGAGAGTGGAACGCCGGTGGCGCGCTCCAAGGCGAGCGCGGCCAGAAAATAGTTGAGCGGATTATCCGCGTAGACGGTCCCGGGAGGCGCGGCCGGCTTGAGCTCGTCGACCGCCGCCAGAAGCTTGGCGAGCTTGATCGTTCTGGTCGGATCGGTCGAAATGCCGCGAACCGCCGCGTAGCCCGGCAGGCCCGAGGTCTGCGTGAGCAACTGCGCGATCGTAACGTTTGCACCGAGCCGGAACTCCGGAACGTATTTCGAGAGGGGATCGTCGAGTTTGAGCTTGCCGTCCTGCGAAGCCAGCAAGATCGCGGCAGCCGTGAATTCCATCGTAAGGCCGCCGGCATAGAACTCCGTATCGGGCGTCATCGGCGCGTGCGGCCAGAGGGTTGCAAATCCGAACCCACGCGCATAGACCAGGCGCCCGTCCTCGACGACGCCGATTGCGATGCCCGGCGTGCGGCCGGCGTGAACTTGATCGATGCCGATCTGGTCGATGCCGTCGACGACGGGCGTCGGCAGAGAAGGAACCGCCTGCACGGGTGCGGGCGGCGTACTGGATGCGGTAGCAGCGGGTGCGGGTTGGTTACGCGCTATCGCAGGCGCGGTCTGTGCAAAAACACCAGCGGCAACAAGAGCCGTCCAAAAGACGGCGGCCCAACGCCTCATGTCCCGAGGATTATATACCTTCTGAGCCCATTACTGCTAGGCCATGAGGCGTTCGGACCTATTTTTGAGAAGCTTTTTTCGCCAAATCGAGCAGTGCGCCGAACGCTTTGTGGTCCGAGACGGCGAGGTCGGCGAGCGCCTTGCGATTCAGGCTGACGCCGGACTTCTTCAGACCGTGCACGAGTAGGGAGTACGAGAGGCCTTGGCGGCGCGCGGCGGCGTTGATCCGGCTTATCCACAGCGAGCGGAAATCGCGCTTTCGAACGCGCCGATCGCGAAACGCATAGGCCATCGATTTGAGCAGGGCCTCGTTCGCGACGCGATAGTTGCGCCGGCGCGCGGCGCGAAAACCCTTGACGAGCTTCATCACCTTGCGGCGGTGCTTGAGACCGCCGACGCCTCGTTTGATGCGTGCCATGTCGACCGGCCTCCCTTATACCAGGTACGGAATGGTCGGAGCGAGCCGCTTGAGGTCGCCTTTGAAGGTCGGCTGATCCTTGCGGAACTTCCGTTTGCGCTTGGGCGATTTCTTGCTGAGGATGTGACCGCAGCCATCGAACTGATGACGGTGCAGCACCTTGCCGGTTGCGCTGACCTTCACCCGTTTGGCGGTTCCTCGATGCGTTCGAATTTTAGGCACTTGCTGGCTCCTTCGTCAGGACTGAGAATTTCGGCGGACCGGCCGGCGTCGCGCGGGGCGCCAGAATCATGAACATGTTCTTTCCTTCGAGCCGGGCTTCGCGTTCGACCGTGGCAAGCGGGGCCATGTCCTCCGCCATGCGGTCGAGCAGCTTGCGCCCGAACGACGTGTACGTAATCTCTCGCCCGCGAAACATGATGGTTACCTTGATCTTGCTCCCGTCGAGCAGCAACCGTTCCGCCATGCGCGCTTTCGTTTCGTAATCGTGCGTCTCGATCTTCGGCCGCAGCTTCACTTCCTTGAGCTCGAAGTGCCGCTGTTTCTTGCGCGCGTCCTTGTCTTTCTTCGACTGCTCGTATTTCAGGCGTCCGTAATCCGCGATCTTGCAGTCGGGCGGCTGAGCGTTCGGCGAGACCTCGATCAGATCGAGCCCGGCAGCTCGCGCGCGCGCCAGCGCGTCTTCGGTTTGCAGAATCCCGAGTTGATGTCCATTTTCGTCGATCACCCGAACCGCACGAATGCGAATCTGATCGTTGACGCGCAGAAGTTTTGCTATGTGTTCATCTCCAAAAGAAAAAGGCGCCGCCGGAGCAGCCCCACAGCGGAACCGGCCGAGGGTTCCTTACAGTGAAGACCGGATCGCCCGCGAGCATCCGGTGAGCGGACCGAGCCGCTGCTTCGGCTCGCCAACCATATCACGCCCCGCCCGGGGAGTGTCAAGGCCGCGCGTCGATCGCGGCGAGCGCTTCGCGGAAACGCTCGAGCAGGTACCCGACGGCGTCGTCATCGATGACCAGGGGGGGCGCGATGCGCAGGAGATCGGCCCGCGTCTCTTTGGCCGCCACGCCGCGCTCGAGCAGCGCCTCCGAGAGCCGGCGTGCCGGGACGGTCGTCGCGACGCCGATGAGCAGGCCGCGTCCGCGCACGCCGGCGACGGCCGGTGAAGCGAGCTCGCGCAATCCGCGAACGATCGCATCGCCCGCGCGTTGCGCGCGCGCCGGAAGATCTTCGGAAACGATCACGTCGAGTGCGGCGAGCGCAACGGCCGACGCGAGCGGATTGCCCCCAAACGTGCTGCCGTGATCGCCCGGTTGAAAGAGACGCATGAGCTCGTCATCGGCGAGTGCCGCGGACACCGGGTAGTAGCCGCCGCCGAGCGCCTTCCCGACGACGAGCACGTCGGCTTTCACGCCTTCGCGATCGCATGCGAACATGTCGCCGGTACGGCCGAACCCGGTCTGCACCTCGTCCGCGATCAAGAGCGCGCGGTTCGCCGAGCAGAGCGAGCGCACGCGTTTCAAGTAACCGTCCGGCGGCACGTTCACGCCGCCCTCGCCTTGAATCGGTTCGAGCAGCACGGCACAGCAGTTCGCGGTGATCGCGCGCTCGAGCGCGTCGGCGTCGCCGAACGGCACCGCGACGAGTCCGGGCAAGAACGGTCCGAACCCTTCGCGATGCTCCGGCGTCGTGCTCGCGCTGACCGCGGTCAACGTGCGTCCGTGAAAGTTATTCTCGAAAACGACGATCTCGGCGCGGCCCTCCGGTATCCTCTTGACCGCATAGCCCCAGCGCCGCGCGAGCTTGATCGCCGTCTCGACCGCTTCGACGCCGGTGTTCATCGGTACGGCCTTGTCGTAACCGCAAACGCGCGTCAGTCGCTCGAGGAAGGCCGGCAACCGATCGTTATGCAACGCCCGCGACGTCAGGGTCACGCGCCCCGCCTGCTCGACGAGCGCGGCGCGAACGCGCGGATGACAATGCCCGACGTTGAGCGCGGAGTAGGAGCTGATGCAGTCGAGATACCGCCTGCCCGTAACGTCCCAGAGCCAGGCTCCCTCGGCCCGCTCGACGACGAGGTCGAGCGGCGCGTAGTTCCGGGCGGCGAAGCGCTCCTCGTCGGAGATCAGCTCGCGTGCTCGATCCGAAAGGAGATACACGCCATCGCTGTTAAGGAATTTTTCTTGGCTACCTGCTTTGGCCGTCTCGAGCGGCTTATCGCTCGCGACCATCCCGGCGTCTCCGCTGCGGGACGCACGATCGCCTACGTGCATCAGGCTCGACGCGAGCGCGCCTTCGTGCTGCTGCACGGCATGAGCGCGAGTCCGACTCAGTTCGAGCGAATCGCGCGCGACCTCTTCGAGCGCGGGCACAACGTGTTCGTGCCGCGTCTGCCGCGCCATGGGCACGCCGACCCGCTTTCGCCGGCGCTCGAGCGGTTGTGCGCCGAGGACCTCTACGAAGCGGCCGACCAGTACGTTTCGATCGCTCGCGAGCTGGGCGAACGCGTGACGATCGCGGGCTTTTCACTGGGCGGCTTGCTGACCGCGTGGACGGCGCAGCACTACGCGGTGGA
>JASHOM010000017.1 GCA_030041115.1 Vulcanimicrobiota bacterium | reverse complement strand
TCGACGTCGGCGGCACCTTCACCGACCTCACCGCAGTCGAGTCGTGGAGCGGCGCGACGGTCGTGCAGAAGGTGCCGAGCACGCCGCACGATCCGCATCGGGCCGTGATCGATGCGCTCGGCGTGCTCTTGGCGCGCTACGAGCCCTCCCCCGCCGTCGAGTTCCTGGCGCACTCCACGACGATCGCGACCAACGCGCTGCTCGGTCAGATGGGGCTCGAGCTGCCGCGCATAGCGCTGGTCACCACGCAGGGCTTTCGCGACGTCATCGAAATCGGCCGGCAGAACCGCAGCGAGATCTACAACCTCTTCGTCGAGCGCCCGGCGCCGCTGGTTGCCCGTGAGGACCGGCTGACCGTTCGCGAACGCATCGACTACCGGGGCGAAGTGCTCGTTGCGCTCGACGATGAATCCGTCGCGCGGGTTTGCGACGCGCTGCGCGAACGCAGCGTCGCCGCCGTGGCCATTTGCTTGCTCCATGCGTACGCCAACGACGAGCACGAACGGCGGCTGGCCGACGCGCTCGCCGCCGCGTTGCCGGGCGTGCGCATCACGCGTTCCTCCGACGTAGATCCCGAATATCGCGAATACGAGCGCTGCTCGACGACGGTCGTCAACGCCGTACTCGCACCGATCGTCGAGCGCTATCTCGAGCGGCTCGTCGACGAGCTTCGCGACCGCGGCATAAAAACGCCGCTGTACGTGATGCGCAGCGACGGCGGGATGGCCGCGACGCCGCAAATTCTCAGGCGTCCGGCGGCGATCGTCGAGAGCGGGCCGGCGAGCGGCGCGACCGCGGCGGCGGAGCTTGGGCGGCGCATCGGCCTGCGGCATCTGCTTTCTTTCGACATGGGGGGAACGACCGCCAAGGCCGGCACGATCGTCGACGGCGTGGCACAGGTGGCCGCGGAGTTCGAGGCCGCCGGCAGAACGCACAGTGGGCGCGCGATAAAAGGGAGCGGCTATCCGGTGCGCTTTCCCTTCGTCGATTTGGCCGAGGTCAGCGCGGGCGGGGGCACGATCGCCTGGATCGACGACGGCGGCTCGCTGCGCGTCGGACCGCTCTCGGCCGGTGCGTATCCGGGACCGGCGTGCTACGGGAACGCGGACCGCGCGACCGTCACCGATGCCAACGTCGTGCTCGGCCGATTGAATCCGCAGCACTTGCTCGGCGGAGCATTTCCGATCGACGCCGCCCGCGCGCGGCGTGCCGTCGAGGCTTTGGCCGACGCGCTCGGCCTGAGCGTCGAAGCGACCGCGGCCGGAATCGTGACGCTCGTCGACAGCGCGATGTCGAAGGCGCTGCGCATCGTCACGGTCGAACGCGGCCTCGATCCGCGCGACTTCACGCTCGTCGCATTCGGCGGCGGCGGCCCGCTCCACGCGTGCGCGCTGGCCGGCGAGCTCGGCCTCGAACGGGTCGTGGTTCCGCCGCACCCGGGTCTTTTCTCCGCGCTCGGTTTGCTCGATGCCGAGCTGCACGTCAACGAGGTTCGCTCGATTCTGCGACCGGCCGGCGAGCTCGACTCCGACGGCATTGCGACGAGCTTCGGCGCCGGCGAAGAGCGCGCGCGAATCGCTCTGCTCGAACAAGGCGCCGCGCCCTCTACGATCGCCTTTCGCCGCGAGTACGATGCGCGGTATCGCGGACAAAGCTTCGAGCTCACGATTGCATATGAGCCGTCGTCCGGCGCGGTCGAGCGGCGTTTTCACGAGGCGCATCGGGCGCACTACGGCTACGACGTGCCCGGCGAGGCCGTCGAGATCGTCAATGCGCGTCTTACCGCCCGGGGCAGAGTGACGACGCCGGACGGCGCTGCGCGCAACGACGCGCCGCGTCGCGGTTCGACCCCGCGGCAAATCACGCGATCCGTTTGGCTCGATGGCGGGTACGTCGACGTCCCGGTATTCCAACGCGAAGAGCTGACCGCCGATGGGCGCACGCGAGGACCGGCGATCGTCGAGGCCTACGACAGCACGGCGTACGTCGGGCCGGATTGGTCGCTCGCGGCCGACGGCGATCTGCTCGTACTGGAGCGAGCGGGGCGGCCGTCATGAACGATCCGATCGCGAGCGAAGTCATCAAGAGCGCGCTGGTCTATGCGGCCGAAGAGATGGGCATAGCAGTGCGCAACGCCTCCTACTCGCCGAACGTCAAGGAGCGGCTCGACCACTCGTGCGCGCTCTTCGACCGCTTCGGACGGCTGATCGCGCAAGCCGAGCACATCCCCGTGCATCTCGGGTCGCTGCCGTGGGGGTTGCGCCGGATGCTCGAGCAGATCGAACGCGAGCACGGGGGCGCGCGCGAAGGTGAAATGTGGGTCGCGAACGATCCGTACGTCACCGGCACGCATCTCAACGACGTAACGCTCCTGCGTCCGATCTTCGAGGGGGGCCGGCTTGCCGGATACGCGGCCAACAAAGCGCATCACGCCGACGTCGGCGGTTCGGTGCCCGGCTCGATGCCCGCCGAAGCCTCCGACCTGTACGCCGAAGGTCTCGTCGTTCCGCCGATGCGGATCGTCCGCGACGATCGCGTGCTCGACGAAGTCATCGCGCTCTTCCGCGCGAACTCGCGAACGCCCGACGCGCGCAGCGGCGATCTGCGCGCGCAGATCGCGGGCAATCATACCGGCGAGCGGCGCTTTCGCGAGCTGTACCTTCGTTACGGCCTCGACACGTTCGAAGCAGCGTGCGCGCGGGCGCTCGACGATAGCGAGCGGCGCATGCGCGCTGCGCTGCGTGCCGTCGGCGACGGCGTCTTCGACGCGGTCGACTATCTCGAAGACCGCGCCGGCGAGCCGAGCATCCGCATCGCCCTGCGTCTGGAGTTACGCGACGGCCGGGCGAGACTCGATTATCGCGGAACCTCCGATCAAGTCGAGTTTCCGCTCAATGCCGTGCTCGGCGTCACGCTCTCGGGCGTGCATTATGCCTTGCGTGCAGTTACGGATCCGACGATCCCGATGAACGAGGGCTGCTTTCGCCCGGTCGAAGTCGACGCGCCCCTCGGATCGCTGCTCAATCCGCGCCGGCCCGCGCCGGTTTCGGGCGGCAACGTCGAGACGAGCATGCGAAATGCGGACGTCGTGTTGCAGGCGCTGGCAAAAGCCGCTCCGCAGCGCGTGCCGGCATGCAGCGGCGGCACGATGAGCAATGTGATGCTCGGTGGTACCCGGCCCGACGGCCGCACTTGGGCCTTTTACGAGACGAACGGCTGCGGAATGGGAGCACGTCCGAATTGCGACGGCATCGACGCGATTCATTGCCACATGACAAATACGCTCAATACGCCCATCGAAGCAATCGAACGCGACTATCCGCTGCGCGTCGTGCGCTACGAGATCGCGGACGGCACCGGCGGCAAGGGACGCCATCGCGGCGGCAGCGGCCTGGCGCGCTCGATCGAGCTGGTGGAAGGCTCGGCCCAAGCGACGCTGCTCGCCGATCGCCACGCGCGCCGGCCGCCCGGCGCGCAAGGCGGGCAAGCCGGGGCCTGCGGAAAGCACGGCGTAACGCGTCGCGGCGTGCAAACGCGCGTAGCGGCGAAGGCCACGCTGGCACTCGAGCCGGGAGACGTTTTGGAGATTCAGACGCCCGGCGGGGGCGGCTACGGTCAGCCGTGACGCCCGTCGTCACCTCGACAGCGGCGTGTTCGAGCGAGCGGCGGCGGGACGCTCGAAGCCGAAGCGCGCCGCGCAAAGCAAGTCCACGACGCGAATCGCGCTTCGCCGCGGAGAGAAACGCCGGCGCGCATCGGCCGCGATGAGCGCTCCGTAGCGATCGCGTGCGCCGGGATCGCCGAGCAGTAACGCGAGCGCGTCGCGCAACGTGCCGGGCTCGCAGAGCAGCGCCACGTCCGGCGCAAAAAGCTCGCGCAGCGGGCCGGCAGCGGGTACGACTGACGGAAGACCCGATTGTGCGAGCAACACGCTGCCGAACGCGCTCGCGTCGGTAAGGCGAAAATGGGCGACGCACGCAACCTCCGCGGATTGCTCGCCTAACAGCATTGGGGCGGTGATCCGCACGGCGGAGTAACCGCAGCGCTCGACCGCGCGCGCCGCTTCATCGCCCCCGACGACGCCCACGACGGCGCACGACGGATCGCGTGCGCGTCGCACGCCCAGCCGCGCGACGCGGTCGAGCGACGCGCACGGCAGCCACGGAATTTCCAACGTCACCGCGCCCCGCGTGCGAATGGTTGCCGTGCGATCGCCGCGGTCTTCGATCGCGATTCCCGGCTGCGGACATTCGCCGGCGAACCACGTCAGCGCAGCCGCCCGGCGAAAGCGGCGGTCGAGGCGACGCCACGCGCCGATGCCGCCATGCACGACCGGATGCCCGAAGGCGCACAGTGCGGCTTCCAGATCGTTGCGCGCGGCCGCGAGCAGGGGTTCTTCGTCGCGCGCTGCGCGAACGGAGATCGCGCCGGTTTCACCCCGCGCCGTACGCGGCAATGCGGCGAGGCTCGTCGCCCAGCGCGCGTAGAAATGCCGCTCGTTCTCCGCCTCGCGATCGAACCGTCCCGCCGACGCGGCCTCGTAGTGCGCGAAGCGCGCGGCCGGGACGTAGGCGATCGTGCGCTGCTCCGCCAGCGCGCGCAGGCAGAGGTCCACGTCCTCGAATCCATTGACGAACGATTCGTCGAACCCGCTCTCGACGAACCAATCGGTGCGCACGGTCATGGCCGCTCCCGAGACGGCGAGCGCGTCTCGTGCCCGTTGCACCGCAGCCAGCGTCGCCGGCAAGTTTCGGCAGCGATAATGCCAGTGGGCGTTGGCGAGCAGCACCAGTCCCGCCGCTTGCGTGACCCCGTCTTCGAAGAAGAGCGCGCCGCCGGCGATCGCCACCTCCGGCCGCTCGAAGGCCGCGACGAGCGGCTCGAAGGCGTCGCCGAGCGGGTAGGCATCGTTGTTGAGCAAGAGCGTGAGCGGAGCTTGCGCGAGGCGTGCGCCGGCATTGCAGGCGCCGGCGAAGTTACGGTTCGTCTCGTGGCGCAGATAGCGCACCCAGGGAAAACTCGCGATGGCGCGCGGGGTTTCGTCGGTTGACCCGTTGTCGACGACGATCGTTTCGAACGATACTCGGCCGCGCGAACGCAGCGCGTCGAGCGTTCTCAAGCAGCGCGCCGTTAGCCACCAGTTGTCGTAGACCGGAACGACGACGCTAAGCTCGGGCAACTCGAACTTGTTCCAGCAGCTCTTGCTTCGTTTCGGGCACCATCGACCGAACGAACAGGATCGTCACCACGCAGAGCACCGCATAAACGGAGAAGGTCACCGGGCGGCCGAGACGATCGACC
>JASHOM010000170.1 GCA_030041115.1 Vulcanimicrobiota bacterium | reverse complement strand
TATTGACCGACACGTAGCCCGGACGCGCCCGCTCTTTCGTGCGCGCCGGAATCGTCACCGTGACCGTCACGTTCACTAGCCGCGTCGGCGGCTGGGTCGGACCGCCCCCCGGTGAGTTCACCACCGAACCGTTCGGAAACGTACCGCCGCCGCCGCAACCGGCGGTCAACGAACAGCAGACAAAAACCCCGATAATTCCGGGCAGTAGACGACGCACAGGCCTTCCATAGACAAAGATGACTGAAGTTTATAAGCACAGTCATCTTTTTAGCCGGCATCGGCTTGTTCCTCCCGGTTCGGCCGATTAAAAGAAACTTTGGTTACTTTTCAAGGGTTAGCTGCAAGTACCCTGAAACCACCCTGCGCTCCTCTCGGCAGCCGATCAACTGCTGCCGGGTCGGGCGGGAGGACCCCGGTAGCCCAAGGAGCCTCCTCGGGTCCTCCCTTTCAGCCGGATTCGGCTCGATGGAAGCTAAGCAAGCGTCGGACATTATATACCTGGCCCACGGGGTTCTTCGCAAGGGGGTTTGGATTTTTATCCACGACAGGGCGACGATCTAAAGCGTGAACCACGGAGGGCTTCATAGGTGCCGAAGCCCTCCAAGCGTTCACAAGTCCAAAAGATCACGATGCTTATTGAGGTAGTCCCAAGCCCAAGGCTGGATATTGTGCGCGAACGCAACAAAGCCACCGCCAGGACTACTAACGCTTGCAGACCTGTAAATGATGCTTTCGCTAACGAGTCCATTAACGACTCCATCGTTAATGGCGAGATCAACGCTTCGGGTTTGGCCTTCGATGTAGTGCCCGAGGATTTGTTTCTCCTCTCGCGTGAGTCGATGGAGTCGCTTCTTTCCGGCAACCAAAAAACGGTAGCGGTTAAACTTTCTGGCGCCCGCGTCGACGGCAGCCGAAATTGCGACGGCGACACAGAGCAAGAGAACTACGCCAAGACAAGGCTTACCTTTATCCCGATACTGAAGCAGTCCCATTCTATTGACGATGGAATCTGGCAGAAAGAGCGCCAGCGCGGCAACCGTGCCGAGCCCGACACAATACTTAAGCGGCTGCCGAAGAAAGTGCAGAATCGCCTTAATGGCACCATCAAGATTCATAAGCAATCACCAGCCTTCAAAGATTCAGATCGGAGGCGGACTAGCGTTGGGGAAGCACTTTCTAGCTTGCCCGATGATTTTCGCGATGAGTGTAGCCGTATTAGCAATGACTATCGTAAGCGGTTGATTTTCAATGGTTTCAACCTTATCGAAGGCTACACTAAACGCGGTGCGTGTCTCCGCGTTGGGATTGTTGGGAAGCGGTCTGGTGTAAAAGTCTGGGCGACCTTCAAAAGTCTCCCAATCGCCGGCGGAATAGTCCACGGGGCTGTTATCGAAAATCGCGCGCTTTTGCCCTCTGGGTTCGACGAGAATAAGCATGCGGTGTTTGTCCATAATGTTAAGACGATGGAGAGCCCAGAGTCTATCGTCCCCTCCCTTGTATGGCTTGAGGCAGCGCATGAAGTCGATAGCGTCAGCGCAGAGTCGACCTTCTTTCTGTCGCTTTGCAGCCACACGCTCAAACTCGTTAGCGTCTTCCCCGATAACGAACGATGCCTCTTTCCGGTTGGGTGCGGTGGAGATCGCACAGGCAACATGATCAAGAGCCGAGCGCAAGTTATGGATTGAGTAGGTAGAGAGAATAAGTGTGTCCTCACGGACTCGATTGACGTATCGGAATTTTGGGGGCTTACCCTCGGCTGCGAGGTTAGAATCCTTAATGAGTACGTCGGCCTTATATCCCCCGGCGAAGAACGTTTCAAAAATACTGGCGTCGATTTCTTTAATGTGTTGGCAGGCCCACTTTGTTTTTAGTGCAGCACCTAGGAATGGGTCTGTCGGCGGCAGGTTGGCTACGTCGAGAACCGCCGTTATACTAGCCATGCTATACTCCCAATATGGCCGATTCGGGAAAAAAGGCGACCTTAAAAAAGCAACGATTCGAGGAGATCGTCTGCGCGCTCATGCACGTCCCGAAAGAAGAGGCCGACGCGATCATGGAGGCCGAGAAAAAGCCGCGTTCGGGCAAGAAGCGCGGACGCAAACCAAAGCCCTAGGCGCTCATCGCTCGGGATTCCAGATCGTTAAGCCGATCTGTCCAATGACGCCCGCAATCATAAGAGAAAATCCGGCACGAAACATCCACGGATTGTCCGACTTTACGATTGCGAAGGAACCCGCGCAATCACGGGCGGCGTACTCCGGCAATGAAACGCATAGTTTCCCTGATGGCGTCGCACCTATTCCCGAAGACTCTGTTTGAAATGCAAGAAGCAGAAGAACGGCAGCGATACCGCTCAGAAGTAACGCAAAGACCAAAAGAGTCTGGTGACACTTTTGCGCCATCGTTCGGCTACGTTTCAAATAGCGTTTCTCCTCGGCGCGGACCGGTATCGGCCTTAATCCTTCCCGGTCAACTTTTTGTAAGTCAAACGAACGCCGTCCGCCTGTTTGACGACGACCGGGAACCGCTCTCCGTCCGTCTTTTCCCGTTCGTTGAAACGATGCACTTGCTCTTCGATATACCGCTGCAAGTGCTGCGGACGCGGAGCGATATACGTTCCCTTGATGGTCCGCTTCAGGACCGAAAAGAACGACTCTATCGAATTCGTGTGAACGTTGCCGCGAACGTACTCGTAGGCATGGTCAATAACGTGGTGGATGTAAGCCTCGTCGCTGTCGAGCCCCTTATAGCCCTTCCATCCATCCGTATGGACCTCGGCACCAGCCATAACGTGCTTACGAATCGCGCCTTTAAGGACGCCGCCTTCGATGAAGGGCACGACGAACGCACGGACCTTGCCTTTGTGGTCCTCGGTCGAACGCTGAACGATACCCATGACGGCCACTTTGCCACGTTCAGACCACGCACGGCCAACCCTGGCCTTGCGCTTGTTATTCATGCTCTTGAAAATGCCGCCAACGAAGGTTTCGTCGGCTTCTACCGGGCCAGCGAGTTTCTCGAACGTCCCGCTCTTCATAGCGGCACGGATCCGATGCAACATAAACCAGGCCGTCTTTTGCGTAACGTTGAGCGACCGCGCGATCTCGCAGGACGAGATGCCGTTCTTCGCGTTGGTGATAAGCCAGATCGCGAGCAGCCACTTGTCGTAACCCAAGGGCGACTCTTCAAAGATCGTCCCGACCTTGGCCGAGAACTGCCGTTTGCAGTCGTTGCAACGCCACGTTTTGCGGGTCGCAATGAAATGCACGTTCGCCGAGCCGCAGCCGTGACGCGGGCACGCCACGCCACTAGGCCAGCGCAACGCCACAACAAAAGCGTGCGCCTTCTCGGGGTCGCCATAGGTGGGAATCGCTTCGGCAAGCGTTCGCGGATACGTCACTTTGTGAGCCGTGTATTTATTCTGCAGGAGAAGGCCACTGTGGGTCAAGTATATAATGCCCCAAGCGTCTAATGTAAAGAAGCCTGAGAGGATCAGGCTTCTTCATTTGGCTTTGCCGTTTCCTGAGATCTTCCGGCTGCCGCCGCGATCGACGTGATAGGGATCCGCGCATGCCGTCGCGTTCGAAAACGCGTATCCGAGACGCGATCGCGCGCAGCGCGGCGACGCGGTTGCAGCCTTGAGGCTACAATCCGGCGACCGAAGCCGGGTTAGCTTGCCTTCATGCAGGTGATCGTGCTTTTCGTGACCTTGCCCTGCGGATCGGTCACGGTGTTTTGATCGGTCGTTTTCGTGTCGCTGTTTTTCGTAACGACGTCAACGAACGTGCTGCCGTCGAGGCCTTTGCCCGTCCAGGTGATCACGTTGCCTTGCCAGCCGGGCGAGCTCTGTATGCCGTAGCCGCCGCCGTCATCGACGCCGATCGCGACCCACTGCTTTATCGTGGAATCGTATCCGGTGTAGTTCGTCGAGTTTACCGTGACCGTCCGGTACTGATCGAACGGCGGTGCCGCATCTTGGCTGACCATCCACATCCCGTTCATTCCTATCGTCGTCGTGTTGGTGTCGGGACGGGTTTTGCCGCGCAGCATCTGACTGCACGTCCACGTGCCGGTCAAGAACATCATCGAGGAAAAGTCCGGTTTGGCTATCGGAACCATCGTGGGAGCGGGCGCCGGCTGCGCGGTCGATGCGACCGGCGCGGCAACGAGGGCCAGTACGAATGCACCCGCGCTCAACGCCAATAATGCCGTGTGCTTCATTTCTCCATCCTTTCGGGCGAACAAGCAAGGATGCGGCGGTTCGTCGGGATTCGGGCGCTTCCTTGACGGTCATGCGAGCTATGACGGGCATCCCGCAAGCTGTGCGAGCGCATAAATCGGCGTTGCGATGCCGGCGGTTTCTCAAACGCCTGCGCAACGCTCGACTCGAGGCATGGCTTCGGCGATGAACGATCGTCACCGGCGTGCCGCGGGGGTCCCTTTGCAAGCTTCGCTTCCGCCAGGGAGCCCTCGTGTTTAGTGACCCAGGTCATCAAAGAGCCCCATCGCGAATCAGCCTGCTGTGTTGATCGGGCTGGTCCTTTGGCTCCTCTTCGCGCTTGCTGCCGCGCTGATCGCGGCGGCCAGGGGCCATCGCTTTCTCCCGGCGATGGGGCTCTACGCGGTTTTCGGTCCTTTTGCGTTGATTCTGTTCGCGATCGAGAGTTTGGAGAACTTGCCCGAGGACGGCCGGGCGGCGCAGCCTGACGGCGACGTTTCCGAATGACTTGCGCCGCTAATCACTTGCCTCGCGTTGCGGACCGGCATCTAAGCCCTGGCCCGAAGCGTCCTCCGGATCGATGATGTGCACGGCGAGAGCGCCGTCGATCGAGCGAAGACGCTCCGTGAGCGCTGTGAGATCGCGAAATCCTATCAGGCCAAGATCGACCGTTGCCACGTCGTCGCGCGAATCGCTGGGCCGGATGCTTACGTCCGACACGGAGAATCCGAGGCGAGTGCAATCCGCAAGTGATTTTCGAAGCACGCCCTTGCCGTTTTCATAGACGAGCCGAACCAACGTGACGCTCATGCGACCGTGCGGAAGCCGGCGCGCAAGCGCCGGGAAAACGAGCACGATGATGAAATGACCGGCGGTAACGGCGATCGCCAAAATAGGTAGGCCGGCCCCGCAAGCCATGCCGACGGCCGCAGTGAGCCAGACGATCGCCGCCGTCGTAAGACCGCGCACCAAATCGCGCCGCATGAAGATCACGCCGCCGCCGATGAAGCCGATTCCCGTTACGATCTGTGCGGCAACTCGCGACGGATCCAGAACGATTCGCCCGGACTGAAGCACGTCGAAGAACCCGTATTTCGAGACCAGCATGATCAAGGCGGCTGCGGTTCCAACAACCGTATACGTGCGCAGTCCCGCACTCTTCTGACGATATTCGCGCTCCATGCCGATCAAAGCGGAGAGCCCGAAAGCGATCGCCAGTTCGGTTAGTTGCGTCCAGCCCTGCCCCGGAGAATCGAAAACGTACATGCCGCTTTCGATTGAACGCCCTCAATCCACGGCCTGCCTCATCGACCGGCACGGCTTCGTCCCGCCCGGCCGAATGCACGGACAACACCGCAGCGGCTGAATGCCGCAACGACATCCGGGTTATACGCCGCGAGAGCTCGATCGTAGCCTTCCGGAACCGGCGTCGCGAAAAACTTCGCCAAAGCGGGATTTTCACTGCTGTCGAAAAGCGCGTCATAGAAGTCCCTGCAATTTTCATCGGGAATCCGGGACACTTCATGCTCGCGTGTAATCGCGCGAGCGCCATCGATCGCAATCGTGGGTACCATTCGACGAAGATCGCCGGCCGTGCGCAACAGAGCGGCGCGCTCGAGCGATGCGCTCTTCGGCCGTGAGCCGAATCTCGAGGCTCGCGATGGCCGCGGGCGCCGGCAATTTTTCCTCGTCGATTGCGCTTCGGCCGGTGGCTTTCGCCTCAGTTTTCGAGAGATTGGGCGTCAAGCGAAGGCGTCACCAAAAATGGAAGAAGACCGCCCTTGAACAGCGGCCGTACCTTGTGGGGCCAGGTCTCCAGGCCCCATGGTACCACCGCAGGGCGCACTTGTGAAGCTACCGTCGCCGGCGTGGGCGCAAATTCGCAAACCTACACTGCCGCTCAGCGCAAGGCAAAGATCGATCCGCCGGTCCGATTCCACGACCTGCGTCACATTGCTGAAACGTTGATGCTCGACGACGGCATCCATCCCAAGATCGTGGCGAGCGCTTGGGGCATGCGACGATCGCGATCACGATGGACACCTACCAGCACGTCAGCCCGTCGATGCAGCGCACGGCGGCCGACCGGATCGATCGCGCATTATCAGTGAGTCAGCCGCACGGCGAAGCGAATGGGCGTCAAAAACGGGCGTCAGGGCGTCAGGCCCACAATTAGGAAAATCCCCGAAAGCGCAGTGCTTTCAGGGATTTTTGAGTGGCTCCGGATGTTGGACTCGCGCTTCGGCTCGCGCATCCTGCGCTCGCTGCGCATGACGGTTCTCGTCCGACTCTCCGGATGTTGGACTCGAACCAACGACCCGCTGATTAACAGTCAGTCAAGGCGCACGGGATACCTTTTTAAAATAAGGCTTTTTCGGCCCTTTACTTGGGGGCAATATCGGGGGCAAGCGGGGCAAAACCTCGGCTTCGCAAAGCCTACTTCGCGAACATTCCTACGAAGTCGGCCCTGCCACCGCTCCGAAGTTCAAGTACACGCCCGGTGTCATTCTGAAGATAGGCACATTCAAAAGGTTCGATCGGCGGAGGGCTGTTTCGTACGTCGTCTAGCGTATCTCGAAAGAACTCCCAACGCCCGGTCATAAGTAGCGTAATCCACGTTCGCCCCGTGCGGTAACCCGGCTTATTGGCAGACTTCCGGTGCTTTTCGAGGACCCGCGTTACATCCGCCGAGGCTGGAAGGCTAATGCCGTTGCCACCTGTGTGCCCTAGCGTGAACCGTGCAACGGGAAACGGATTACTGTGCCAAGTAGCGCCGCGCCCATGCAACGTCGGATAGGTAGACGAAAACGCGGTTGCACTTCCTCCAGCGCTGTGCGCCCCCGACCGAAAGAAGCTCTCAAGCTCTGCTTGGATCGCCTGACCCTCATTCTTGCTTTGAATGTGAAGTTTGCCGACGGCGTGAGAAGAAAGAAAGATCGCGACGTTGTTGCTTCCAAAAAGCTCGGGGAACGAATCGTCGGTTTCGAGTAAGTCCCAAAAGTACGCTTCAAGCCGACCAGTTTCTGCGTCATGCTTAGCCTCGTCTGGCGGCGCTACGTCGGCCTGCTCGATACCTATTTCCGTCCCGTCGTCGAACTTAACGTCAAGATCGGGACGCTCCAGTTTAAGGCCATTGGAATCGAGCGACGTGATCGTTACATTTTTCTCGCCAAGCAGCGAGAGAATACTGGCGGTCCCGAGAATCTCTCCTGCCTCTTTTGACGGTCTCCTATCTTTACTCATGAGTGGCGAGTTCTGCCGCTGCTTTTCCGGTTGGCGAGTGCGGTTAACGCGCTCTCTTTGATCTTCAGCCGGCTCTGCTCGATAGCTAAATCGACCCATTCATCAGTCAACGCTTTGAACTGTTTGTAGTTGGCGATCTGCGCCTTCACGGCGCGAACGGCATCGCGCGGAACGTATTCGGTCCGGCTCCTCCCGTC
>JASHOM010000169.1 GCA_030041115.1 Vulcanimicrobiota bacterium | reverse complement strand
TTCACTGGGCACCACCTCGTCGCCCGCCGGGGTGGACCGAGTCTCGTCCCTGCTCCCCGCGCTCGTCGCCGGACTGCGCCGTCCGGCCGAGGCGTTGCGGGGGGATGGGTAGATTATGAAACCGAACGGCGCGCCGCTGGAGGCAGAAGCTTGAGCAGTACGGTATGGGGCCCTTTGGTTCTCGACGTGCTCGGGGGCGTGGGAGCGCTGCTGGTGGGAATCGGGGTCCTCATCGGGATGCTGGCCCTTGCCAAGACGCTCGCGCGCGCCAGGCTAACCCTGGACGCGGTCGACCGCCAGCTCGAAAACATTGGACCTCCGATGACGAATACGCTGACCCATGTGGATGAGGTCACGCGGTCGCTCGAGGAGACCGCCGGCTCGCTGTCGCGCATTGCCGGCTTGACGAAACGTGCGGTCGAACCGGCGCTCATCAACACTGGCGCGACGTTGAGCGGCGTCACCGCCGGTTTACGACGCTTGGTTACTGGAAAAGATCGAAAAGCTAGAGAGTAGGTGCGAGAATGGGTAAGGGCAATGGCGGAGGCGGTCGATTCTTCGCGGGCTTTCTTATCGGCGCGATCGTTGGAGGAGCGGCGGCCGTACTGCTGACGCAGGAGGAGACGCGCGACCGGCTCGCCGGCAAAGCGCGCGATGCCGGAAACTTCGCGATGGATGCGACCGGAGATTTTCGAGAAAAGATGAGCGACGTGACCTCGCAGTGGCAGTCGAGCGTTTCCGAGCTGTACGAGCGGGGCCGCCAAGTCGTGGAGAACGCGCGCGCAAACATCGACGCCGCCGTTGCCGAAGGGCGAGCTGCCGCCGGCGAGACGGCGAACGATCTGCAGCAGAAAGCCGAGGGTTGACCCGTTGGACATCAAGGTGAACGTGCGCGAGGCGCCCGGCGAGTGTTACGTCGTCGATCTCAGCGGTGAGATCGACGTCTATACTTCGCCGAAGGTGAAGGACGCGATCGGCTCGTTGATCGATCGTGGAGTCTATCACCTGGTCATCAACCTCGAGAAGGTGCGCTATATCGATTCGACCGGTCTGGGCGTACTCATCGGTGGCCTCAAGCGCGTGCGCGAGCACGGCGGCTCGGTGAATTTGGTTTGCACCAATCCGCAAATCAAGAAGATCTTCGATATTACCGGCCTGGTGAAAATTTTCGGCATTTTCGAGAGCGAAGATGCTGCAATGAAGGCATTGGTTTGAATCAAGCGGTCGAACACGTCGTCCCGGAGCTGGTCGAACTGCGGATCCCCGCCCGCGCCGAATGGGTCGCACTCGCCCGTCTGGCCGCGGCGACCGTGGCCAATCGGCTACGCTTCTCGATCGACGAGATCGAGGACGTAAAGCTCGCGGTCGCCGAAGCCTGCGCCGCGGTCATTCAGCACGAAGGGCACGGCGAGTTCATCCAGCTGAACTGTGAAGCGCTCGCCGATTCGATGCGAGTGCGCGTCCATGACAGCGGACGTCACGGCGTCCACGCCGGCGAACGGCAGCGGATGAATTTTGACGAGGCTCGAATCGCGGGTCTCGGAATCTTCCTGATCCGCACGCTGATGGACGAAGTGAGTTACGACGTCCATCCGCAGCTGGGAACGGATCTGCTGATGGTCAAGAGGTTGGCCGGCCGGTCCGAATAGCGTGACCTGCCGCCCAGGTTCGGTGCAAAAAGTCGGCGGCGCCGAAACCCGTCCCGACCGCGAACGAACTCGTGCGCTCTTCGCGCGCTTCATCGGCGCGCGCCGGCGGCACGACGAACGTCCCCAACGGCCCGACGCCGACTACGAGGGTCTGCGCGACGAGCTGGTCGTCGTTCATTTGAACCTCGTCCGCTTTCTGGCGGTTCGCTTCGCGAATCGCGGCGAGCCGCTCGACGACCTCGTGCAGGTGGGCACGGTCGGGCTGCTCAAAGCGATCGACCGTTTCGACGCCGAACGGGGCGTCGAATTCACTACCTATGCAACGCCGACGATCGTCGGCGAAATCAAACGCTATTTCCGCGACAAGGGATGGGCCGTCAAGGTTCCGCGCCGCTTGCAGGAGCTCAACTTGGCCGTCAATCGGGCCGGCGACAAGCTCGCTATCGAGCTGGGACGCAGTCCGACCGTGGGCGAGCTGGCGCAACGGCTCCAGGCCGGCGAAGACGAGATTCTGGAGGCGCAAGAACTCGGCCAAGCCTACAACCTGCTCTCGCTCGATAGCGAAGTCTCCGGCGAAACCGATAAGAGGTCGCAGACCCTCGCCGATACCGTCGGCGTCGCCGATGCCGGGCTAGAGTTGCTCGAGGACCGCGCAAATTTGGAACGCGCCTTCGCCGTTCTCAGCGGTCGCGAGCGCGTCATCATCTACCTGCGCTTTTACGAGTCCGTCTCGCAGACCGAGATCGCCAAGCGTCTCAACGTATCGCAGATGCACGTCTCACGGCTGCAGGCCAAAGCGCTCGAAAAACTGCGCGCGGTCCTGGCGGAATAGGACGTCCCCCGTTCCTCAAGAAGCCCTGACCTCACCGTGAAGAGCCAGGAACTGCGGCAGGCGTGGATCGACTTCTTCGTCGGGAAGCAGCACAAGCTGCTGCCGCCGGCGAGTCTCGTTCCGCACGAGATGTCGACGACGCTCTTTACGATCGCGGGGATGGAGCAGTTCGTGCCGGTATTTCTGGGCGAGCAACCCGCGCCGGCGCCGCGCGCGGTGACGGTTCAGCGGTGCCTGCGAGTCGCCGGCGCGAAAAGCGACATCGAGAGCGTCGGACGAACCGGACGTCACGGCACTTTCCTGGAGATGCTCGGAAACTTCAGCTTCGGCGACTACTACAAACGCGAGGCGATAGCGTGGGCGTGGGAGTTCGTGACCCAGGTTCTGCACCTCGATTCGGCGCGTCTGTACGTGACCGTGCATACGGGCGACGACGAAGCCGAACGGATCTGGATCGACGAAATCGGACTCGATCCGGCGCGCGTCTCGCGCTTCGACGAAGAGAATTTCTGGACGATGGGCGCGACCGGCCCATGCGGTCCCTGCACCGAGATCTTCTACGATACCGGCTCCGAGCACGCGAGCGGTCCGCAGGACACGGGGCCGAATGCCGGCGATCGTTACGTCGAGCTTTGGAACATCGTCTTTCAGCAATACAATCGGAGCTCGGACGGTAAGCTCGAGGAGCTGCCGTGCAAGGCGATCGACACCGGAGCGGGCCTCGAGCGGATGCTCGCCGTCTGCAACGGCGTTGCCTCGATGTATCAGACCGACCTGTTCACGGACGTCGTTGCGGCCCAGCCTCCGGTCGGACGCACGGCGCTTTCCGCCCAAGAGCAGACCGCTCGCCGCAACATCATCGCCGATCACATGCGCGCGGCGACCTTCTTGATCAACGACGGCGTCTATCCGTCGAATACCGATCGCGGATTCGTGCTGCGCTTCTTGATCCGGCGCGCCATCCGCAACGGGAAGCTTCTCGGCTACCCCGACGGATTTCTCGCGTCGCTCGTCGGCGCGGTCGTACGTTCGCTCGAAACGGGTTACCCGGAGCTTCGCGAGAGCGAGGAGCGGATCGCCTCGGCGTTGCGTCACGAGGAGCAGATCTTCGACCGCACGCTGGAACGAGGGGTGGCCATGCTCGACCGCCTGCTCGACGACGCGTTGCGGAGCGGCACACGATCGATCGGCGGCGAGCAGGCCTTTGCGCTGCACGACACCTATGGCTTTCCGCTCGAGCTCACGCGCGAGGTCGCCGCCGAACGCGGCGTTGCCGTCGACGTGGTCGCGTTCGATCGACTCATGGAGGAGCAGCGCGAACGCGCGCGTCGCGACGCCGCGGCCAAGCGCGACGTCGTTGCGCTGGCCGATCTGCCGGCGACGCGCAGCGAGTTCACGGGCTATGACGAAGGCCTCGAAAGCGACGGCCGCGTTCTCGCGATCCTCAAGGGCGGCGTCCTTACGGGCTCTTTGGGAGCACGAGAGGAAGGGACGCTCGTGCTCGATCGCACGTCGTTCTACGCCGAGCGGGGAGGGCAGATCGGCGATCGCGGCACGATTACGACGGCCGGCTCGGGGCAGGCTGCTTCGACGAGCTCAGTACAGGCTCGATTCGACGTTCGCGACACGCAGTACATGGGCGAAGCGATCGCGCATCACGGCATCACCGTCGAGGGGCGGATAACGGTCGGTGATTGCGTTCGTACCAGCGTCTCGCCTCGATGGCGTCGCGAGATTCGCCGCCATCATACCTCGGCGCATCTGCTGCAGCGGGCGCTCAAAGACGTACTCGGCGAGGAGGTCAATCAGGCCGGCTCGTGGGTCGGCATCGATCGCATGCGCTTCGATTTTCGCTGGCCCGAGGGAGCGCTCAGCAACGAGCAGAAGCGCGCGGTCGCGCATCGCGTCAACGAGATGATACGCGACGACTCGCATTTGGTTACGCGCGTGCTTCCGCTCGAAGAAGCAAAGAAGACCGGCGCGATCTGGATGGCGGGTGAGAACTACGGCGAAATGATCCGCGTCGTTACGGCCGGTCCGTCGATCGAGTTTTGCGGTGGTACGCACTCGCATTCGACCGGCGAACTGGGCATGTTCGTCATTCTCTCCGAGTTTTCGATCGGCAGCGGCATTCGCCGGATCGAATCGTGCGTCTCCGAAGCGGCCGAGGAATACCTCGGCAAGCAAAGCGATCTAATCGGCTCCCTGTCGGCGTCGCTGGCGGCTTCGCCGGAGGAGCTGCGCGAGCGCGTGGAGCGAATTCAGCGCGACGTCAAGGATTTACAGACCTCCCTGGGACAGTTGCGGGCACGGCTTGCCGCAACCGAGGCGGAGTCCTACGTGGAAAAGGCCGAGCGGCGCGGCGAGCGTGCCTTCGTCGGTGCCGTCGTGCACGAAGCGAACGCTGAAGCGCTCCGCCATCTCGGCAATGCCATTCGCAGCCGGCTGCGCAGCGGCGTGGTTGCGCTGGCCGGCATCGATAACGGCAGCGTCAGCCTCTTGGTGACCGCGAGCGACGATCTCGTGCGCACCGGAGTGCATGCCGGAAACTTGGTGAAGCTCGCCGCGCCGCTCGTTTGCGGAAAGGGAGGGGGACAGGCGGCTCAAGCGCAGGGCGGCGGCAGCGACGCCGCCGGCGCCGATGCGGCGGTGCGCGCGATTCGCAACGCCGTCCTTGCATGACCCGCCGCGCCGTTTGCGCCGCACTCGCTTTGTGGATCCTGCTTGGCGCCGGTTCCCGGTCGCTGGACTCGCAATACGTGTTGCAGCGTTACGCGCTCGCGTTGGGCGCGCTGGTCGCCCCCAAAGTCGTCGTCTACTACTACACGGTTTCGCAAGTGGGACCGAGCAACATCGAGCAGCGTCACCGCATCTATCGCGACGGGATGGACGTGCGTGACGAAACGCTCTCGGTCGACGGCATAGCGCTGAGCAAAAAGATCGTGCGCTTTGCGCGTCACGAGGATCGCTACGCCGTCGAGCGCTTCGCGCCGCGCAGCGATGCGTACGAGCTGCTCTTCCTGGGAACCGCGCGCGACGGGCATCACCTCGACTACGTGTACGAAGCGACGCCGCTGAACCGCCCGTCCGGTGCGTGGATCGACCGGTTGACGATCGACGGCGCGAACTTTCTCCCGCGAGCCGTGCATTTTCACAGCAGCGGACTCGACGTGACGG
>JASHOM010000168.1 GCA_030041115.1 Vulcanimicrobiota bacterium | reverse complement strand
GGACGCGGCTCGATCACGATTCGCGGCAAGGCCGAGATCGTCGAAGAGCGCGGCAAGCACAAGATCATCATTAGCGAGATTCCCTATCAGGTCTATAAGAGCCGAATCGTCGAGGCCATCTCGGAAGCCTACGCCGAGAAGCGGATCACCGGCATCGCGCGCCTGGACGATGAGTCCAACCGCAAGGGCATGCGAGTGGTCGTCGAGCTGCAACGCAACGCAACGCCGAAGATCGTGCTCAACCAGCTCTTCAAGCATACGCCGCTGCAGGCGACGTTCGGCTTCAACATGCTCGCGCTCGTCCCCGTCGCCTCGGCAGGCTCGGGACAGGTTTTCGATCCCGGCGCACCGGTCGTTTTGGAACCCCAGGTGCTCACGCTCAAGCAACTGCTCGAGCACTTCATCGCCCATCGCAAAAACGTCATCACGCGCCGCACGGCCTACGACCTGCGTAAAGCAGAAGAGCGCGCGCATCTGCTCGAGGGCTATCGGATTGCGCTCGATCACATCGACGAGGTCATCGAGATCGTCCGCGGCAGCCAGACGACCGACGAAGCCAAAGAACGGCTCTCGAAGCGCTTCGACTTGAGCGAAGTGCAGGCGCAAGCAATCGTCGACATGCGCCTGCGGACGCTGGTCGGTCTCGAACGCAAGAAGATCGAAGACGAATATGCCGAGCTGATCAAGACGATCGCGGAGCTGCAGGACATTCTGCGCAGCCCGCGCCGGATCGCCGGCATCGTGAAGAGCGAGACGCTCGAGATCAAAAAGCGCTTCGGCGACGATCGCCGCACGCACGTCGAGCCGGCCGAGGACGAGATGTCGATCGAACAAATCACGCCGAACATCGACGTCGTCGTCACCTATACGGTCGGCGGATACATCAAGCGAGTCACGGTGGACACCTTCCGGACCCAGAACCGCGGCGGCCGCGGCGTGACCGGCATTTCGAACCTCAAGCGCGAGGACGTCGTGCGCAACTTCTTCGTCACCAAGACGCACGACCACGTGCTCTTCTTCACGAACATGGGGCGCGTCTACCGGCTGCGCGGCTACGAGATTCCCGACACGACTCGGCAAGCGCGCGGAACCGCGCTGGTCAATCTGCTCACGCTGCCGCCGGGCGAGCAGGTGACCGCGGTCTTTCCCGTGGCGAGCTTCGAGGGCGAGCGGTATCTCGTGATGGTGACCAAACGCGGCGTCATCAAGAAGACGAAGCTCGATCAGTTTGCCAACGTTCGTCGCAACGGGTTGATCGCGATCAATCTCGACGAGGGCGACGAGCTGCTCGCGGTGGACCTTTCCACCGGCTCGCGCGACATTATCCTCGGCTCGACTCAGGGCATGGCCGTGCACTTCAACGAGAAAGACGTGCGCCCGATGGGGCGCGTCGCGCGCGGCGTCAAGGCCATGACCCTCGAGAAGGGCGATACGGTCGTCGCGATGGACGTCGTCGAGGATGAACGGCGCGAGGTCTTACTCGTCACTTCGCTCGGCTTCGGGAAGAGGACGCCGATTGCCGATTACCGTCACACCGCGCGCGGCGGCAAGGGCGTCAAGGCCTTCGCTCGGCAGCGCGACGACATCGGACAAGTCGTCGATCAACTTCTGGTGGCGCCGGAAGATCAGATTTTGATGATCACGTCGGGCAATCAGGTGATTCGCCTCAAAGTCCGCGACATCCGTAAGACCGGACGCGACGCCAAAGGCGTCCGGCTTCAGCGGCTCGGCGCAGGCGACGAGGTCATCGCGGTCACCAATCTCGGCAAGCAGGCCAAGCAGATCACCGAGATCACCGGCGAACCGCAGCAGACGGAGCTGTAGACCGCGGCGGTAGGCGGGGCCGACGCGCGGCTTGCAACTCCGGGCCGCGAGCAGGTGATTCTATGGGCGGGAGGTACCGTCAGACCGCATGAGCGCATTGCCAGACGTCACGCAGGCGAACTTTGAAACCGAGGTGCTCAAGAGCACGCAGCCGGTTCTGGTCGATTTTTGGGCTCCGTGGTGCGGCCCGTGCCGAATGCTCTCCCCGATCGTCGAGAAGGTCGCGGAAAAGCACGCCGGCAAGGCCAAATTCGTCAAGCTGAACACCGACGACAACCCGAGCCTCGCCGGTCAGTATCAGGTGTCGGGCATACCCTGTCTGATTCTCTTCAAGAACGGGCAGCCGGTCGACCGCATCGTCGGATACGTTCCCGAAAATACCGTGACTTCGATGCTTTCAAAACACGTGGCGTGAAATCGATCCCGGCGATGCACCGGGTTTTGGCGGACGATCGTGTAGCCCCGTACGACGTTCTGCTGGGAAGAAACGCAGTCAAGCGCGCGGCCGAAGAAGCACTCGGCCGCGCGCGTGCTTCCGGCGCGGCCGACTACGACGCGATCGTCGATGAATTGACGGATCGGCTCGAGACGATGCGGCAAGAGACGCTGCGCGTGGTCATCAACGGGACCGGCATCATTCTCAACACCAACCTCGGCCGGGCACCGCTCGCGACGGACGCGCTGCACGCCGTTGAGGCCATTGCGACGGGATACACGAATCTCGAATACGACTTGAGCCGAGGCGAGCGCGGCTCGCGCTACGCCCGGCTAGCCGGCGTGCTGAACGCCGTTACCGGCGCGCAGGACTCGCTCGTCGTCAATAACTGCGCGGCCGCGGTCCTGCTGGTCCTCGACACCTTTGCCAAAGGGCGCGAAGTGATCGTGGCCCGCAACCAGCTCGTCGAGATCGGCGGCGGCTTTCGCATCCCCGACGTGCTCGCGCGCAGCGGTGCCACGTTGATCGAGGTCGGCACGACCAATCGCACGTACGTCGAGGACTTCGAACGCGCGCTCTCGCCCCGGACGGCGCTCCTGCTGCGCACGCATCCGTCGAACTATCGCATCGAAGGGTTTACGCGCGACGTGAGCGCTCGCGAGCTGGTCGAACTCGGCCGGCGAACGGGAGTGCCGGTCGTCGAGGATCTCGGCAGCGGCGCCTTGGTCGATCTGGCAGAGTTTGGAATCGCGCCGGAGCCGACAGTCCAGGAAGCCGTCGCCGCCGGAATCGGCTTGGTCACGTTCTCGGGCGATAAGCTCTTGGGCGGTCCGCAAGCCGGCGTCGTCGCCGGCAAGGCGCATCTGATCGCGCCGCTCAAAAACAACCCGCTTCTACGCGCGCTTCGCGTCGGAAAGATGACGCTGGCAGCGCTCGATTCGACGTTGCAGTGTTACCGCAGCGGCACGTTCCGCGAGCGGCTTCCGGTCGTTCGGATGCTCGCCGCCACGATCGCCGAGCTTCGCCACCGCGGCGGCGCGTATCTCGCGGCGCTGCCTAATGCGCGCCTGACCGAAAGCGACGCTTACGTCGGCGGAGGTTCGCTCGCCGCCGAACGCATCGCTTCGATCGCCGTTGCGTTCGAATCGGGGAATCCCGACCGGTTGGCGGCGCGTCTGCGCGAAGCGACCTTGCCGATCGTCGGGCGCGTCGAGCGGGGACGGTTACTGCTCGACCTGCGTACGATCTTGCCGGCGGACGATGGCGCTGCGATCGCGACGCTCGTCGGCGTCATGTCTCCGGCGTAACGCGTCCGCTTTTTTTCTTCTTGTCATCCTGAGCCTGTCGAAGGACTGTCGAAGGATTTGCAACGCGCTCTACGGGGAAAACCACCCGGAGGGCTCGACGTCGAGGTTGACGTTGATCTGTTTGACCTCGGTATAGGCGTCGTAGCCGTACGTGCCCAACTCGCGGCCGATTCCCGACTGCTTGTAGCCGCCCCACGGGGCCTCGTTGTAGGTCGGATGGTAGGTGTTGATCCACGTAATGCCGGCGCGCATCTTGCGAATGACGCGATGCGCCTTTGCAATGTCTTGCGTGAAGACCGCGCCGGCCAAACCGTAGACGGTGTCGTTGGCCAGCGCGACGGCCTGGGCTTCGTCGTCGAACGTTTGCACGACCAAGACGGGCCCGAAGATTTCCTCCTGAACGATGCGCATGTCCCGCGACGTGCGGTCGAAAATCGTCGGCGCGATGAAGTTTCCGCCGGCGAGCGCGCCGCCCAGCCGGTTGCCCCCGCAGAGCAGCCGCGCACCTTCCTCGCGACCGGTCGCGATGTACGCCTCGACGCGCTCGCGATGAACCGGCGAGATGATCGGGCCCATTTCGGTCGTCCGGTCGAACCCGTCACCGACGCGAATTTTTTGCGCGCGCTCGACCAGTCGCTCGACGAACCGAGCGTGCAAGGACCGCTCGATCACTAGGCGCGATCCCGCCGAACAAACTTGGCCGGCGTTGGCAAAGATGCCGAAGAGCGCGTAGTCGACGGCGGTCTCGAAGTCGGCGTCGGCAAAGACGACGTTGGGCGACTTGCCGCCGAGCTCGAGCGAGATTTTCTTGAGGTTCGTGGTCGCATCGAGCATGATGCTGCGTCCCGTCTTGGTGCCGCCGGTAAAGGCTATTTTATCGACGAGCGAACTCGCGGCGATCGCGTGCCCGACCGTGGCGCCCGCCCCCGTGAGGACGTTGACGACTCCCGCCGGAAACTCCAGCTCCTCGAAGATCGTGGCTAGACGAATCACCGAAAGCGGGGTGAGCTCCGCGGGCTTGAGCACGCAGACATTTCCCGCCGCCAATGCGGGCGCAAGCTTCCAGACCGCCATCAGAAGCGGATAGTTCCATGGAATGATTTGTCCGCAGACCCCGATCGGCTCGCGAACCGTGAACGTCTGCGACGGCGCGGGAACGTCGAAGGTCTGACCGTGCGGCTTGGTCGCAAGCCCCGCGTAGTAGCGGAAGCAATTCGCGGCGTCGACCGCGTCGTATTCGGTTTCGCGCAGCGGCTTGCCGCCGTTGAGCGTGTCGATGCGCATGAACTCGTCGCGGTGCGCGTCGATCGCATCGGCGACCTTGAAGAGCAGCGCGGCCCGGTCGGCGGCGCTGAGCTCGCGCCACGGCCCGTCGTCGAAGGCTTTGCGCGCAGCCGCAATCGCCGTCTCGGCGTCGGCTTCGGTCGCTTCGGCGATCCTCGCGATCGCGCGCCCGTTCGCCGGATTGTGAAGCACCCGCGTGCCGCCCTGCGTCGCGAGCATCCATTCGCCGCCGGCGTACATCGGGATCGTGCCGTTGATGCGCGGAAGGTTTCGCAGAATCTCTTCGGCGCGCACCGCGCCGTCAGCCGTTTGCATTGTCGAAACTCCTTGCGTTCTCGTTACCCTTCGACGCGGCTCAGCGTGACCGCGGCCGGCTCGCCCAAGCTCTGGCCCGCGGCAGCGCAGACATAGTCGGCTTCTTCTTCGGTAATCGTCAGCGGCGGCTCGACTCGAATCGTGCGCGCGTTGACCAACGTGCCCGAGACCAGCACGCCCCGGTCGAGCATGCGCTTTGCGAATTCGTAGCCGGTTTGATGGTCGCAAAACTCCAGGGCCATCATCAGCCCTTTCCCGCGTACGTCGACCACGATCGCTTCATGGCCCGCCGCGGCCTCGCGCAAACCGGCCAGCATGCGCTCGCCCAGCACCGCCGCGCGTTGCGGCAGGCGATCCTCGATCAACACGTTGATCGTCGACAGCGCCGCGGCGCACGCGAGCGGATTGCCGCCGAACGTCGACGTATGCAGGAACGGATTGTCGAAGAGACGCGCGAAAATCTCGCGCCGGCCGACGACCGCGCCGGCGGGAACGACGCCGCCGCCGAACGCCTTGGCTAGGCACATCAGATCGGGCGCGACCCCGTAATGTTCGCAGGCGAACATCTTGCCCGTGCGGCCCATTCCGGTTTGCACTTCGTCGAGGATCAAGAGCGCGCCGAACTCGTCGCAGAGCGCGCGAACGCCGGGCAGATACTCGTCGCCGGGAATGTTGACGCCGCCTTCGCCCTGGATCGGCTCGAGCAGCACCGCGCCGACGTCTTCGCCGACCGCCTTGCACGAGGTCATCATGTCGCGCAGCGCGAGCAAATCGTTGAAAGGCACGTGCTCGATGTTCGGCAGCATCGGGCCGAAAGGACGCCGGAATTCGGCCTTGGCGCTTGCGGACAGCGAGCCGTAGCTCTTGCCGTGAAAGCCTTTCGTCGCAGCGACGATCGTCTGTTTAGCAGGATCGTACGCGCGCGCCAGCTTGAGCGCGCCCTCAACCGCCTCGGTGCCGCTGTTGCAGAAAAAGCTGAACTCCAGCCCCTCCGGCGTCAGCATCGCCAGCGCCTTGGCGAGCATGGCGCGCAGCGGGTCGAGCAAGTCTTGGCTGTGCAGCGGTTGCCGGCGCAGTTGATCGCCGACGGCCTTGACGACCTTCGGATTGCGATGACCGACGTTGAAAATGCCGAAACCGCCCAGGCAGTCGATGTAGGTGCGACCGTTCACGTCGCGATAAGAGTTCAGCCCGGCATCGGCCCACTCGACGACCGCGCCCGCGTCGCGCGCGTCGGTCGCCTTGCGATATTCGAGAAACCCCGGATTGACGTGATTGCGAAACGAGTCGACCGTTTCGCGCGTGATCCATTGCGCCTCGGCGGGCGTAACGTCGCTCTTTTCGATCAAGTCCAAGACGCGCTGCGTGTATTCGTAAACCTTCGCTGTTCGCTCACCGGTAATTTTCGGTCACCTCGTAAAAACGTCGTGCAGACTGGTTCGAAGCATCTCCAGGCCCTCGTCGAGCTGTTCGTCGGGAACGACGAGCGGAACGAGGATCCGAATCACGTTGCGCTTGCCGGCCAGCAGCAGGAGCAGGCCGCGCGCGCGCGCCGCCTCGACGACCTCGGGCGCTGCGCTCGAGAGTTCCATTGCCATCATCGCGCCCAAGCCGCGAACGTCTTCGATCGCCGAAAAGTCGCGCTGCAGCGCGCGCAGCGCCTCCTCGATGCGCTTTCCGACGGCGCGCGTGCGCGCCAAGAAGGCATCGTCCATGAGCTCGAAGATCGCGAGCGCCGCCGCGCACGCGACGGGATTGCCGGCAAAGGTTCCGCCCAGGCCGCCGGGCTCGGGCGCGTCCATGATCTCGGCTTTGCCGACGACCGCGGAGAGCGGCAAGCCGCCGCCCAGCGATTTGGCCACCGCGATCAGATCGGGCTCGATGCCGTACTGCTCGCAGGCAAAGAACGTGCCGGTGCGTCCGAATCCGGTCTGGATCTCGTCGGCGATGAGCACGATGCCGTGCGCGTCGGCGATCCGCCGCAGCTCGCGCAAGAACGCGGGCGGCGCCGGGACGAAGCCGCCTTCGCCCAGCACCGGTTCGACGATGATCGCCGCCACCCGGTCCGGCGTGACGACGGCCGAGAAAAGCTCCTCGAGGGAGTCGAGCGCGCGTCGAGCCGTGATGCCGTGATGCTCGAATGGGAACGGCGAATGATAAACCTCGCCGCAGAAGGGCCCGAAATGCTGTTTGTAGGGCTCATTTTTGCCGGTCATCGTGAGTGCCAGCAGCGTCCGCCCGTGGAATGCATGCGTGAATGCGATGACGGCCGGACGGCGCGTGTGCTCGCGCGCGATCTTGACGGCATTCTCGGTCGCTTCGGCACCCGTCGAGAGGAGCAGCGTTTTCTTCGGCGAGTTGCCCGGGGCGCGTCGATTCAGTTCTTCGGCAACCCGAACGTAGGGCTCGTACATGGCGACTTGAAAGCAGGTGTGGGTGAGCCGTGAGGCCTGTCCGGCGATCGCCGCGACCACGTTCGGGTGCGCATGGCCGACGTTGAGGGTGGCAATGCCGCCGATGAAATCGATGTACCGGCGCCCCTCGACGTCCCAGATCTCGGCCCCGGCG
This sequence comes from Vulcanimicrobiota bacterium, assembly GCA_030041115.1. GTDB lineage: Bacteria > Vulcanimicrobiota > Vulcanimicrobiia > Vulcanimicrobiales > Vulcanimicrobiaceae > Cybelea. The sequence goes on along the minus strand of JASHOM010000168.1, from coordinate 692 downwards.
GCGCGGTCGATCCAAATCGGATGTGCGGTCGCAACGCCGCGCGCAACGCTCGCGCGGCGGCGCTGGTCCAGCGACGTTTCGGAAACGGAGGCGGCAGGTTTTTCGCGTACTCTCATGGCGCGGCGAGGAAGTCCTATTCGGCAAGTTTAAAGGCGGTACTGCTTACGCCGTTCGCGAGGTGTCAGTTGGCAAAATCGGTTATCGCCCTCGCTCTTCTGGTGCTCATGGCCGCTCCGGCCGAATTAATTGCGGGTACGACCGGGACCCTTCGGGGCCGCGTCCTCGACGCGGCGACGCATGCGCCGGTCGCGGGAGCGGTCGTCACCGCTTCGTCGCCGTCTCAGACCGCCCAGAGCGTGACCGACGCGGCGGGCGCGTTCTCGTTCATATCGCTCGCGCCCGATACGTATACCGTCAGCGCGACCAAAGCCGGCTACGAGCCGCAGTCCCAGCCCGGCATCAGCGTCGTCGCCGACCAATCGGCCACGGCGAACTTCAGCCTCGTGGCGGCGTTGCGCACGATCGCGCGCACGACCTCGCGCTCGACGCAGTCGCTGGTCCACTCCGGCGTAACGAGCGACGTCTATTCGGTCAACCCCGCCGGGCAGAAGGCCGCCGCGACGCTCAACGGCTCGGGCTCGCTCACGCAAGCCTACGGCGCCATCGCGAGCGCGCCGGGCGTCAACATTCCC
>JASHOM010000167.1 GCA_030041115.1 Vulcanimicrobiota bacterium | reverse complement strand
CCGTGGGGGCGGGCATCGCGACGGGCCTAGCCGTCGCGGTGCCGCTTGCCGCGTTCAACATCGCGCCGTGGGGCATCAACCCCGGCTTGGCCGGCCTGGCAGCGAACGTGCTCGTGCTCGTCGTAGCGTCGTTGTCGTTCGGCGCCGCTGCGAGCGGCTCGGCTACAGATCCTCGGGGTTGATGCCCTTCAAGCGATCGTATTGCGTTTTCTTCGGCGAGGCGTGCGGATTGGCGCTGTCTTCGTACTCGCCTTCGTACTGCACCGTGAGCGGCTCGCGATTGCGTTCGTACGCGCTGACGAGCCGGCTCATCCCGTCGCCGTTTCCACCCATCACCTCTGCGAGCGCCGCATCGTCGGCAGTCATCGTCACGTAAGGCATCTCGTAGTCGTGGCGTGGTCTGCCCTCTTCGTCAACGTCCTGCCCCTCGGGCACGATGTCGACGTTACGGTACCGCGACATTCCCGTGCCGGCGGGAATGAGCTTGCCGATGATGACGTTCTCCTTGAGTCCGAGCAGCGGATCGTACTTGCCCTTGATCGCCGCATCGGTGAGCACGCGCGTGGTTTCTTGGAAGCTCGCGGCCGATAAGAACGACTCGGTCGCGAGCGACGCCTTCGTCACGCCCAGCAGCACGGGATTCGCCGTCGCCGGCTCCTTACCGGCGGCACGCATCCGCTCGTTGGCCTCGTGAAACTGCGCCGCTTCGACCAACTGTCCGGGTAGGAGCGTCGTGTCGCCGCCTTCCACGATCTTCACCTTGCGCAACATCGAACGAACGATGACCTCGATGTGCTTGTCGTTGATGTCGACGCCCTGCGAGCGATAGACTTTCTGCACTTCCTGCACCAGATAGTTCTGCAACGCGGTCTCGCCCTTCACGCGCAGAATGTCGTGCGGATTGAGCGATCCTTCGTTGAGCTGATCGCCCGGCGCGACCTTCTGGTCGTCCTGGACCAGCACGTGCGTTCCCGGCGGGATCTCGTACTCGTGCTCTTCGCCGTTGGAGTCGACGACGTAGACGATGCGTTTGTTCTTCTCGTCGCCGAGCCGCACGGTGCCGGTGACCTCGGAAATCGTCGCCTGGCCCTTGGGCTTACGCGCTTCGAAGATCTCTTCGACGCGCGGCAGACCGGTGATGATGTCTTCGGTTGCGACGCCGCCCGTGTGGAAGGTTCGCAGCGTCAGTTGCGTTCCCGGCTCGCCGATCGATTGCGCGGCGATGATGCCCACCGCGGTGCCGATGTCCGCCCGGCTTCCGGCGGCCAAGTCGCGACCGTAACAGAGCGAGCAGACGCCGTACTTCGACTGGCAGGTCAGGACCGAGCGGATCTTGACCTCGCTGGTGCCGGCGGCGAGCAGCGCGTTGGCTTTCTCCTCATCGATCTCTTGATTGCGCGTGACGATTGCCGTCGTCGGACGCTTGGGATCGAGCCGGATCTCTTCGGCCGCGCGCCGGCCGATGATTCGGTCGATGAGCGGCTCGATGACCTCTTTGCCCGCGCGAATGTCGCTCACGACGATCCCGCTGCTCGTCCCGCAATCCTCCTCGCGGATGATCACGTCTTGAGCCACGTCGACCAGACGCCGAGTGAGATACCCGGAATCGGCCGTGCGCAGCGCCGTGTCGGCCAGACCCTTGCGAGCGCCGTGCGTCGAGATGAAGTATTCGAGCACCGTCAAGCCTTCCTTGAGCGATGCCTTGACCGGAATTTCGAGAATTCGTCCCGACGGGTCGGACATCAATCCGCGCATGCCGCCGAGCTGCTTCACCTGCGCGATCGAGCCGCGCGCACCCGACGTTGCCATCATGAAGACCGGATTGAGCGGATTCTGCGACGTCTGCATCGAGCTCGTGACTTCGTCCGATGCCTTCGACCAGACGTCGATCGTCTTGTTGTACTGCTCGTCCTCTGAAATGAAGCCTTGCTCGTAGAGTCGATGCAGCTCGTCCACTTCGTTTTGCGCCTTGCCGACGATCTCGTACTTGTTCTCCGGCACGATCACGTCGTTGATCGAAACCGTCGTTCCCGAAAGCGTCGCGTAGTGGAAGCCGAGATCCTTGATGGCGTCGAGGAACCGGGCGGTCTCGGCGTTGCCGTAGCGGCGATAGCAGTTCGTGATCGTCTTTTTCAGCATCCCCTTGTCGATGATGCAGTTGACGAACTCATGACTCCAACGTTCCGGAAACGCGATGTTGAAGATGACCCGGCCCACCGTCGTTTTGATCAGTTCGCCCTTCCAGCGCACGTAGATCCATTCTTGGAGGCCGATCTGCCCCGTTTCATAGGCCATGATCGCCTCTTTTCCGTCGAAGAAGGTCGGAATCGCTCCCACGGCGTCGGCAGCCGGCGCGTTCTTCTTCGTCGGACGTTCGACGAGGTCGTAGTCGTCGAGAACCGCCGCTCGTGCCGGGCCGCTATACTCGTCGCGATTGAACGTGAGGTAGTAGAGGCCCAGCACCATGTCTTGCGTCGGAATCGAAACCGGATTGCCATATGCCGGCAGCAGAATGTTGTTCGACGAGAGCATCAGAATCCGCGCTTCCGCCTGCGCTCCGGCCGAAAGCGGCAGATGAACGGCCATCTGGTCGCCGTCAAAGTCGGCGTTATACGGCGTGCAGACGAGGGGGTGCAAGTGCACCGCTTTTCCCTCTACTAATACGGGCTCGAAGGCCTGAATGCCGAGGCGATGGAGCGTCGGCGCGCGGTTGAGCAGAACCGGATGCTCCTTGATGACCTCTTCGAGCACGTCCCACACTTCCGGCCGCACGCGTTCCACCATGCGCTTGGCGCTCTTGATGTTGTGCGCGAGTCCGCGATCGACGAGCTTTTTCATGACGAACGGCTTGAAGAGCTCGAGCGCCATCTCTTTGGGCAGACCGCACTGGTGCAGCTTCAGCGTCGGCCCGACGACGATGACGGAGCGTCCCGAATAGTCGACGCGTTTGCCGAGCAGGTTCTGGCGGAATCGGCCCTGTTTGCCTTTGAGAATGTCGGAGAGCGATTTGAGCGGCCGGTTGTTCGGCCCGGTCACCGGACGCCCGCGCCGGCCGTTGTCGATCAGCGCGTCGACGGCTTCCTGGAGCATCCGCTTCTCGTTCTTGATGATGATTTCGGGCGCGTTGAGCTCGAGCAGGCGCTTGAGCCGGTTGTTCCGGTTGATGACGCGACGATAGAGATCGTTGAGGTCCGACGTCGCGAAACGGCCGCCGTCGAGCTGCACCATGGGGCGTAGCTCGGGCGCGATTACGGGCACGGCCGCCAGCACCATCCACTCGGGCCGGTTGCCGCTGGAGAGAAATGCCTCCACTACCTCGAGACGTTTGATCGCCTTGAGGCGCTTTTGGCCGGTCGTCTCCTTGAACTCTTTGCGCAGCTCCTCTTGGAGCTTGCGCATGTTGAGATCGCGCAGCAGCTCGCGGATTGCTTCGGCGCCCATGCCGGCTTTGAACCGGTTGCCGAATTTTTCACGCGCCTCGCGATACTTTTGCTCGGAGAGCACCTCGCGCTTGGTGAGCGTGGTGTCGCCCGGGTCGATCACGACGTACGCGGCGAAGTAGATGACCTTCTCGAGTTGGCGCGGCGACATGTCGAGCAGGATGCCGATGCGGCTCGGGACGCCTTTGAGGTACCAGATGTGGCTGACCGGCGTGGCCAGTTCGATGTGCCCCATCCGCTCGCGGCGCACTTTCGCCCTCGTGATCTCGACGCCGCAGCGATCGCAGATCATGCCTTTGAAGCGAATGCGCTTGTACTTGCCGCAATGGCACTCCCAGTCTTTGGTCGGGCCGAAAATCTTCTCGCAGAACAGACCGTCGCGTTCGGGTTTGAGCGTGCGGTAGTTGATCGTTTCGGGCTTCTTGACTTCCCCGAAAGACCAGGCGCGAATTTGCTCAGGCGACGCGAGCCCGATGCGCATGGCGTCGAAGTTGTTGACGTCGATGAGGTTCAAAGGAAGGAACTCCGTCCGGCCCACCGCTGCCGCAGCTTACGCAGGGAAGTCGCGCTCACGTCGTCACGTAAGGGTTCCCACCGTCGCCGCCGGCAGGGGGCGCAGAAAATCAGAATATCACAAGCCCTCGCGACCTTCAAGGGCCGCTTGCGTGCAGCGCCCCAGTGCCGCGGCTGGCGCTCGGCAGGGCGCTAAACCCAGGCGGCTCACAGGATCTGGGGTATGCCCTGGATATGAAAATAGGAATTGTAGGTTCCGACGACCGGGCGGTAGCGATTGGCCGCCTTCTGCGCAGCGGAGGCCATCAGCTGACCTTCGGCGATCCCCGGGAAAAGGAGCGCGCTCGCCGGGCGGCCGCGTCGGTCGGGGCGCGCGACGAAATTCCCTACAAGCAGGCGATGAGCTCCGACCTGCTCCTCCTAACCGTGCCCCAGGGCGAGGTCGACACGGCCGTCTCGGCGGTGGGATCGGGAGCCGAGGCGATCATCGTCGATGCGATCGAGGCCGAACGCGGATCGGGTTCGCACAGCGGCGCCGAGGTGCTCGCGCACAAGCTCGATTCGCACCGAGTCGTTCGCGCGCTCATCAACATGCCGCAATCGGGCGCGAACATTCCGATTTGCGGCGACGATCAGAACTCGAAGGTCTTGGTCGACCGCGCACTGCACGCATGCGGCTGCTTGACGACCGACCGGGGACCGCTTTCCGCCGCGAGCAAGCTCGAAGCTCCGGCCTAGCGTGCTGAACTATAGATGAATCGGCACGCCAGAAGCCGGCGCGTCAGCGCGCGATTGCAAACTGATTTGCGCAGGACGCCGCGAGGGCACCGGGCGTCGGAGGAAGTTGAAGAACCCGAAAGCCGGCTATTTTGCGGCCTTACTGATGGTCACGCCAAAGGGACCATCGATGGCTTTTGTAATCGTCTTGGTCGGGTCCCCTCCAGCAGGATAGTCCCAGTACGCTACGACACTGGAATTCCTGGAGAAGGTGATACCAGCAATCACGTTTGAGCCTTGAATCCAGAATTGGAGTACCTCTGGGGCATTCTCCAATGTGGTGGTCCCCTGCAGGGTCCCCTTCGAGCCGGAGATCGCAAAGCGATAGATATTGTTCGTGTCGTCATCCCCGACTACGACATACGTGCCGTCCCATTGGACGCCACCACTTCCTCCGAACGTTTGATTTAGCGTGATGCTTTTGAGAGCTTTGCCGCCTTTGGGCAATTCGATGAATTTAAAGACGATTGCTTCATCGGAATTCATGCCGTCAACGAAGAGGTCGCCCTTGCCGTCGTATCCACAGTACGCAAAGACAGCGCCGCTCTTTTGATAGAGCGTCGGCGTGCCCGTTGCGTGTTTGTAGATCGCGACGTACCCTTTGGAAAAGCCAAGATCCCAGGTCACGGCGAGATCCCCCGTTGTGGGATCAGAGGCGCAATCTTGCGCGGCATACCCGGGCTCGCCGGTCAGCGTCTGCAGCCGCTTCTTGCTTGCGTGCGCATATTCGACAACGACCCCATCAATAATAAAAACGTCGCCGGCCTTATTTGAACACTCAGCCTCAGGGTACGAGAAGCCCTTGAGCTTGCCGACCAACTTCCCGCGCGGATACGAATAGATGGTAACTGCGCCTTCAAGGTGGTCTGTGACATAGAGCAGGTCTTCGCTTTTGGCCTCGTCCGCGATCCATGAAGAGCCGCCATCACCTGGCCCGCCGTAGCGTACAATTCGCTGGAGAAAGGCGCTGCCGGCGAAGGGCGGCCCAAGCGCTTGTGACGATCCGCCGCCGCACCCGCAAATCGCCGCCGCGGCGAAACAGCAGCCCACGATCTTTAGCGTGAGACGCGAGGCCGTCGTGCTAAAAGTCACCGTCATCATCCCTCCTACGTCGTCCCGTCGCGGTCACGCAAAGTTCGGGCGAGTCACGAGAGCGCACGTTCGCGCGCTGCCTAAAAGCGGATTCGGGGACCGATGTCAGTTCTCATCCGCGCATTTTCCCCGGTGCTAAAAGGCCGGCCGGCGCGTCAGCGCGCGATTGCAAACTGATTTGCCCAGGACACGACGACACGACAGAAGGCCACCGGGCGTCGGAGAAAGTCGAAGAACCCGGAAGCCGGCTTTTTGCGAAGACGGAAATCTGCCATAGCCCTACAGGCTCCTAGGAGCGCTTCTTCGGTGAAGGAACCTTTCCGCCGGAGCGGCGCGCCTCGCTCAAGCCGATCGCGATGGCCTGCTTGCGACTCTTCACCTTCTTGCCCGAACGTCCGGACTTGAGTTCGCCACGCTTCATCTCATGCATCGCGCGTTTGACCTTTGCGCCCGCCTTTGCACCGTACTTACGGGTGGATTTCTTGCGCGAAGCAGTCTTGCGCGCAACCGTTTTCTTGCGACCAGCCATTGATTGGTACTCCTTCCTTGGCCGCGCGCTAGACGCGCGCGCCTCGACCCGTGAGCAAGTTGATGACGACGAGAACCAATACGACGATCAAGAGTAGGTGAATCAGGCCTCCGCCAAAATGCAGCAAGAAGCCGATCAGCCACAGGACGAATAGAACGACGATGATGGTCCAGAGAATCCCGATCATGTGCCCTCCCGAGCGATCTGCGGTGCGGAGGGCGCCGCGGCGGCCTCCTTCTGGAAGCAATCTACCCCAATTCCTCGCTTACCGAATCAACCGATTCCAAGAATCGAACTAACCGGCGCAGGCTCTTC
>JASHOM010000166.1 GCA_030041115.1 Vulcanimicrobiota bacterium | reverse complement strand
CGCGAGACCGCGAGCACGCGCAAGTACTCGAGACCCGTCGCCTCTTTGCCGCGCAGCGGCGTCTTGAACGGAATGTAGTACCACGGAATGAACGCGGTGAAGCCGCGCATCTCGTCCTGGAGCTCGCGCACGACGTGCATATGCTCGATGCGCTCTTCCGCAGTCTCGATCGAGCCGAACATCATCGTCGCGGTCGTCGGCATTCCGAGGCGCTGCGCCTCGCGCATGACGCCGAGCCACTCGTCGGGCTTCACTTTGCGCGCCGAGATGCGCTTGCGCACGCGCTCGACGAGAATCTCCGCGCCCGCGCCGGGAAGGGATTTCATTCCCGCGGCTTTCAGGCGGCGCAGCACGTCGGGCACCGGCATCCCCTCGACGGTGCAGAGGCCGACGAACTCGGAGACGGAGAGCGAATGCAGGTCGACGTGCGGAAACTCCGCCATGACGCGCCGGAAGAGCTGCTCGAACCACTCGAGTCTCAGCTCGGGGTTGACGCCGCCCTGAATCATGATCTGCGTCGCGCCCTGATCGGCGGCGTGGCGCACGCGCGCGAGCACCTCGTCGTGCGACATCGTGTAGCCCTCTTTGTGGTGCTCGGGCCGAAAGAAGGCGCAGAACGTGCAGTGCACGTTGCAGACGTTCGTGTAGTTCACCGTCGTGTCGATGACGTACGTTACGACGCCATTGGGATGGAGCTGCATGCGCCGCGCGTGCGCGGCAGCGCCGAGATCGTGGAGGTCGGCCTCGCGATAGAGACGCACGCCCTCGTCGTACGAGAGGCGGCCGCCCGAAGCAGCGCGCTCGAGCAGACTATGCAGGGACACCGAGCGCCTCCGGAAAGACGCGCGGAATCGCATCGATCGCACCGATCGCGAGCAGCTCGCGGCAGTACGCCTCGAGCCCGCGCTGCGCGGCGAAGTGGAACGTAAAGTTCAACTTCCCGTAGTAGGACTCGTAGAAATCCGCCGGCCGCAGGCGCTCACGCTGCGCTTGCGCGACGACGAAGTCCATGTGCGAGCGCGACCACGTGTATGCGTCGGTGAGCGCGTGCATGCAAGCGTCGACGGCCGCCGCACGGCGCTGGTAAACGTCCCGGCGCGCGGCCCAAACGGCGAAGACGGTCTGCCGCCCGGTCCATTCGTGCCAGAGACTTCCGAGATCGTACACGACTTCCGCCGGGAAGTGCAGGATTGCGTCGATCGCCGAATCGCCGATCAGCAGCGTCGCGTCGCCGCGCAGCGCGCGCTCGAACGGTTTGCGTTCGTCGATGTATTCCGGCCGGACCCGGTACCGGCGCTCGAGGATCACGCGCAACAGATGGCGGCCGCTCGCGGACTCCTCGGTAACGTAAATGGGCGTCGCGTGGAGGCCTGCGGGCGGCGTCGCCGAGACGAGCACGACCGAAACGACTTCGTCGCGCGCTCCGATGCAGAGATCGGGCAGCAGCACGAGATCCCGCGCGTTCGCCGCCCAAACGAAAGCGCTGATCGGGCTCAGATCCAGCTCGCCGCGCAGCAGCATCGCATTCAATCGCGCCGGAGTATCGGCATGGAGCGAACCGGGATAGGCAAGCGCTCCGGCATCGAACGCCGCGTAAACGGGCAAGTCGTTGGTGTATTTGATGCGCCCGCAGCGCAGTTGCATCATACGTTTACCCGATGCCCCTTCGACAAGCTCAGGGTGACAACGGCGCTCACGGTGACACCGCAAGCTCGGGGCGGCGCCGCGAGTCCGGCGTAACCTCCGAAGGCGTCCAGTCGAAGGGAAATTCGTCGTAGGTCGAATTGCGGCGGACCGGCACGTACCCGGTCTCTTCGATCAAGCGCCGGAATTCGCGATCGTCAACGTACTGCCCGGAGCTGGTTCCGGCGGAGTGATAAATCATCTCCTCGTCGGTCGAGCCGTGGGTCCCGTCCATGTCGTCGGCGCCGAACTGAAGCGCAACTTGACAGACCTTTAGACCCTGAATCATCCAATAGGCTTTGACGTGGTCGAAGTTGTGCAGCATGAGCCGCGCGACCGCGAACGTCCGGATGTCGTCGAGTCCCGTCGTCCAACCGCAATAGGACAACTCGTTGCCGTCGGGATGAAAGGCCAGCGGAATGAACGCGTTGTAGCCGGGCGAGCGTTCTTGCGATTCCCGCAGCCGCATGAGATGATCGACGCGATCCTCGAGCGACTCGATATGTCCGTAGAGCATCGTCGCGTTGCTGGCAATGCCTTGACGGTGCAACTCTTCATGAATCACCAACCAGTTATCGGCCGAAACCTTGTTCGGGCAGATTTTGCCGCGAGTCGGCTCGGCGAAGATTTCCGCGGCGCCGCCATTGACGTTATCGAGCCCGGCCTCCTTCAACGCGGTGACGATCGCCGGAAACGAGAGCCGGTGGCGCTTGGCCATGTACTCGATTTCCGCGGCGGTAAAGAGCGAGAGCTGCACGTGCGGTAGGGCCGTCTTGAAACGGCGCATCAAAGGAAGCCAGTAGTCGAGAGAGAGCTGCCGCGGGTCGTGGCCGCCGACGATATGGATTTGGTTGAAGTTCGTGCCCGTCTCGACGGCCTTGGCGAACACCTGGTCGGGCGTCATGCGAAAGACGCGCTCGGGCTCTTTGAACTCGTCGGCCGCGAACGAGCAAAACGTGCAGCCGGCAAAGCAAACGTTCGTCGAGTTGATGTACCGGTTGAGGACGTAGAATACTTTCTTGCCGCTCTTGCGCTCTTTCGCCTTGCGCGCGAGGCGCCCGAGATTGTGGACGTCCCACGTGCGATAGAGCGCGAGTCCGTCTTCCATCGAAAGCGGACGGTTCGCGTCGAGCTTGCTCTCGATCTCCGCGAGCAGCGGGTCGCCGTAGGCCATGGCGGTTCTATTCTGCCGCATCGAAGGGCCGCCCCGCAACGACGCCGCCGGGCAGAATCGCGCGCGGAAGGAGCGCCAGGCCGGCCGAAACGAGCGCAACGGCGAGCAGCGCAGAGCCGGCGAGGTCGGTCAGATAGTGCGCGCCGAGCGCGAGCCGCGACCAGCAGATGGCGACGGCGAGCAGCACGAGGCAGAAAGCTCCGACCTTTCGCACGATCGGCGGCAACTCCGAGAGGTAGAGCATCGCGCCCCACAACGCGTAAAAACCGACCGCGATTGCCGCGTGCGAGCTGGGGTAGGAAAACGACCTCTCGTGCTTGACCACCCAATCGAGGCGCCGCGGCCGAGCGAAAAAGTGCTGGAAGAGATCCGCGCCACGCCAAGAGAGCAGCAGGATCGCGATGCTGAAGAGGATGCGCACCCGCCAGGCCGGCGCGAACCACGCGACGACGAGCAAGCCCACGGCGACGGGGACCAACGCCGGCGGATAGCACGACCGCGTCAGCCACCACGCCACGAGCGTCGCGTGGTTGACGAGCGACTCTTCCCACGTCAAGAGTCCGGCGGGTTCGCCGTATCGCGCGACCGCGATGCCGAGCCCGGCGAAGAGCGCGGCCGCGATAACGGCGGCGATCGCCCAGGTCACGCGGTAACCGGCCTTGCCGCGTGCGTTATTCATCGGCGCCGAAGAGATCTTGCTGCGTGCTTTGATCTTTGCCGAGGCGCGACGCCATCAGTTCGAGCTCGGGCAGGCCGACGAGAATCTTACGCGGCTTCGTGCCTTCGTGACGGCCGACGACTTTGTACTCCTCGAGCTGCTTCATCAAGCGGACCGCGCGAGGGTGCCCGATCGAGAACTGCGACTGCAACGCGGCGGTAGACGCATAGTTGCTCTCGATGATGAACTTCGCCGCCTCGTAACAAAGCGGATCGATGTCGCGCCGCGCGACATCTTCGTCGCCGATCGGCGTCACGTCCACGTCGAGCAGGTTGCCCGGTCGCGATTGGCGTGCCCAGAAATCCACGAGCCGTTCGACCTCGGAGCCGGTGATCAGCGCGCCCTGCGCGCGAATCGGCTTCGGCGCGTCGATCGGCATGTAGAGCATGTCGCCGCGGCCGAGCAGCCGCTCAGCGCCGTTGAGGTCGAGAATCACGCGCGAGTCGGCTTGCGAGCTCACCGCAAAGGCGATCCGCGACGGCACGTTGGCTTTGATGAGCCCGGTGATGACGTCGACCGAAGGACGCTGCGTCGCAACGACCAGATGAATTCCCGTCGCGCGGCCGAGCTGTGCGAGCCGCATGATCGTCGTTTCCACTCGCGCCGGCGCGACGAGCATCAGGTCGGCGAGCTCGTCGATGATGATGACGACGTACGGCAGCCGCTCCCCGGGATACTTGGAGTTGTACTCTTCGATCTTCCGCACCGACGCCTTCGCGAACCGCTCGTAACGCGATTCCATCTCCTTGGTCATCTCGAAGAGCGCGCCCGCTGCGAGCCGCGGATCGGCGATCACCTCTTTGATCAGGTGCGGAATTCCGTTGAAGACCGTCAGTTCGACGCGTTTGGGGTCGATCATCAGCATCTGCACTTGGTCGGGCGTCGCGCTGACCAGGAGCGATGCGATGATCATGTTGAGGCAGACCGACTTCCCCGAACCCGTCGCGCCGGCTACCAAAAGGTGCGGCATGCTGGACAGGTCGCCGAGAACGGGGCGGCCCGTGATGTCCTTGCCCAATGCCATCCAAAGCGGCGGCACCTGGCCGCGGTTGGGCACCGCATCGAGGATCTCGCGAATCGCCACGACCGCGACGGTTTGATTCGGAACCTCGATGCCGACTGCCGATTTTCCCGGAATCGGCGCCTCGATGCGCACGCTCGTTGCGGCCAACGCAAGGGCGAGATCGTCGGCGAGCGAGGCGATGCGTGAAATCTTGACGCCGCGCTCGGGCTTGAGCTCGTAGCGCGTGATCGACGGGCCGCGCTCGATGTGCGAAACCTTCGCACCGACGCCGAAGCTCGCGAGCGTATCTTCGAGGACGTGCGCACGGTTCGAATCGTCCACCGTCTTGCTCGGCGGCGCATCGAAGAGGGACAGATCGGGCAAGCGATAGGGCCGGGATTCGAACGCCGCGGTTTCTTCCTGCTCCCCGGCGGGCGCAGGCACGGGCGGCGGCGCAACGGCGGGCACCGGTACGACGATCTCCGGCGGCGCGACGACAGGGGACGGCGCCGGCGGAGCGGGTTGCTCGCGCGGTATCGTCACGACCCGATCGAGCGGAAGCGCAAAGGCCTCGCGCAACGACTCGTGGCCTCGCGGCAGCTCCACTTTCAGGTGGGGAAGCTTCGGCACCGGCGGCGCCCGCAGGCCGCCGAAGAAAACGATCGCGCGCCCGATGAGCTGCTTGAGGCTCGCATTGGTGAGCCACAAAGTGAGCGTGACGAGCGCAACCGAGAGCAGAATCCAGGCGCCGACCGTGCCGACGAGCGCGTGGAGCGCCCACCAGATCGTCGCTCCGGCGATGCCGCCGCGCTTCGGACCGCCCGCACCGAACATGGCGGCGATGAGGAGAAAGTACGCGAGCGCCGTGGTCCCAAGACCGGCGACCATCCGCGGAACGTTTACTTCCAAAAAGACGATGCCGGCGAGCAGCCCGACGAGGACCGGGAAAAGCGGTGCGGCACCTCCAAAGAGTCGGCGCAGCTCCGCGGCAGTCCAGCCTCCGACGGCGCCGGCGTAATGTGGAAACGCCAAGGCGACGGCGCAGAAGACGGCGAGTGCGGCCGCGACGATTCCGATGATCTCGAGGTTGAGCCGCGCCCTCGCGTACCCTCTTCTCCGCTCAGAGCGGGTCCGTGCCATCGGAGCTATCTCTTCTTCGTCACAGCGGGAGTTCATTTTGACAACGCTTCGTCCTCGCTCAGCGCAAGCGACGCTCGTCGTCCTCGAGGGCGATCAGACCGGACAAGAGTTACTGCTTGAAGCGCTGCGCATGCTCGACCCTGCGGTCATCGGCATCGCTCTAAGCTTCGAGCGCTACGATCTTTCGCTCGAGAGCCGGCGCGCGACGAAGAACCGCGTCGTGCTCGACGCCGCCGGTGCAATCAAGCGGTCCGGCATCGGCCTCAAAGCCGCGACGATCACGCCCGAAGGCACGGGCGACGTCGGCTCGCCCAACCGCATCCTCCGCGAAGCGATCGACGCGAGCGTCATCGTTCGCACCGGGCGCAAACTTCCTCGCGTGCGCCCGGTCGGCGGAATTCACGCGCCGATTTCGGTCGTGCGGATGGCCGTCGGCGACGCTTACGGCGCGAAGGAATGGCGCGCGGGAGCCGGTCTCGACGAAGTCGCGTGCCGCACCGAGACGATCGAGCGGCGCGTCTGCCGCTACGTCGCCGAGTATGCATTCGTTCACGCGGAGAAGTCGAACGCGACGGTTTTCGGCGGTCCGAAGTACACCGTCAGTCCGATCTACGAGGGCATGCTCAAGGAAGAGATGGATGCGGCCGCGCGGCGCCACCCCGGCGTTGCGTACGATCCGCAGCTCATCGACGCGACCTATGCGCTGTTGCTTTCGG
>JASHOM010000165.1 GCA_030041115.1 Vulcanimicrobiota bacterium | reverse complement strand
TTCGCAAATTCTCGAGTTCGTCGGACGAGGAGCCGAGAGCGTCCAGACGCAGCCGTCCGCCACGCCCGCACCGACCTCGACGAACGGCGCGGCGGTTCCGATCAGCGGTCTGGGGAGCATCGTCAATTCCGTCTTCAAGCATAATAAAGCGCCGGCCCACGGCGCGACGCCCGCACCGGTCGCCAAGCCCGAGCGCGGCGTCATCGTTGCGCCGGTCAGCGCCTCGGGCGCCGTTGCACCCGGCGACCTTACCAACGCCGTGCGGGAGCTCTACTTCGCGCTGAACGGCCGCTTCAACGCGCAGATGACGACCGTCGGCACCGACGTCGCGCAGTCGGCCAGCTCGATCTGCGGAGCGAACCGTGACAATACGATCGCTACCGGAACGCTGGTCCATCAAGGAAAAGAAGTGACCTTCACGCTCGTCGTCTACACCTGCTTCGGTGCCGTTCTCGAACGCCAAGTCGGCAAGGGACCTTCGATCAAGAGTGCGGTCGACACGGCGGTCACCGCTTACGCGAGCGCGCACCCCGACAATAGCTAGCCGGCTTACTCGAAGAGGCCGGCGGGCGGGTCGATGACGATTCGCCGGCGATCCAGATCGATCTCGCGAACGATCGCGCCGACCATGGGCACCATGCGTCCCGCGACGATCAACATGTCGCTGGCCGGATAATGTTCGACTCGATCGACCCTGCCGTACGCCGTGCCGTCATTGCCGCCAACCGTGCAGCCGACGAGGTCGTCCTCGAGATACTCGCCGTCGGCGAGTGCGATCGTCTCGCGCGGCGCGTAGAGCAGTGCGCCGGCGTACGCTTGCGCCGCGTCGGCGTCATCCACACCCTCGATGCGAATCAGCAATCGGCTCTTGTGCGATCGAACCGCGCTGATGCGAATCCTCACGGAATCGTCACCGCGCGCACAGCGCAGCGACGATCCTGCCGAAAAGACGGAGCGGCCCGCGCCGGTCGGGTCGCACTTCAACTCTCCTTGGACGCCGAAGGCTCCGGCAATTCTGCCGACCGTTACCTCTTCCACGCCTGCTCCGATCGGCGAAGCGTCAATCCTCGAGGCTCTGCGCGGCCTCTTCGGTGTCCAAAATGTCCACCGCGACGCGGCCTTCGGCGGTCGCGCGAACGACCGTCCGCAACGCTTGCGCCACTCGCCCGCTGCGCCCGATCACCTTGCCCAAATCTTCGGGATCGACGACCAACTCGATCACCGGCTGCGCGTGCTCGTCGATGAAGAGCTCGACGCTCACCGCCTCCGGCTTCTGTACGAGCTTGCGCGCGAGAAAGGCGAGCAGCTCGGTCGCGCGGCGATGCCCCGCCCACGGATCGCCCGGCGCAGCTTCGGGCTTGCGCGGTCGCCGGGCCGGCGGCCGTGGACGCTCTCGCGGCACTCGACTGCGTTCGGCGCGAACGTCTGCGAAGGGCGCAGGCTCGTCGACGACCGTCTCGCTGAATAAACCGAACTCGTCGTCGAAGGAGCTCACGACGCGTTGCCTTCCGCACTCTTCGGACGGCGCTTCGTCGTCGGAATCGGCCCGCGTTCCATGATTCCCTTCTCGGCAAAGAGCCGGCGCACGGTCTCCGAGGGCTGCGCGCCCTTCGCCAACCACTCCTTCGCTCTTCCTTCGTCGACGACGACGGTCCGCGGCTCCGTGCGCGGATTATAGTGTCCTAGGATTTCGATGAACCGCCCGTCGCGCGGCGCCCGTGCATCGGAAACCACAAAACGGTAGGTCGGTTGTTTTTTCGCGCCGATGCGGCGCAGTCTGATTCGTACCATGCTCTCTTTATCTACCCCGCCTCGCTCGGGTCAGTTGTTTGGTCATTTGGCGCGCGTGATCGAATTGCTTTACCAGCCGGTTTACGTCGGAAACCTGCGTTCCCGACCCGCGAGCGATCCGCTTTCGGCGCGATCCGTTCAAAACTTCCGGATTCCGGCGTTCGCCTCGCGTCATCGAGCTGATGATCGCTTCGACCTTCACGAACTCGCGTTCGGGTATCTCGAAGTTCTTCGGCAGCGCCTTGGAAAGACCCGGCACCATTTTCAAAAGATCGTTGAACGAGCCGAGCTTGCGCACTTGACGCATCTGCTCCAAGAAATCGTCAAGCGTAAAGGTTTGCTTGAGCAGCTTCTCCTCGAGCTTTTTTGCCTGCTCGTCGGAGTAGAGGCTGCGCGTCTTCTCGATGAGGGTCAGCGCGTCGCCCATGCCGAGAATGCGCGAGGCCAGCCGTTCGGGATAGAACGGCTCGAGCGCCGAGAGTTTCTCGCCGGCACCGACGAATTTGATCGGCGCACCGGTGACGCTGTGAATCGAAAGTGCCGCGCCGCCGCGCGTGTCGCCGTCGAGCTTCGTCAGAACCACGCCGGTGATGCCGAGACGGTCGTGGAATCCCTTGGCGACGTTGGTCGCGTCTTGGCCCGTCATCGCGTCGGCGACGAGCAAGATTTCGCGCGGATTCGCAATGCGTTTGATTTCGGCCAGCTCCGCCATGAGCTGCTCGTCGATCTGAAGGCGTCCCGCGGTGTCGATGATAACCGTCGAGATGCTCAGCCGCTTCGCTTCGGCGATGCCGCCGCGCACGATTCGAACCGGATCCCCCGCGCCCTCGTCGTAGACGGAAAGCCCGACCTGCTTCCCGAGCGTCTTGAGCTGATCGATCGCCGCCGGCCGATAAACGTCGGCGGCGATGAGGAGCGAGCGGCGACCCTGCTCCTTCAATCGAAGCGCCAGCTTCCCGGCCAGCGTGGTCTTTCCAGAACCTTGCAGCCCGACGAGCATCACGATGGAAGGAGGCGCGCCGGAGAATTGCAGCCGGCCTTCTCCCGATGCGGTCGGCGGCCCCAACAGCGTGACCAGCTCGTCGTGAACGATCGTCAGGATCGTTTGCGCCGGCGTGAGCGATTCCAGAACGTTCGCGCCGACCGCGCGCTCCTTGACTCGCGCGACGAATGCCTTGGCCGCATCGAGCGAAACGTCGGCTTCGAGCAGCGCAACCCGGATTTCGCGCAGCGCCTCGTTGACCTCGCCTTCGCTGACTCTCCCTCGACCGCTTAGGCGATCGAAGATCGCGCCCAGGCGCTCTTGTAGCTGATCGAACAATGCGGCGTTACGAGGTCGAAGAGCCGGCCGTCGTCTCGTCGATGCGCTTCACCGCGTCGCCGACCGTCTTGATCTTCTCCGCTTCCTCGTCGGGGATGTCGATGTTGAACTCGGTCTCGAACGCCATCACCAGCTCGACTTGATCGAGCGAATCGGCACCGAGATCGTCGGTAATCGACGCTTCGGGCGTGACTTCCGACTCGTCGACGCCGAGCTGCTCGACGATGATCTTCTTTACTTTATCGAAGGTGCTGGACATTACGTCTCCTTTCAAAACCTTGGGTTACTTCGACTCCGCGCGAAGCTGACTACATTAGGATGCCGCCGTCGACTACGAGCGTTTGTCCGGTGATGTAGCCCGCGGCATCGGAGCACAGGAACGCTACGACCCCGCTGACGTCTTCCGGCTTCCCGGCTCGGCCGAGAGCGGCTTGTTTGATTAAGAACTCCTTGGCGGCGTCGGGCATCTTCTCACTCATGGCGGTCTCGATAAAGCCCGGCGCGACGGCGTTGACTCTTATATTCCTCGAACCCAACTCCTTCGCCAGCGATTTGGCGAGCCCGATGAGTCCCGCTTTCGAGGCCGCGTACGCCGCCTGGCCCGCGTTGCCCATCACGCCGACGATGCTGGTCATGAGCACGATCGAGCCTGCGCGCTGCTTGAGCATCGGCTTTGCTACGGCCCCGCAAAGATAGAACGCCGCTTTGAGATTGACGTCCAACATCCGGTCGATCGTCTCGGATTTTAATCTGAGCAATAGCGCGTCGATCGATTGCCCGGCGTTCGCGACCGCAAAGTCGATTCGACCGAACCGGGCGATCGCATCGGCGACCATTCGTTCCACCGCCGCCTGCTCCGCCACGTCTCCCGTGAAGATGTCCGCGACCGCACCGGGCCGCGCGTTCGCACAGAGCGCCGCGCTCTCGCGAAGAGCCTCCACGTCACGGCCGATCAGCGCGAGGTCCGCGCCGTGCCGAGCAAACTCGATCGCGACGGCTCGTCCGATGCCGCGGCTGGCCCCGGTGATCAGCGCCACCTTTCCCGTGAAGTTCATGCGCTCGCTTGCGCCGCGTCCGCGATGGCGGCCCGCAGCCGCTCGACGCCGCTAAAGTCGCTGACCATCATCGTCGGCGGAGCGCCGGCCATTCGCCGCATGAGAGCGCCCAGCACGCCGCTGGCGCCGAACTCGACGACGACGTCCGGTGCGTACATCAGGATCCGCTGCGCGGTGTCGTGCCAGCGCACCTCATCGACCACCGACCGGATCAGATTTGCCTTGATGGTTGCGACGTCGCGATACGGCCGGCCGTCCACGTTGGAGACGACGTCGAACGCGGGAATCTCGAAGTGACTGCGCTCGACCGCCGCGCGCAACGGCTCGACCGCCGGTTCCATGAGCTCGCTATGCCACGCGCCCGAAACGTTGAGCGGCACGACGCGCTTTGCGCCGGCATCGAGCATCGCTTGGCCCGCGGCGCCGACGGCTTCCAGGTCGCCGCTGATCACGATTTGCGTCGGCGAGTTGAAGTTCGCCATTGTCACGCGCCCACGCTCGCGCGCACGTTCGAGCGCCACGCGCACGCGCGCCGCATCCAAGCCTAGAATCGCCGACATCCCGCCGCGCGCGCGCTGCGCGGCCGACTGCATCGCCTTGCCGCGCGCGTCGACGATTCGCAGCGCCTCTTCGAATGACAGCGATCGGGCGGCCACGAGACTGCACAGCTCGGCAAACGAGTGACCGGCCGTGACGATCGGTGCGAGTTCGTCGCCGGCTGCGGCATAGAGCGCGAGATTCGTCACGAAGATCGCGGGCTGGCTGACGTGAGTCTCCCGCAGTTGCTCCTCGCTGCCGTCGCGTTGCAGCGCCAGCAGATCGTAACCCAGCACCGACGCCGCACGTCCGAAAATTGCCGCCGCGGCGCGCGAGCGTGCCGCAATGTCGCAGCCCATGCCCGCGGACTGCGAGCCTTGCCCCGGAAAGACGACGGCGAGTCGCACTACGCGGCCCAGCGCCAGGCGACTGCACCCCACGATAGACCGCCGCCGAACGCGACGAAGACGATGAGATCGCCCGGCCTTACCAGGCCGGCGCGCACGGTTTCGGAGAGCGCCATCGGAATCGACGCGGCCGAGGTGTTGCCGTATTCGGCGATGTTGACGACGACCTTGTCGTCGGGAAGATCGAGGTAGCGCGCCATGGCATCGATGATGCGCCGGTTCGCCTGATGCGGGACCAAGAAGGTCACGTCCGCCTTCTCGAGGTTGGCCTTTTGCAGCACCGAATCCGTGGCGTCGACCATTCGTTCCACGGCAAGCTTGAACGTCTCGCGCCCCTGCATGTGAATGAGATGCACTTTAGCATCGAGCGCCGCGTGATCGAGCGGCCGGCGCGCTCCGCTGCCTTGCGCGTAGAGCAGCTCGGGCCGGCTTCCGTCGGCGCCGAGATCGGAGGCGAGAAAACTGTCGCGTTCGGAGGCTTCGAGAATCACGGCGCCCGCGCCGTCGCCGAACAAGATCGCGGTCGCGCGGTCTTCCTTATCGAGAATCTTCGAAAGCGTCTCCGCCCCGATGAGCATGATGCGCTTGTAGATGCCCGAGCGGATCAAGCCCGAAGCAATCGTCAAACCATAAATGAAGCCGCTGCAGGCAATCGCCACGTCGAACGCCGGTTTTTCGCTCACCCCGAGCTTCGAGGCGACCAAACAGGCAGTCGCGGGAAAGTAGTAGTCGGGGGTGACGGTCGCGACGATGAAGCAGTCGATCTGCCGCGCGTCGATACCCGCATGAGCGAGCGCGGCGCTCGCGGCCGCCGCCGCCAAGTCGCTCGTCGCCTCGTCTTCGGAGGCCCAATGGCGGCGCTTCATTCCGGTACGCGTCGTAATCCAGTCGTCCGTTGTTTCCAGCCACTCTTCGAGATCGCGATTGGTAACGATCCGCGAAGGCGCATAATGACCGACGCCGGCGATCTTTACGCCAGTGGAGGGCACGCAGGCTAACCGGCCGACTCTTCTTGCGTCTTGAGGACTTGCCGGCCCTTGTACGTGCCGCAGCTCGGACAAGCGAAATGCGGGCGCTTGGGCTGGTGACACTGCGTGCAGAGCACGGTCGTGACGTCGCCGAGCTTCCAGTTGGCCGCGCGGCGGCTACGCGTCTTGCTCCGGGGGGTCTTCCATTTTAGGTTTGCCACATCGCTCTCCGTTTCATAAGGATAATTACGCCGGCTGGCACGAGCATTCGCCCGTGTTCCGATTCGCCCCGCAAGCGGCGCACAGGCCGCGACACTCGGAGCCGCAGCGCAGCCCCATCGGCAGGGAGCTGAGCACGCTCTGCTGCGCGAGGTCGGCCAGGTCGAGCCGGGCACCTGCCAGGACGTTGCTCTCGCCGAACGGATCGACGTCGCGACCGCGCGCCGGATCGAGTCGCTCGCTGACCTCGACGTGCACGGCGAGATCGACTTCCTCGAGACACCCGTCACAGCGGCCGCGGATCCGCGCGTCGACCGCCCCCTCGACGACCAGCATCCGGTCCGCTTGGTGCAGTTCGAGCTCCACCTTCACCGGTTCGGGGAATGCGAGTCCCTCGAAAGGCTCGAGCCGCACCTCGTCGGCAACCATCATGAGTTGGCGGCTTCCGGCGAGGAGCCCGCTGATGTCGACCCTGTGCGAACGATCCATAAACGCTTGCCGCCGCAGCATGAGGCCCCGCCAACCAGGCAGGGCCGCCACGGACTTCCCGCCATTCTAAGACCCCGCTTGCGCCTTGTCAAACGCCCTGCGCGAGGGATTGAACGGCTGCCATGACCATCGATCCGATCGCTTCCCGCCTTGCCGCCGAGGGCGTCGCCTACGCGCCGGACATCGCCGCCGCGGCACGCCGCTCCGGCGTCGATCCGAACCTGCTGGCCGCGGTGGCCGCTCAGGAGACGGGCGGTCCCGATTCCGACGCCGGGCGCAACGTGGTCGGCGACGGTGGGCACGGCCGCGGCTTGTTCCAGATAGACGACCGCTCGCATCCCTTCGCCTCGACGCCGGCGGCGATGGACCCGGCAAAGAACGCCGGCTATGCGGCCGGCATGCTCGCGGGTTTGCTCAAGACCTACGGAGGCAACGTGCGCGAGGCGCTCTCCGCGTACAACACCGGCTCGCCGACGGCGACCGGAACGAAAACGCGCTGGGCGGATGGCAGCGATCTCTCCTATGCCGATTCGGTGATGCGTCATTACGAACGGCTAACGGGCGCACCCGTGCAATCCAACGCGATCGCCGAATCGGGCGCGACGATCGCATCCGTCGGGGCGCTGCAAAGCGCCGCGCAGACGCTACCTCCGATGCCGCCGCTACCGCCGCCGCCGCACTCGGCTCACGCGTTTCACCGGCAAGCGACGGATTATCTCGCCCTTGTCAACGACGACGAAGACAACTCGTAGAAAAGGAGCCATTCCGTGTCATCTCTACCAATCGATGGAACGATCAGCGCGAAGCCTTTCACTCAGCCCATCTCCGGAACCATACGCGGCAACTCCGGCGGTACGATCAGCGCACCGGCCGCGGGATCGATCGAGGGCGACGGCGACTCGGCCGAAAGCTCGGCCGTCGCCGAGCTCAGCGGACTGATCTCATCGCTCGGCTCGCTGTCGGCTCAAGCGCAGAGCCTGCCCTTGAGTCCGCCGACGCTGCCCGGCTTGCCGCAAAATCAAGGCTATCAGCCGCAGGCAACCGACTATATGCAGCTCAGCGAAGACTCCAACTGATCGCTTCAAAGGAGCAACGACATGGCATTTCTACTTCCAGCGCTCGAAGGGCTCGGTTCCGGACTGCTGGGCAGCGCGGTCGGCGGTGCGCTCGGATCGGGGACCGCCGGCAACGCCGAAAACGCCGCGATGAACGCCATCAACTCGCAAGACGAAAGCTTCCAGCTCAGCATGTACGCATCCGAGATCCAACATCACCAGCAGGATTGTTTCACGTGGAACGCCCGACGCGGCCGAACTCGAAGCGCTGCTGCGCGCCGACAATTGATAAAAGGGGACCGGCCTTACGCCGATCCCCTTCTTTCGACTGTCACTTGAGGTCTCGATTGTAGCACGCACTTACCGCGGGACGGTCTTCTTCTTTCCGTGCGGCGGCAGCGGCTTGAAGCGCGCCCGCTCGAGTTGTTCCACCGGGGGTAGCTTGGGCAAGTCGAGGTCCTCCCGTTCGTCGATCGGCGCCTCAAGCGCCTTGCGGACCTTGTCGTAGTCTTCGTACAATCGCTGACCTCACCAAACAAAAAAAGGCCCCCGCGCCGAAGCGCGAGGGCCATCTGGTACGCTACTTGCTGAGTGTGATCGCGTATTCCTGCGCGGCCGCGGCAATCTTCGAAAGCCAGACACCCTCGCTGGCGTCGAAGTCGTCGATCATCTTGTCGATGAAATCGTCGATCGCGTTTTCGAGCGCTGGTTTAATGGGATTGCCGAACAGTCCGAGATTATCTTCGCCGATCGAAGCATTCACAGCGGACTTGATCTGCGCTCCTGCGGCGGTGACGAGATCTTTCGCACGACCGAGGATCTCGGCCTTGTGCGCCTGGACCTCATCGTCCGTCGCAACAATACCGTCCGCGATGAGCCGGTTGAGGAACTCGTCCACGTCTTACGACGCGATGGGCGAGAACGAGATCGTCACGCTTTGCTTGTGACCGAACAGCGTCGCGGTGAACGAACCGCTGCACGCCTGACCGGCTTCGAGCGCCGACAGATCGGCGGCGACTTCCGTGCCGACTTCCTCGGCGAGTTGCAGATCCGCGAGGATCTGTTGCCAATTTTCCATGATACTCCTACGCTGAGTGCGCACGATGCCGGTGCGCGCGGCTTCCCGCGTTACGCGGAAACTTTTACTTCGTGCGATATGTGAAGATCGCCACGTTCACGGCCGGATCGCTGACCGAACAGTCCGTATCACGGCCCGTCAGAAGCGGATCGAGCGTAAAGATCCACGCCCCGGTCGGCGCCGGCGCAATATCGAGCGTGCAATCGTACTCAAGGATGATTGGCCCCACTTCGACCTGGATTTCGTTCCCGGGTTGGCGTTCGCAGCTAGGGATCCAGCCTTTCGTCGTGACTTCTGACAGCGAGCGCAGCTCGAAGTTGTCGGGTCGCAGCGGCGACGAGTGCGTCTTGTCGATCGCACAGCTTGGGGCAAACGTTGTAACGGTCGTCGTCAGTTCGTCATTCACGACGTGCACCGTCACGATATTGCCACCGTGCATATGCACGCCGAGGTGGGGCGACGAGACCGGCATTGGTGGTACGGAGAAGCGGGGGATGCTCCAGGGCGTGCAGGCACAGAGCAGCAACGCCAAGCTGATCTTCCGCATGGGCTGACTCCCTAGTCAGATGGGCAGCACCAACCGAACGCAAAGGTGCATACGATAGAGAACGCGCTCGCGATCTGCGCTGGCACGAAATCCGGAGCCGTATCCGGCTGATGCCAATGAATCCGCACGAACGTATTGACGCTCCAGACGATGATGGATCCGGCGGCTGCGCCGATCGTCGCCGCGGTCACCTTGGGGTGGATCTTCATTTCGGATCTCCGACAGGGAGATTGTTCGTCGTGACAAGCTCGTAGACGCGGTCGCGATATTCTGATGGGGTTGCCGTCATTGGCAGTCCTCGTTCGCTATGCGCCTTCCACCAGAAGACGACGCAATCACTGTCCCATGCCGCAAGGCGGTCAGCATCGCTACGCAGTGGGTTCCGCGCGATTGCCAGGAAATCGACGGTTTCCATAGCTGCTACGGCGTGGGTGAATCTTTCGCGCGCCAATACGCACGCATCAGCAGACGGAGATTCGGTCGATATTTCCGCTTGAGATTGTAGATGAATCGGACGGTGCCGTTTGCAAACGAACGATAGCGGCAGTCCGTATCGGTGTCAGGAAACGTTTTGAGCTGAAAGCGTGGTGTCTGCGCGGCGGACATGGCAATGGCGAGGCCGCACACGAGGACTTGCCGTGGCAGTGAAAAGGCCCAAATCGTGACCTGCGTTCCGGTACAGACCGCTGCGGGCGCCATGGGCGTCCCATCTTGCCGCGGACGAACAGTCTGGAATGCCGGCAGAAAGAGCGGGCATTGCCCTCGCTCGACGATCGCTGCAGGCGTGACGGTCCAGCGATTAACGGGAACGATGCGAACTTGGTGCTCCTGGCGAGCCAGTGGATTCGACGCCGTTGGGGCGGTGGCGCCCCAGGGTTGGCAACCTGTCAGCAGTACGAGCAGCAGCAGCAGCGTATTACGCATGACGAGACTCCTTCGGAACCGTGAAATGATCGGTCCAACTGCGTTTGCAGCGCTGACAGGTTGGATCGATCCGCTGATCGCCGATGAAGAACGCGCAGACTGCGTTCATGAGCACCTTAGAATGGCGGGCTTCGGAAGATCGAGCACGCATGCCGTCGGCGGCGTCTTGCAGAACTGCGGCCGCGGCAGGAGCTTACAGCGTGGCACGTGCCCAACGACTCGATAGACGCGCACGCGTGCAAGTCCCGTATGATAGAAGCCGAGTTCGTTGGCGACGGATGGCGATACGTCGAGAATCCGGCCACCGTAAAACGGACCGGTCCTGATGATGACGCACGACGACGAGCGCCCGTTCTGGTCGTTCACAATCTCGATGCGCGTGCCGGCGGGCAGCACGTTCATAGCGCACGCGTGGAACCCCGCCTGATAGAGTGCAGGAGGGACGAACCAGCTGGCCATTCCCGCCAAGACGAAGGCGTAGATCGGCACACGTTCACCCCCTTCCAAGGAGCGAAGGTTATCCGTTCACCTCGAAGTGGACGTGGTCGGCGCCATCGTCGTGGAACACCGCTGCGCCGGCGGCGGCGAAGTTTTCTGGTGTCGCCGCTTCCCCCGCGAGCCCCGTCTTGAGGTAGAACGCGCACGAGGTCGCGTCGCCGAGAAACCGCGCAAAGACGGGGTCGCTCTGGTCGAGGTACTCTCCGGGAATTGGTCCCGTCAGTGGCCAGCCGTCCCACGCGAAGCCGTTGTGGTGGCAGTGGTATCCAAGCGCAGAATCATCGGAATGGTCGCGATTGACGGCCGTAATTTCGACGTGATACCCCTTTGCAATTAGCGCGGCCGTAAAGGCAATGAGGTTCGTATTCGTATAGCGTGGGTCGAGAAAGTCCGCACGCTGCGTCGGGTCAGCGGTGTCGTCGTGCTCGTCCTGAAAAATCAAGTGGCCGCTATCGACGAGGGTTTGGCGCGCCTCCGCGCTCATTCGGGCGGTCCCAATTCGACGAGCTTCGAGCCGTCAACGCAGTACACGACCGCCGGCCATGCATTCTTCGTTGGCAGATCGACTTTGGCAACTCCGTGATGCGCGGTGCAGTACGGCGCATAGACCGAGCGAAGCAGTGTTTCCAGACTTCGCACCTGTGCCATCGGATCGGGCGTCGTGGCCACCTGCGGTGCGGGGCTCGGTGCAGCGACTGCCGGAGCGGTCGCCGCGCACGCAAGCAGTAATGCGAGAACAACTTTCACGAAAATACTCCTGTTAGGATGGCGCAGGTGACCCGAGCGGCTCGCGATTTTCGAGGATCGCGTCGATTTCGGCGCGCAGTTCGGGTGGCATCTGCGGCAGATTCGTCCCAACGCGCATGAACGTGTGCAAGCTCGTGATATACACGATTGCTTGTGCCAGCAATTCGCGGGCTTTGCGGACCTCTTCGCGCGATTGGTGCACTTCCTCGCGCGATGCCGCCAACTCCGAACGCAGGCTCGCGACTTCTTCGCCCACCTGCTCGACGGCGAGCTTCCAACCGCGCGCGGCGCTTTCAAATGCCGTCGCCGCTTCCTCCGCCACTCGGGCCCGATCGAGCGCCTCGTCGCGCTCGCGGATGAGCTTGAGGCGATCGGCCATAATCGGCAAGCCACGCAACACCCCGTAGAGCGCGGCGCTGCCGCCCATGAGGGCGGCAATGTCTTGCAGCGTGACGTGCACAGAGGAACTCCTCGAGGCAGGCCTAGTTTGGATTTCCGATGACGAGGTAGGAGAATGTGTGTCCGCTTGCCGACGGTGTGCCGGCGAGAATGACGTTCCACGTGTCCGAGTTGGAGGGGCTCGCCGTGACGGTAATAGTCGTGGATGAAATCGAGCAGGTGACGCCGACAGTCGTGATCGCGACGGACGCTTGAGCGTGACAGACGCTGCCGGAGGCGAATGCATACGGGGCGGTAATCGTACACGAGGTCGCTGCCGACATGGTACACGAGCCGTGGATGACCGTCGGTGCCGTCGAGATCGTGACTGTCGTGCTCGAGACGGAGCAGGTCGCATTGACGGTGTTCGTCGAGGACTGATCGAGGGCAAAGCAGTTGGGCGTGGACGAATAGGAGTTGTTCAGGGTCGCCGTGCACGTCGTTGAGCTGCTATTAGTGCAGCTGCCGGAAAAGTCGTTCGTTGCTTGCTGATCGATATTGGCCGCAGCGAAGGCGCAGCCCGCCGTGAGCGTTGGATTCGACCACAGGATGGTGCATTGATGCCCTGATGGAGCGGGAAGCCCGAAGTTGATCCCACCGGTTGTGCTGGAGATCGATGAGTAAATTTCGCCATTGGTCGTGCTGACTGGCACGCCCGCTCCACCGGCCGCAATGATCGGCCCATCGAGCGTCTCGATATTGCCTTCGGTGCTATAGAAGGAGCCGCCACTCGTGCCGCCCACTTCAGCATATTGGTTGCTGCCCGGCAGCACGGCCGTATAGTCGCCATCGCACCCGATGTACGCGTTGAGCGTGCCATTATTGGCGAATTGCCCAATGTCCTCATTGGAGCCCGAGCAAACGGGATTGTCGAAGAAAAAGCACGACGTTGCGGCGCTGCCCGCGCCGCAGGCGAATGTAAACGGCTCGGTCGACTCGCCGCCCTTCAGGCCATAGGGCGGCACGGAGTTGCCATCGACCGCGACGCCCGTCGCGATCTTTGCGCTCGCCGCCTCCACCGCTCCGTTGAAGCCCGCATCGCCTGACGTATCGAACGCGACTTCCGACGTTCCGGTATTGCCGAATCCCACAAGGCTGGCCGTCACGCCGCCGGCGCTCGCGGAGCCGTTGCCGATCGAGGTATAGGCCGAGCCGCTCGAGCTGTTGCCAAAGCGAATGACGGCCGACGTGGATGCGCCAAGCGAGCCGTCGGCGAGGAACCCGCCGGTCACGTTCGTCCCGGCGGCCAGGAGTTCCGATGCCGTCAGCGGACCATTGATCGTGCCTGAACTCGTTCCGATTGTCGACGACCCGGCAGCGTAGCTGTTTGCCGAGACCGAGCCGTTCACAATCGCAGAGGTCGGGCCGTACGTGGACGACCCACTGACGAACCCGCCCGCCAGTGAAAGGGTCGGATTGCTCGGTGAACTGATAGCGAACGTATTGACGCCCGTTCGCGCGAGCGATCCCGCACTATCGGCGCCGAAGTCGAGCGTTCCGGTGTAGGTCCCGCTATCGATTGTCGGCGTACCGGTCCACACTGGACTATTGATCTCGGATACCGTGGCCGTGCCGCCGCTCGTGATGGCGCTGATATTCCCGGAGCCGTGCACGGCGGTGATCGTGCCGCCCTGCGAAAAGCCCGGGAAGGGCGTTGCAGGTGCAATCCACGATCCCGTAATGCTCGTCGCGCCGTTGGGCACACAGACGAAGGCGACGGCCTGCCAGCCGCTATCCGCCGACGGCTCGGCCGGAAAGACCGTGTTGCAGTCGGCCGTTGATGCCGTACCCTCTTTGAGCTGCCACGAGAGCTGGTCGCGGCGCGTGACGGCGACGTTGTAGCTATTCGGAACGTAAATCGGGTTGGGGCCATTGGCAACGAGGAAGTTCATCGCCTGCGAGTTGATATCGGGCGCGCTCGGATTCAACTGCGTCTCGACGAGATAGTAGACGGCTTGACCCGCCGTGCCCGGCGGCGTCAGCGGCCCGATGGGATTGGTCGCACCGTTTTGGAACGCCGTGCCGGCGATCAGATTGCTATCGGGTGCGAGCACTGTGCCGCAGTTGATCGCCGATGGGCACGCCGCCGGCAGCGACTGCGTATCGCTTTGGATGACTTGTACGACGACCCCCAGCGTGTTCGAGATTGTTGGGGCCACCGTCACATAGAGACCGGTGGAAGGCGATGCGGTCAGATTCCAATACGTGCTTTGCCCGGAACTCGTCAGACCAAGTTCCGCCATAATCCACGTGCCGAGCGCATCGCGATCGTTGCGGATCTGTTGATTGAGGCTAACTGAGGTCGGCGTTTGCTGTGGATAATAGATCCACCGGTCCGTCGCACGCGCCGGCGCGCACAGTACGGCGAGCGAGCAGAGGAACGCCGCCAAAAACCGTTGACGCATTACGTTGCAATCACCCCGTAGCCTTCAACCGCCCACTCGACATCGCCGCCCGTGGCATCGGTCGTCGCGATCGTAAAGCCTGTCGCCAATTTATCGGCTTCAGGCGCATAGGCAAAAAATGGTCCAAGTCCCGTCAAGCCGGTAATCCGGTAATAGTTCGCGCCCTGGAAGATATTGGCGCCTCCCGACAGCGTCGGGAACGTGACGGTCTTCGGATTGCCGTTATTGACGCTACTGACTTTCCCCGTCAGCTTGTATTTGATCGGTGCCGTTGCGGGGAACCCCGAGGCATACCCCAGCAGGTTGCCGTCTTGGAAGCTCACCTCGAGATTGCCGAGTGGATACAGGATCGAACCGACAGCCATGCCCGAGCCGACGTTGCCTAAGATCGGCGCAACGCAGTAGATATCCATGGTGCCGGGACCGTTCGTGCCGAGATCGATAACTTCGAACAGGAAGGCGCACGAGTTATCGATGCCGACCATGACGCCTTGCTGGCCAGGACTCCAGTTGCCATACGAGCTGACCGGCGTGCCGACGGCCGTCGCCCCGGCAGCCGGCAGATTGATTTGCGCCGTAATGTACGTATAGCCGAGCTGATTGCCGAAGCCCACCGTTCCGCCGGTCGTCATGTGCCCGGTATTCGCATACCCTGGGACTGCACCGATGTTGGTCACGGTGAGCGTGCCGCTGCCGACGGCCGTGACTTCGAAATACATCGCGCACGAGCTATCGCCCGAAATCGCCATACCATTAGCGCCGACCGGAAACGCCGCAGTCGCCGCGACATCGAGCGTGCAGCTTGCGCCGAAGTCCGGGATAGTGACGCCAGCCGTCAGCGTCGTATTGCCGATGCCGGCGGGGCCGGTCGGGCCCTGTGGACCTGTTGGATCGATCGTCGGAAACTCGATAGCGATATCGCCATTCGTAATCGAGCTGGCGCCGCTCGGAACGGTGATCTCCGCGAAGATGACCCACCCACTCGGTGCCGAGGGCGCTCCCGATCCGGGCGTCCCCTCGACGTACTGAAAGGCGATGCCCGCGTAGTTGTAGGGGATCTCCTGACTGCCACCGCCTTGGACCGGCCGCGAGACCGTCGAGCCTTGCATTTGCGCGAACTGGACGCAGACGGCGTCGACGCGCGTTTGCCCCGAGCCGTTGCTCGGAACGGTAAACTGCTGCTGCGACGTTGACGCGCACAAGATGCCGGTAATGAGCGCGTAGTTCGCATTTGCCCCGGTCGGCCCAAGGCCAATGACCATGCCGCCGAGGGCCGTGCAGCCGAGGTTTTGGGACGGCGGAATTCCGTTGGCAACGCCTTGGCTTAGTGCGATCGCATATCCCGACACTTGAAATGCGAACGTGAGGAGATTATCCCAATCGGTTTGCTCGACCATCACGCCGGTCTGATTGGGCGCGAGCAGCGATGGCGGTGCGCCCGGTACGATAGCCATGCAATGCTCCTAGGTGAGATCGGCGGTCAGGTAGAGCGGCCACGTGCCGGCTGCCTTGACGAAATTGACGAGCGCCCCAAGACGCGGATCAGGCGGATCGCTCGAGAGCGTGTACGAGCCCGGATCGATCAGATACGTGTCGTAATCGAGATACGAGTAATCGAGATACCAGCCGGTCGCGTCTCCAATGCCGACTTGGATGACGAATGAGCCGTCGTCGTTACTGGGATTGACGTTGTACTTGTCAGCCAGATCGGGACGCGACTGGCGATCCCAGACGAACACGGTCGGAACGAGACCGCTGCCGCCCGAGTCACCTTGGGTCACGTCAAGGGCGCCCTGCACGTCGAGACCGCCTTGCAGATCGAGCGACATGCCTTGGCCTGGGATCTGGATGCCGTTGACCGCATCGTAAAAGGCTTGCGCCATGGCCTGGATATCCGCCAGCGTCGTCTTCGGCGTCTGCAACGCGATGAGGATGCGCGCGTAGTAGCTCGCATCGCCCTCGCCCGCGTAGCGCGGAAGGTTTCCGCCGAAGAAGTCGTATGCCCACGTATCGATCTGCGAGCCGGTGCACGACTGCAGTCGGAGCGCACCGTGAAGAATCTCGCCGAATGAGTCAGCTTTCGCAAAGAGTGCGCCGAGCAGAATGGCGATATTGTACGGCACGCCGCCGGGCGTGCTGCCGGAGGAGTCGATCCAACCTTTCGGCCACACGGCGATCTGTGACTGCGCATAGCCGATGGTCGACAGCGTGGGCGAGCGATAGCCCGGCACGGTGATGGAGGTCGGCAGGAGCGGATTGCCGCCGACGAATGCAACGAACGGCGGGACCGGTCCGCTCTGGGTGGCCCCCGGCGCCTGCCCCGAGCCACTGAAGGTCGCGATATAGGCCACGGCCTGCGCGACGCTGATGTTGCACAGGCCGCCGGCGATCGTAAAGCCCGAGCCAATCTCGACGCCGAAACCGGTGACCGTTTGCCAAGCTCCGATCGCTGGCTCGTCCGTCTGATAGACGGTCACGAGAATGCCCGCAGGCAGCGGATTGAGGCCCGTTTCGTCCCAGAACTGCAGCATCTATGGGCTCGTAAAGGAGGCGCTGCCGGCAACGAGCTGATAGGCGAAGTCCGCCGTTACGTCCTCAGCCGAGCCGTTGAGCGTCAGGCCCTGGACGTCGGCCACGCAGAGTTGTCCATTGATCTGCGTCTGCAAGAGCGCGGCATAGCACTTTGCGAGCGAGCAGACCGTTGGGGTCGTATCGGGATTGAGCCCAATGGCATTGACGAACGCATCGTACTGCGCGGTCGCCGCCGCAATGACATCGCTTGAGACGAATCCTGGCAGCGCCGTGATCGTTGCAACGGCATTGACGGTGATGAGCGTTGGGCCGATGCAGGCGAACGACACGCCCGCCGAGCGGCCGTAGATCGAGTTGATCGCCGTGGTCGCCTGGGTG
>JASHOM010000016.1 GCA_030041115.1 Vulcanimicrobiota bacterium | reverse complement strand
TGTAGATGTCGACCGCCGTGAAAGCCCCGTCGCCCCAATCGTGGCTGACGGTTGCTTCCTGGTCGCCGACGCGCTCGGGGAGCAGGGAGCTTGACGGCACGTTGCCGACGCTGTTTGCCGAGCTGCAGTTGATGAGCGACTTGAACGTGCTCAACGGCGTCGGTGCAAACGGCGTGTCCAGCCAGAGCGCAGCGGGTGAAATCGTCGCTGTGCCTGCCGAGAAACGAATGCGATCGCGGGGCGTGATCGCGGACGATACCGAGACGTGCGGGTTGAACCAGGAGCCGTTCGTCGTGGACGTGTTGCTGGTAAAGGCGCCCCCGGCATCGACGTCGAGGCGTCCGGCATCGAGTGACCAGTGATCACCAAAGCCCATTGAGGAGCTGGCAACGAACGGGGCCGTGGCGGTGGGACCCGATGAGAGCAAGTTAGTGTTTTGCATCATGTAGACGGCGATATATGGGTCATGCTCGCCGACCGGCTTGTCGACGGTGAGCGAGCCGCCGGTGTTCACCACGAGCTGATTGACCGATAAATACGGGAGGATCTGCGAGCCGTAGGGATATTGCGGATCGGAGTACGGAAGTGCGCCGTCGCGGTTGTAGTTCCAATAATATGAGTTCGTAAAGAGATCGACGTTGACGTGGAGCGTCTCGTAGGTCGTGTTTAGCGTTGCACCGTAGTCACTGGCGCGTTCGGCGACGTAGTGCGGTCCGATACCTTGAAAACCGGTGTTGAACGTGCCGTACTGCTGCGGCGTCTGGCACGGAACGTAGGCCGGTTCGCCGAGTTGGTTATAGACCTCAAAAGT
Organism: Vulcanimicrobiota bacterium; assembly: GCA_030041115.1. Lineage (GTDB taxonomy): Bacteria > Vulcanimicrobiota > Vulcanimicrobiia > Vulcanimicrobiales > Vulcanimicrobiaceae > Cybelea. The sequence goes on along the minus strand of JASHOM010000016.1, from coordinate 2,901 downwards.
ACCCGGCCCGCAGTTGTCGCTGGGCGTCTTGGATTCGAGAAGCTGCTTGCCGTATGCGGCGGCGACTTCGGTCGGCATGTAGATCGCGTCGCTGTTGTCTCCGGTTCCATCCACCCATGCGGTGGCGTCGAATGCCTTGAGGGTCAGAGTCGTTCCGTTCCCGAGCTCGAAGACGAGCTTGCCGAGCAGATTGCGGCGGTTCGTATCGTCGGAAAAAGCATAGGTCGCGGCTCCCACGTCGTGCGGATTCGACGAGTCCAGCGATGCGGTAGGCGCATAGTAGTCTCCCGAAAGGGGTCCGCCCGTGCCGACGACGCCGTACGCGAAGGCCCAGCCGATGCGTCCGTTGGCACTCGTTCCGGTGCTGCGAACTGCCGTGGCCATGCGATCGTACGAGCCTGCGCCCTGCAACAGATCGAACGAGGGCTGCGCCGAGGGCGAGAGCGTACGCATGTCGATGACGCCGGCACCGCCGACGCCGTATAGGGCGGCTGCGTCGGTTCCGTAACCGACGAATACCGAGCCCAAGCCGAATGTCGGCGCGTCCTGGTAGTCGAAGCCCAAGTCGACGCCCTGTCCGATCGGATGTCCGTCGATCAACGCGGGTGATTCGATCGTGCCGAATCCGCGAAGCGACATCTGCACGTAGCTGCCCGGGCCGCCCATGAGCGGCGTCGTTTCCGGTGAGCTCGCCGGCGCCATGTTGGTCGCGCTTGCGGTGATCGCGCTCGCACTCATCTCGGGAAGGTTTAAGAGCGCGTCGGCAAGCCGGAACGTTGCCGTTTGGTCGAGATCGACGCTGCTCAGGGTGGTGTGCAGTACGGGTCCGCCGGTTGCGCTTCCGCTCGACGTGGAGTGCACCGTCGCAATGGTCTGCAGTTGCGTCGCGTCATTGTCGGGGTAGAGCGAAAGCACCAGCGCCCCGGGCACACTGACCTCGACGATCGCCTGCCGGTAACCGGGGGCACTGACATCGATCACGTATCGTCCGGCCGGCAGATCGGGTAAGGCGTAGGCACCCTTGCGCCGTTCCGTCCCGGACTGCCCGACGCCGCGCACCGTCACCCGCGCACCACCGACCGGTTGATGCGTGACCGCGCCCCGAAGCGTCAGAGTGAACGATGCGGCCACCGCCCGCGGTGGCTCTGCGGCGCAAACCACAATGGCCAGGACGACCGAGCCGAGCAGGATGAATCTCATTGAGGCACTCCTTGCAATCTGTATTAGGCATTCCTAATTTAGAGGACGTTCGATTGCCTTGGCATACGATTTTAGTAGGCGCCTAGTTATTTTTGAGCGGAACGATGAAGCGGCCGCCATTGGGGCCGCGCACCACCGAGCAAGGTAGCCCGTATACGTTTGCCAGCAGCGACGGATCGAGCACGATGGAGGGCAGACCGTCGGCGACGATCTCGCCGTCTTTCATCAATAGGATGCGGTCGGCGAAGAGCGCCGCGTGATTGAGGTCGTGCAGTGCCGCAACGACCGTAGCGCCTGCCTTCGTAAACTCGTGAAACAAGCTGAGCACGTCGTATTGCGTGCCGGGGTCGAGATGATTGGTCGGCTCGTCGAGGAGCACGAGATTGCCGCCTTGGGCCAACACCCGTGCAACGTCGACCTTCATGGCCTCCCCGCCGGAAAGTGAATCATATGCTCGATCGCTCAGGTGCGCGGCGCCGACGCAGGCCAGAGCCGCCTCGACGGCTCCGGGACCCTGGTGATCGCCAAGGCCATAAGCGTAGCGCCCCAGCGAGACGACCTCGCGAGCCGTAAAGGCAAAACCCACGCTGCGCTTTTGCGAGAGCACGCAGCGCCGGCGCGCCAGCTCGAGCGGTCCGTACGCGCTTATCTCGCGCCCATCAAGGGTTGCAAAGCCCCTGATCGGTCGTAGCTCGCCCGCCATGACGCGCAATAACGTCGTCTTTCCCGCGCCGTTGGGTCCGAGCAAGACGGTGAGCGATCCCGGTTCGATGACCAAGTCCACGTTGCGAAGAATCTCCCGGTGGCCGGCGGATACGGTCACGTTGCGAAGTTCAAGCATGAAGCATGCTCCTACGAGAGCGAACGAGTAACCACAAAAAAAACGGACCGCCGATCAGCGCGGTTACGACTCCGACCGGCAGCTCCGCCGGCGCAATTACGGTTCGTGCGACCGCATCGGAGGCGATGAGCAGGATCGCGCCGATGAGCGCCGATGCCGACAAGACCAGGCGGTGGTCCGGACCGAGGAGCATCCGCGCGAGATGCGGCACGACCAGGCCGATGAAGCTGATGCCGCCCGCGGCGCAGACGGCGCCAGCAACGGCCAGCGCGCACGCCGCGACGATGCGGTTCTTGCAACGTTCAACATTCAACCCGATATGAAACGCGTCGCGTTCGCCCAGTGAAAGCGCGTTGAGCCGCCTGCCCGTCGGTAACAGGACGGCGATGCCGATCGCAATCGGCAGCGCGACCGAAAGAACGAGTTGCCAAGTCGCAGCGCTTAAGCTGCCCATGAGCCAAAAGGTGAGCGTGCGTAACTGTTGGTCGTCTGAGTGCGCGGTAAAGATTCCAATGATCGCTCCCGCCACGCTATTGAGCGCAATGCCGGCAAGGAGCAGTGTCGCCGTATCGACGCGCGTCTCAATTCGGGCGAAGCGCCATACGACGAGCGTGACACCGAGTCCGCCCAACAGCGCGGCGAGCGGCATTGCAAGCGAGGTAAAGGCGAGTGCCGTCCCGCTGAATATCGAGAGGAACACCACCGCGCCCAGCGACGCGCCGCTGCTCACGCCGATTAAACCCGGATCGGCGAGCGGGTTACGAAACAAGCCTTGAAGGGACGCCCCTGCAACGCCGAGTGCCGCGCCGACGAGCGCCGCGAGTGCGACTCGCGGCAACCGAACATCGGTGAGAACCCCG
>JASHOM010000164.1 GCA_030041115.1 Vulcanimicrobiota bacterium | reverse complement strand
ATCAGATGCAGTCGCACTACCTCGCGGGCGGAAACGTCGAGAACGTGACGCTGGCGATGATCGCGGCGCAGCGCGCCGAGATTCCGCTGGAATGGCAGCGCGCGGCGGCGATCGATCTAGCGGGTCGCAACGTCCTCGAGGCTCTGCAAACCTCGGTGAATCCCAAGGTCATCGAAACGCCCGTCTTTCAGGGCGTTGCGCAAAATGGGATCCAGCTCAACGTCAAAGCTCGAATCACCGTACGCAGCAATCTCGATCGCTACGTCGGCGGCGCGGGTGAGCCGACGATCATTGCGCGCGTCGGCGAAGGCGTCGTCTCCGCCGTCGGCGCCGCCATCGACCACAAGGAAGTTCTGGAGTACCCGGATCGCATCAGCAAGACCGTGCTGGCGAAAGGCCTCGACGCGGGAACCGCGTTTGAGATCGTCTCGATCGACATCGCCGACGTGGACGTCGGCAAGAACATCGGCGCGGAGCTGCAGACGAGTCAGGCCGAAGCCGATCGCCGCATCGCGCAGGCAAAAGCCGCCGAGCGGCAATACGCCGCGCTCGCCGCCGAGCAGGAGCAGAAGGCGCAGACTCAGGCAATGCGCGCGAAGGTCGTTGAGGCGGAGGCGGCGATTCCTCAAGCGATAGCGCAGGCATTCCTCAAGGGCAACCTCGGCGTCATGGATTACTATCGCCTCAAGAACGTCCAGGCCGATACCGAAATGCGCGCCTCGATCGGTACCTCGGCGACCGATACGAGCGAGCCGCCGCCTCCGCTGACCGGGCCTGCTCCGAAGTAGCGTGCACGGCGCCGGCTTTCTCGTCTGGGTGGTTCTGCTCGTCATCGGCGTGATCGGGAGCATGGTTTCCAGCGCGCGCAAGCGGGCCCAGGGCCCGATACCGGTCCCGGTCCCGCAGCGACCCAGGCCGCCCCAGCCGCCGCCCGTGCAGCCGGCAAAACCGGCGGCTGCGCCCACGCCGCCGCCACCTCCGCGGACGGCCGAACCCGAACATCCGCAAGCGCACGCCCAACACCCCGTTTCCCGCCGGCTTCTCGCAAATCGCCGGGCGGTCGTGCGGGCGGTGATCGCCGCCGAGCTGCTGGGAAAGCCCCGCGCTTTCGGCGACGAATACCATCTGCGTTGACGCAACGCTCCATCGATCTCGGAGAGCTTTCCGACCGCGTCCGTCTCTTCGGAGAGTACGATCGCAACCTCTCGGCGATCGAATCCTCGCTCGACGTGGCCGTTCATGCCGACGGCGATCGCCTGCTTCTCGCCGGGGACGATGCCGCGGTTGCGCGTGCCGAACAAGTGGTGCGCCGGGTTCTGGAAGCGGCGGTGGACGGCGCACACATTACGCCGCATGACGTTGCGCTGGCATTGTCCGATTCGAATCGGGACGGCGAGTCGTCGCACCCGGCGACGTTGCTGCGAAGTCACCGCGGACGCGAGGTACGACCGCGCACCGCGGGTCAGCGCCGCTTTGCGCGTTCGATCGAAGAACGGACGCTGACCTTCGGCATCGGGCCCGCGGGAACCGGAAAGACGTACCTCGCGGTCGTGATGGCCGTCCGGGCCCTCAAACGGCGCGACGTCGCGCGCGTCATTCTCTCCCGTCCGGCGGTGGAGGCGGGCGAGCGGCTCGGCTTTCTTCCGGGTGACCTGCGGGAAAAATTCGATCCGTACATGCGTCCGCTCTTCGACGCGCTCGGCGAACTGCTCGAGGACACGGTCGTGAATAAGTATATGGAACGCGGAACGCTCGAGGTCGCTCCGCTTGCATTCATGCGCGGCCGCACGCTCTCGGAGTCCTTCGTGATTCTGGACGAAGCGCAGAACGCGACCGACGATCAGCTCAAGATGTTTTTGACTCGCCTCGGCAGCGGATCGAAGATGATCGTCACCGGCGACGTGACGCAAATCGACTTACCCGCGGGTCAGCGCAGCGGTCTGCGAGTCGCTGCCGCGCGTTTACGCGGACTTGACGACATCGGGATCGTCGAGCTCGACGAGAGCGACGTCGTCCGCCATCCGCTGGTCACCAAGATCGTCCGAGCCTATGCCGCCGACCCGCTGCCTGCAGGTCCGTGATCTATTACCGGAACGACGTGCGCCGCAGCGGAGTGGACGGCCGGGCGCTCGTCGCAACGGCCCGGCGTCTGCTCGCCGCCGTCGGCGAAGATCGCTCGGGGCTTTCGCTCTCGCTCGTCGGCGACGAAGCGATGCGCTCGCTCAACCGCCGGTATCGCGGGCGCGACAGCGCCACGGACGTGCTGAGCTTTGCGGTGGATCGAACGCCGCAATCCGATCTCCCCGAACCCTTGCTCGGCGACGTCGTGATCTCGGTGGAGACCGCGCGCCGCCAGGCGGCCGGCTACGCGGCGCCGCTGCAGCGCGAGATCTACCGATTGCTGATTCACGGCTTGCTCCATCTCAAGGGACACGACCACGAGGCCGCCTCGGAACGGCGCATCATGCGGCGTGAGGAGCGCCGGCTAGCGGCGGCGATCGCGCTGCCCTGGCCGTACGAGGATCAGCGTTGATGCACCATCCCGTGGACGATCGCCTCAAGCGCGAACCTCACTATCTGCCGATCGAGCGAAGCCGCTTCATGCGCTCCTTCCATCACGCATTCGAAGGCATCATTTATGCCACGCGCACGGAGCAGAACATGCGCGTGCACTTCGTCATCGCGGCGCTCGTACTGCTGGCGACCCTCATTTTGCGCCTCGATCGCTACTACGTCATTGCCACGATCGCGCTCATCGCGCTGGTGCTCAGCTTGGAGCTGATGAACACCGCCATCGAAGCGATCGTCGATCTGCTCACCGTGGCCCATCATCCGCTGGCAAAGAGCGCCAAGGACGCCGCCGCGGGCGCGGTGCTCGTCGCGGCGATCGGCGCTGCGCTTTGCGCGTATCTGATCTTCTATCAAGGCATCATCAGCGGCGGCGCGCGCGTCTTCGCGGCGGTCCAAGCCGTGCCCGCGAACGTTGCGCTCATCGCGCTGGCGGTCGTGGCGATCGCCACGGTCTTTGCCAAGGCCTGGGTTGGCCGGGGCTCGGCGTTGCAAGGGGGAGCCGTCTCGGGGCACGCGGCGCTGGCTTTTGGGGTGGCGACGCTGCTCGCGTTTTTTTACCAAAAGCCGCTGGCGGCGCTCTTGGGCTACTTTGTGGCCTTCTTGGTGGCCCAAAGCCGCGTCGAGGCGCGGATTCACCGGCCATTTGAGGTTTTCTGGGGCGCGGTTATGGGGACGCTCGTCGCCCTGGTGATCTACCTGCTGGTGCGGCCCCACGTTATGCTATAATGGCGCCCAATTGAACCCGGACCCAACTCGAAGTAACCCCGAAGGCCTGCCGTACGAGATTGCCGCGCTCGTCGTGCTGGTCATCCTGGCGGCCTTCTTCGCCGCCTCCGAGGCAGCGCTGGTTTCCATCTCCCGGCTTCGCGCCCGGGCGCTCGCGGAGCGGCGCGTCCACGGCTCTCGCAACCTCCGCGAAGTCGTCGACGACAAGACCACCTTCCTGACGGCGATTCTGGTTGGAAACACGATCGTTTTGCTGGCCGCGGACTCCCTGGCCGCCTACCTCGCCCTCTCGCTTGGAATTCCGTCCGGCGCCGTGCTTTCGACCATTATCATGACGGCGGTCTTTCTGCTCTTCGGCGAGATCATTCCCAAGACGGTCGCGACGGGCGATAGCGAGCGCTGGGCGATCCGGCTCGCGCTACCGATGCGCTACGCGGCGTTCCTGCTGACGCCGATCGCGCGGACCTTCCAAGTCCTAACCGACCTCATCCTTCGTTCATTCGGCATCACCGGCGCGCACCGGCCCTTCGTAACCGAAGAAGACATTCGAACGCTCGTCAACGTGAGCGCGGAGCAGCGCGTCATCGAAGAGCAGGAACGCGAGCTGATCCATTCGGTGATGGAGTTCGGCGACACGATCGTGCGCGAGGTGATGAAACCGCGTCCGGAGATGGTCGCGGTGTCGGTCGAAGACTCCCCGCGCCGCGTGCTCGACGTCGTGATCGCCGAGGGGTATTCGAAACTTCCCGTCTACCAGGAGTCCAAGGACGACATCGTCGGCGTCGTTCACGACCGCGAACTGCTGATTGCCCTTGCGAACGGCTCGCTCGCCCATGAGAACATACGCGCATTGATGCGCTCGGTCGTACACGTCCCCGAGACGAAGAAGATCGCGGATCTCCTGCGCGAGATGCAGCGCGACAAGTTTTCCCTCGCGATCGTCGTCGACGAGTACGGCGGAACGGCGGGGTTGGTAACGATGGAGGATCTGCTCGAGGAAATCGTCGGAGAAATCCGCGACGAGCACGACACCGACGAACAAGAGCCGATCTCGGTCGTCTCCGATCGCGAAGCGGTCGTCGAAGCGGGGACGAACATCGAGGACGTGAACGCCAAATTGGGCACGCGGCTGCCGACGGAGGATTTTGAAACGATCGGCGGCTACACGGTCGGTCTGTTCGGCAGACTTCCGAGCGAAGGCGAGGAGATCGATGCGGCGGATCACACGCGCTTGCGCGTCGATCGCAAGCACGGACGGCGGATTCTCACCGTTCGCGTCTTCACCAACGGAAGCATCGACCGGACAGAGGAAGCGGAGGACGCTGACGCAGCCGCGCGCCTATAAGACGCGAGGCGTGGTGCTGCGAGGACGGCAACTCGGTGAAGCCGATCGCATCCTTACGCTCTTCACCGCGCAGCGCGGGAAGGTCGATGCAGTGGCAAAAGGCGTTCGGCGCCCGCGCAGTCATCTGGGCGGCCGCGTGGAGCCCTTCACGGAGTGCGATTTCCTGATGCATCGCGGTCGATCGCTCGACGTCATCGTGTCGGCGGAGATCGTGCACTCGGGGTGGGCGCGACTGGTCGAACCGGAGCGTTACGCCGTCGCCGCCGCGGTCGCCGAGCTCGTCGATGCGTTCTGCGAACCCGATCTCGCCTTGCTCGACGTTTACGAGCTGCTGGCCGGAGCGATCGCTGCCATTGCCGCTTCAACTGCGCCGCGAACGCTGCTCCCGCGCTTCTCACTGCGGCTGCTCGACATGTTGGGCCTCGCGCCGCCCCTGACCACGTGCGTACGTTGTGGTGCCGCGCTCCCCGCCGGTTCCGTTTGGCTCGACGCACAGGCCGGCGGAATCGTCGATGCCGCCTGCCGGGAGCGGTGGCAAAACCTCCCCGAGCTCGCAGAGCGCGACCTGGCGAACCTTCGCAGCCTCGCGCTCCCCAAGGGCGGCGCCGGGGGCGCAACGCTGCTGGCGACGCCCCCGGCAACGGCGGCCGTGGAGGAGCTCGTCGCCCATCATCTCGGTAAGCGGCCCAAGGCGCTGACGCAGCTCGGCAGTTTGGGCGCGTAGCGAGTGCTCATGGCTCTCGACGTTGGCGCGAAGCGCATCGGCATCGCCGTCGCCGATCCCAGCGGGACGTTCGCGCTGCCGTTAGCGACGCTCGAACGGACGAACCGGCGCGAAGATCTCGCGTCGCTGAGAGACTATTTCGCGTCGTACGGCGTGGACGAGCTCGTGGTCGGCGATCCGCTCACGCTCAAGGGCGAGCGCGGAATCGCCGCCCGGACGATCGACGAGTTCGTCGAAAGCCTGCGCGCGATCTTTGCAGGGACGATTCACCGGATCGACGAGCGCATGACGACGGCGCAGGCGACGAAAAGCCTCATTGCCGCCGACGTCTCGCGCAGCAAACGCCGCAAAGTCGTCGATCGAATGGCAGCCGCGCTCATTTTGGATTCGTTTCTCGCACGGCGCCGCAACGAACGGCCCGCGTGAAGGCGCTGCGCTGGGCTGCGGCGGCGGCGATGGGCGTCGCGTTGCTCGTCGCGCTGGGCGCCGCCGCGGCGGCCTATGCGATCTACGCCGATCGCTCCCATCCACGTGTTGCCACGCACGTCGTGATCGATCGCGGCTCGACCTTTGCCGAGGTTGCCCGAGAGTTGGCTTCCCTCGGCATCATCAGCAACGTGGCCACGTTTCGCGTTCTGGCTCGGCTGCGCGGGGACGAGGCGGCGGTCCGCGCCGGCGAGTATCGCTTCAATGCCCGCTCGACGCAGAGCCAGGTACTCGACGCGCTCGTCACGGGCGGAGCCCAAGTGGCAACCTGGGTGACGATTCCCGAGGGTTTTACGGCCGCGCAGATTGCGTGGCGGTTGCAAGCGGCGGGTGCGGGTCAGGCGCCGGCGGCGCTGCATTTCTTCATGACGCAGCACGTCGTCGTCGACGGCCGGCGCAGCAAGAATCTCGAAGGCTTTCTCTTCCCGAGCACGTATCTGCTACCGCTCGGCGCTTCGCCCGATCAGGTGGCAGCACCGATGATTGCGCAGTTCTTCGCCGAACTGCCGCGCGACGCGGGTGCGCGGGCGCGGGCCTTGCACGTGACGCTGCCGCAAGCGGTTACGGTGGCTTCGCTCGTGGAGCGTGAAGCGAAAAGCGAGGCCGATCGTCCGAGGATCGCGGAAGTGATCTACAACCGTTTACGCCTGGGGATGCCGCTCCAAGTCGATGCGGCGATCGAGTACGCGCTCCCCCGGCACAAGAATCAGCTCTCCTTCGCCGACTTGAAGATCGATTCGCCCTATAATACCTACGAGCACTCCGGCCTGCCGCCGACGCCGATCGCCAATCCGGGGCGGCCTTCGATGGAAGCAGCGCTCCATCCGTCGAAGGGCGATGATCTCTACTACGTCTACTGCGGGAACGGGCGCCACGTCTTCGCGACGACGCTTGCCGAGCACCAGGCCAACGTGGCGCGCTGCTTGGGCTCGTAAGAAGGGAGCAATCATATGTCGCAGCCCGATGGGGGGAATGAGGGACGCAAGGCCCCGCTCGGCTTGAGCGACGTCCTCAATATCGAGCTGCATGACGGAGCGGCGCTGGCCTTCGAAGTCGTCGGCATTCTCGAAGATCCCGAGAACGGAAAATCGTATGCCGTCCTGCACCACGAGCCGACGGACGACGCCGAGGACGAGTTCATCGTGACCGATCTCGACGGGAATCTGCTCGAAGAGGATCGGCTCGCCCAAGAGATTCTCGACGATTTTCTGGCGGCCACCGATGATGAGGAAGGTCGCGGCGCGCACAACGGGGAGACGGGCTGATTCGCGTTCTCTTTCTTTCCGCGCGCGTCGGCGTCGGGCATCTTTCGGCTGCAAACGCAGTCGCGGCCGCCCTGCGCGCGATTGAAACGGAGGTCGAGACGTCGGTCATCGACTCGTACGAATATGCGGCGCTAGTCGTCGCGCGCGTGGTTTCGGAGGGCTACCTCCGGATGGTCAAGACGATCCCGCAGATGTATCGGTACATCTACGATCGCGCCGAGCGGGCGACGGAGGTCGGGCGCTTCCGAACCTGGGCACACCAGTTCACGGCGACGAACCTGCGGCCGCTGATGCTGCGCGAACGGCCCGATGCGGTGGTTTGCACGCACGCCTTTCCGTGCGGCGCGATGGCAGAGTATAAGAACGTCTTTCCCGACGCGCCGCCGGTGGTCGCGATCGTCACCGACTTTGCGCTTCATGGGTTTTGGGTGCATGGCAACATCGATCGCTACGTCGTGGCGACGGAAAGCATGCGCGGCGCGCTGCTCGCTCGGGGCGTCGCCGCCGGCGCGATCGCGGTCACCGGCATTCCGGTGCGCCACGAGTTTGCGGCCGCGTCCGAGACGGTAGAAGAGCTACGTGAACGGCTCGACCTTCCTTCTGACCGGTACGTGGTGCTGCTGATGGGCGGCGGTCTCGGGATCGCACCGGTCGAGCGCATGCTTTGCGCGCTGCGCGCCGTTTCGGCGCCGTTGGCGGCGGTGGTCGTAGCGGGAAGGAATACGCGCATCCGCCGGCGGCTGGCGCAGACTGCCGAAAACGTGGCTTTCCCGGTCCGGGCGTTGCCGTTCGTGGAGAACGTTTACGATTACATGCACGCCGCGGATCTGCTCGTCACCAAGCCGGGCGGACTAACCACCGCCGAGGCCTTGGCCGCGCGGATTCCCATCGTGCTGTGCAAGCCCTTGCCCGGACAAGAGGAGCGCAACGCGCGGGTGCTCGTTGACGCCGGCGCAGCCGTCCGCGTCGGGCGCGTCGAGGAGCTTCCGGCAACCGTCCAGGCTTTGCGCGCGGACTGCACTCGCCGCGAGCGAATGATCGCAGCGGCGACGCGCATCGGGCGGCCGAACGCCGCGGCTGAAGCGGCGGCGATGATTACACGTCTCGTCGAACTGCGAAAGGAGGTCGTCGCATGAACTTGCCCGCGTCACGAACCTATGGTGGATGGCTGGCGATCGTCCGAATTCTAACGGGCCTCATTTGGCTCGTTCACGCCGTCCCGAAGTTTCTCAAGAGCGGGATGTTCTTGCCGCCCAGCGGTTTTTTCGCGTCGTACCTGCAGGACGGCATCGCAAAAACCTCCGGGCCGTACCACGACTTCCTGGCCAACGTCGTCGCGCCCAATGCCCCAATCTTTGCCGAGCTCGTGCGGGTCGGCGAGCTCCTCGTGGGCATTTCGCTCGTGCTCGGACTCTTTTCGCGTCTCGGCGGCCTCTTCGGCATCTTGCTTCCGCTCGATTATATGGCCGCGCGCGGAGCGCTGGGCACCATCAACGGCTGGGGAACGACCGATGCATGCATCGCGCTCCTCTCGGCGATCAGCCTCGTGCTGCCAACCGGACGGGTAGCAGGCTTCGACGGCCTGCGCGCTCCGCGCGCGCGTCGCGCCCCGGCCGTCGTGGCCGAAGTCGTACCGGAGCGCCCGCTCGACGGTCCCCAAGCACCGCCATAGGTTGGCCGCAATCGTTTCGCAAAGCGCGATTTGCGCCGTCCCCAAGCTTCATCCAAGGACGCCCTGAATCGTCAGGCGCTAGGCTTGAGGGTGGGCTGAGGTCGGGGCGCTCCCCTCGCCCGCCGTACCGTGTTCTCCGACTCGGTACGCCCCCCGAGGGTTTGTTCGCACGGGCCCTCGGGGGTTTCTCTATGCGGCCAAGCGGCAAGCCGAGGTTTCCGCTCGATAGCCTTTATTCATTCAGGGAGCCGGGCACCTATTGGGCTCGTGTGAGTCGCGGTCAAATCAGCGTGAATTTCAAATCGACCGTTCTAAGATCTAACACGATTACGATTACGCTTATCTAACGTGACTTTGCGGGACCCGTGGTCTTCGAGCAAGGCTGATATGCGGCGCCGGCCCAAGGTCTTATTCATGCAACCCGACTCGATCCAACCTGATCCGCGAGCTGCCGGCCGAAGCCACAGGGCAGGGTAACGCACGTGCACCAACGCAAAGAATCGCTGCCGCGCAAGCTGACGTTGGTCAAACGCGATGCTTGACAGGCAAACATGTGTTCGCGTAACATTGCTTACGCGAACACCAAATCACACGCCGCGTGTGATCTCGGTCAGGCTGAAAGGCCGTGACTAACCTAGCGAGCAGCGTGCTTCAATCAGAGGTAGCGAGGGCCTCGTGACAAAATCGAGACAAAGTTGCTTCATGTCGAACAAGATAGACTCGAGCAACGAAGGAAAACCCCGCAAAATAAGGGCTTGTGGTGCTGGAGAGATGGCCGAGCGGCTGAAGGCGGCGGTTTGCTAAACCGTTATACGATGTAAAGTCGTATCGAGGGTTCGAATCCCTCTCTCTCCGAATCCGTCATTTCGCCCGCCGGGGCTGACGAACGAAACGCGCGGTCGTAGCTCAATTGGATAGAGCAACAGGCTACGAACTTGTAGGCTGGGGGTTCGAGTCCCTCCGACCGCGTTTTCCCCTATTCGTTATCGACGGGAACGTTCGAGGGCGGCTCGTGAATGAAGTGCGAGGCGGGATACTTCGAGTTGAACGGGATGAACGGCCGGGGCGTCTGCGTGAAGTCGAACGCATCGACGATGCTCGTGGCCCGCTGATCGGTATAGCCTTGCGACTCCTTGCCGATGGCGGGAAGATCGAACGCTTCCTCGATGAACTTCAGGATGCTGCCGAACTCGTACTGCGTATTATCGATGTAGCCGCCTTCGGTCTCCGTTCCCTGTCGCGCGTACGGTGAGATGATCAGGCAGGGAACGCGCTCGGCGAGGCCGCGAAAATCGGGCTGCGGCGGCGCCGCATTGTCATACCACCCGCCCCAGTCGTCCCAGACGATGACGATGGCCGTCGAGTTCCAATAACTGCTCTCGCCGACCGCATTGACGATCGCGGACACCCAGGACGGTCCCTGATCGCTGTGCGCGCCGGGATGGTCCGAATCCGTGTGGCTCGGGGTTACCCAACTGACCTGCGCAAGGTCGTTATTGCCCGGATCGGTCAGAATTTTCGTCTGCGGCACGATGATGTTCGAGTCCCAGTCCTTGCCGTCGCGGACGTACGCGATCGACTCAAACGGCGACCAGATTCCGGCATCGAGCCGCTTGGTTACATAATACTTCCAAGATATGCCCGCGTTATCGAGCACTTCGGCCATCGTGTTCCACTGGGTGAAGCACGGGAAGGGTCCGTTTCCGCGCCCTGCCTGGCGTCGTGAATTCAGCAGCGAGCTGAGCGTCCCGGGCGGCGCATCGCAACCGTTGGCGTGCGTCGGATAATTGACCTCGGCGTGGTTCTTGTTGATATCGTCCGTGCCGGCAACCAGGTTCAAGTGCGCGGTCCAGCTTCCGCCAAATTCGGTAGGAAACATCGCGTCGGCGAGCACGTACTGCTCCGCCATGTCCCAATAGGGGATAATCTGGTCGCGGTCGATGTAGGCATACGCGGCATACGTCTTTCCGTTGCCGATGTAAAAGCCGTCCATCTTGCCGTGATCCCATCCGTGTATCCCGGTATTCCAATCGTGCTGCAAGTTGGGATTCGTCTCGAAGTAGGTCTCGTGCAGCGG
>JASHOM010000163.1 GCA_030041115.1 Vulcanimicrobiota bacterium | reverse complement strand
ACGGATGAATTCGAAACCGTCCGCCGCTCTTTGCGCGCACCGCGCCGGTTGGGCCATCCCAGAAGCGGATCGCGATCCCGGCCATCAACGTGAGCCCGAGATCGCTCGAATAAAACCTTTCGATCGCTCCGGAGGCTTTGACCACGATCGCGCCCTTCGGGCCGCCGAGCGTGCTGCCGACGGCGAGCTGCGAGTCGTCGATCTCGTAGGCAGCGATTCGCTCGCCGGAACCAAAGACTCTGGCGTTCACGGCGAGTCGATTGCTTGCTTTAGAGGCGCGTTCCTTCCGAGCGCCAATTCGCTCACCGATGCTGCTGCTCGCGATCGAAACGTCATGCGACGACACCGCTGCGGCCGTCGTCCGCGACGGCCGCGATGTGCTTTCGAGCGTGGCGACGAACCAGGATGCGTTTCACGCGAAATACGGCGGCATCGTTCCGGAGATCGCCAGCCGCCGTCATGTCGCACTGCTTTCGGCCGCGGTTGAAGACGCACTCGGACGCGCGGGCCTGGCGTTTGCCGATCTCGACGGCGTCGCGGTGACCGCGGGGCCCGGACTGATCGGCAGTCTCGTCGTCGGCGTGGCGGCGGCAAAAGCCTATGCGTTCGCGCTGCACCTGCCCCTGTACGCCGTCAATCATCTGCACGGTCACGTCTTCGCGCCGTTTCTCGATCGAGAGCGGCCGCAGTTTCCGCTCCTCACGTTGCTCGTTTCGGGCGGCCACTCGCAACTGGTTGCGGTCGAGTCCGCAACGAGCATGCGGATCCTAGGTCGCACGCGCGACGATGCCGCGGGCGAAGCCTTCGATAAAACGGCGCGACTCTTGGGACTGCCCTATCCCGGCGGACCGGCACTCGACGCACTGGCGCAACGCGGCAATCCGCGTGCCTATGCGTTTCCGCGGCATCGCCCAGCCGGTGATTCGCTCGACCTTTCATTCTCCGGCCTCAAGACGTCGGTACGCTACTTTTTGGAATCCGAGAATGGCCGCGAAGCCAGGCCCGAAGACGTTGCGGCGTCGTTCCAGGCAGCCGTCGTCGACGTGCTCATGGCGCGCTTGCAAGCGGCGTACGGGCGCGGCCCCTATAACGGCGTCGTGCTGTCCGGCGGCGTCGCGGCAAACTCGGCCTTGCAAAGCGCGTTTCGCACCTGGGCGGAGCGCAACAGAGTTCCCGCGTACCTTCCGCCGCCGAAATATTGCACGGACAATGCCGCAATGATTGGCGCCGCCGCGTTCCACCAACGTCGGGCGGTTCGCGCCGATCCGCTCACGCTGTGCGCCGACCCGAATCTGCCCTTCGAACTTCCAGCGCGCCGGCGCTGATCGGCCCGGAACGCGAGTCAACGCGATGCCTTACTAAGAAGATAAACCCCGAGGGGCGAGGACGACCAAGACCCTCGGGGTTCCTTGCTACCGGGTACCGTAGTGGTGGGACCGAGGAGCGCCGTGTGGTTGGTTGTACGCGCCTCAGCCCACTCTCAGGATACCGTCGCACGGGCCGCGCGGTCCTTGAAGCGACCTGGGAGCGCCCAATCGCCTCCAAGCCCTCGAGCGCACGAGAGTTGCCCCGAGAGCCAACAACAGCAAAGGCTCTCGGGGCGCTGTTCCCACAGGAGTTACCCGTATGGTCGGGCCAAGGACCGCCGTGTGGTTGGATTGTACGCTCCTCAGCCCGCTCTCAGCTTAGCGCCGCGAGGTTTGTCGCGTCCTTGAAAGTGCCTGGGAGCACTTGGGGGAGTGACCTTTTGAGCCGCATGAGCGAACCCCGAGAACCGAAGCGTCGGGGCCCTCGGGGTTCAAGCAACGGGCACGAGCCAAGGAGCGATGCAGCGCGGCCTCAGCCCACACCTGAGCCTAGCGCCTGACGGCGGCCGCCGTCCTTGGATTGACCTGGGAGCAACGCGCCCCTGATGGGAGCGCTAGGGAAGTCTTAGGGAGCGGCAAAGGCTCATTTGGAGACGCTTACGATGTCTTCACCGGCGTGGCCGATATTCTTTCGCTTTGGCGCTTTCCGCTCGAAAGATAGGGAACACGAAAATGAT
This sequence comes from Vulcanimicrobiota bacterium, assembly GCA_030041115.1. Taxonomy (GTDB): domain Bacteria; phylum Vulcanimicrobiota; class Vulcanimicrobiia; order Vulcanimicrobiales; family Vulcanimicrobiaceae; genus Cybelea. The sequence continues at coordinate 2,903 of JASHOM010000163.1, read as the reverse complement.
TGTGAAGGCGTTTTGCTTGCACCGCTACGCGCTAGCCGTAGCCGCGGCGAGCGCGATCGCCGTATTCTCGGGATGCGGCGCTTCGCAAACCAGCTTGGCGGCTGCTCCCGCGCGCGCCGTGCCGACGCTGAGCTACGAGACGGCTCCAGCACGCACGTGGAGGAAAAACAGCACTTCCGGCGAGGACTTGCTCTATATCTCCGGGGGCGGTGCCTACTACAATCAGGTTAGCGTTTACACGTGGCCCGGTGGGAAAGCGGTTTACACGCTGAATGGCCCGGGGCTTGCGCCAGGTGAGTGCGTAGATGCTGCTGGAGACGTATTTGTCGTCACATACCCGAGTCAGTCGGCCCAGTCGAGCGTCATCTATGAGTACGCGCACGGCGGCTCACAGCCGATAGCAACTCTAACCGATCCCGGCGGCGGCTACGGTTGTTCGATCGACCCTACAACTGGAAATCTTGCCGTGTCAAACATCGGTGACGACGACAACCCGTACGGTTACGAGTATGGGTCCGTCGCAGTCTATGCAAAAGCTCAAGGCAACCCGACGATATACTATAGTCGCTCGGAGTTCCACTTTAAGTTTTGCGGCTACGATGATAAAGGCAATCTTTACCTCACGGCTCCCGACGAGTATTCTCGTGGTCAATACAACGTCGTTCGGTTGCAGCGAGGCAGCGGCTCCTTCGAGTTGATGAATCTCGATGTCAAGCTCTACTATGGCTATGGCGGATTCGTTCCGTCGGTGCAGTGGGATGGGAAGTACGTAACGGTGTCCTCGGCTGCGAATGCGCGGCTTGGACCGGTTTCGATTTACCGCCTGCGCATCTCCGGAGCGAACGCGAAGGCGATCGGAACGACCATGCTGAGCAGCAAGAACGACAACCCGTCGGCGCACAGCCAGAGCTGGATTTACGGCAAGACGATCACCGGCCTCAACTATTACCGCCACGACACGCTGGAGGTCTCGGTGTGGCGCTATCCTAAGGGTGGCAACCCTGCGCACAATTTCAACCTCGGCAAAGGCGCGATAGCCTACGGTCTGGCTGTCTCGCCCGCGCAACCGTAGTCGCCATGGCCGATATTCTTTCGCTTTGGCGCTTTCCGCTCGAAAGATAGGGAACACGAAAATGATTGTGAAGGCGTTTTGCTTGCACCGCTACGCGTTAGCCGTAGCCGCAGCGAGCGCGATCGGCGTATTCTCGGGATGCGGCCCATCGCAAACCAGCTCGGCGGCTGATCCTGCGCGCGCCGTGCCGACGCTGAGCTACGACACGGCTCCAGCACGCACGTGGAGGAAGAACAGCACTTCCGGCGAGGACTTGCTCTATATCTCCTCGGCACCAGACGGATACGTGAGCGTATACACCTGGCCCGACGCTACGCCGGTCGAAAACTTGACCGGCTTGATTGACCCGCTCGGCGAGTGCGTCGACGCCGCAGGCGACGTGTTCATCGTCGCATACGCTAGCCAGTCATACCAGTCGAGCGTCATCTACGAATACGCCCACGGCGGCTCAGAGCCGATAGCGACATTAAGCGATTCCGGCGGGGGCTACGGTTGTTCGATCGATCCTACGACTGGAAATCTTGCCGTCTCAAACATCGGCGACGACAACAACCCGTACGGCCATGAGTATGGGTCCGTCGCAGTCTATGCGCAAGCTCAGGGCAACCCCACGATATACTATAGCCGCTCGGAGTTCCACTTTCAGTTTTGCGGCTACGATGATAAAGGCAATCTTTACCTCACGGCTCCCGACGAGTCCTCCGGCGAGCAATACGACCTCATCCGGCTGCCGCGAGGCAGCGGCTCTTTCGAATTGATGAACCTCGACGTCAAGCTGTACTATGGCTATGGATTCGTTCCGTCTGTGCAGTGGGATGGGAAGTACGTAACGGTGTCCTCGGCTGCAAACGCGCGGCTCGGACCGGTTTCGATTTACCGCCTGCGCATCTCCGGAGCGAACGCGAAGGCCGTCGGTACGACCATGTTGAGTAGCCAGAAAGATCACCCCGAGGGCCAGCAGAGTTGGATTTACGGCAAGACGATCACCGGCCTCAACTACTACCACCACGGAACATTGGAGGTCTCTGTGTGGCGTTATCCCAAAGGCGGCCAGCCTACGCGCAATTCCAAGGTCGGCAAAGGCGCGGCCGGCTACGGTCTGGTCGTCTCGCCCGCGCAACCGTAGTCGCCATGGCCGATATTCTTTCGCTTTGGCGCTCTCCGCTCGCCAAGATAGGGCTATCTTGGGCGAAAAACCTGGCCGCGCACTAGCCGCGTTGCTCGATCACTCCGGACACCGATTTCAGCGCGATGACGATCTATAACTATCAGGAGTACGTGGACAACGTATCAGACGACTACGAAACCGCGCTCGACAATATGTTTTCGGAGATGAGCGGCTTTTCGTCACCTGCCGGAGTGGGCGGTACGGCGTTCATCCAGCAGCGCCCCTATGGCAGTCCCCAGGTCAAAGCAGAATCAATCGCTTGCAGACCATCCAATCGGATCCGGGCCGGGCCTAATCGCTTTGAGCCCGGCCTGCTCGCGGTCGAGACGTCTTTGAAAGAACGCTCGCAACTTGCAGCCAACCTGTCCGAGGCCTCAACCCGCGCCAAGTCCGAGGAAGGCACAAATGAGAACGCACGATCTTAGCTCAACGATGCTAGCGTGTAGCGTCGCGCTAGTTTTGCTCCCTAGCTGCAGTACATCGCTACCGGCTGGGGGCGTTTCACCGCCAGCGCTTGGTAGCGACGCTTACACGAGGCCGAGCCACGAGCGGTCGTGGATGAAGCCCGGAACGTCGAGCCAAAACTTGCTCTACGTCACCGGCTCTGGGGGAAACGGCGGAGTGGTCGATGTTTACACCTACCCCCAAGGCGAGCAGGTGGGC
>JASHOM010000162.1 GCA_030041115.1 Vulcanimicrobiota bacterium | reverse complement strand
TCAAGCCCGAGCAGCTCGATCGAGACTTCGTCGAGCTTGGGGTGCCGACGAATGGGATCGGCGCCGGAATTTTTTCGGGCAGCACCGATTTCCAGCCCGTGCGCATCATCCGCTTCGTCAAACAAGACGATAAGGTGGCGATCCTTTTTCCGAGCACGCGTTTTCTCGCCGCTCCGGGCTCGGCAGTCGCAAATGCCGTCGGCGTTGCGACGGCGCCGACGGTCGTCGGCGTGGCCACGATCGTCTCGACCGATCCAAAGACCGGCGACGTCGTCTTCAGTGCCGCTTCGCTGCTGCAGGACGTCACCGGCATCGGCGACGTGCTCAGCGAGATCGACGGCGGCGCCGCCAACCCGCTGGGCTCCTACCGCCTCGATGCGGAGCGCTCGTATTTCGGCCTGACCAAAGCGTTTCCGCAGAACGTAACGATCACGGTACATCAAACGTTCACGTCGCTTCAGCCCACCGCCGACGTCCTGAGCATAACCCCCGACGCCCGCAGCCTGGCGATGGCGGTGCAGTACGACATCGCGGCGATTCCCGCCGACGACTCCTACATGCCGCGGATCTACGACGACCGCGTCGGCTACTTCGTCAACGCGCATCAGGATTTCTCGACCGACAACTTATATCAGGACGAGCGCAACTACATCATCCGGTTCAACGTCCAGGCCTCCGATCCGGCCAAACTGCTGTCGCCGGCGAAAAGGCCCGTCGTCTATTACCTGAGCAACACGATTCCGGTCGAGTATCGCGAGCCGATTCGCAAGGCGTTGCTGACGTGGAATAAGGCATTCGAGCGGATCGGCATCAGCGACGCGGTCGAAGTCAAGGACCAACCCGCCGACCCGAGCTTCGATCCCGACGACATCCGCTACAACGTCGTTCGCTGGCTGACCGAGACGGAAGGCGGCTTTGCCGAAGCGCAGCTGCTCTACAATCCCTACACGGGTGAGATGATCAAGTCGGGCATCGTGGTTGACTCCGATCTGATGCGGTACGGCAAGTTCGACTATCCCGTGCTCATATTTCCGCAGTCGGACGCTGCGGATCAGCGGGGTTCGCTGCGCTCCGCGGCGTTGGACGGCAGCGGCGAATTCCTGGCCGACGAGCGCACGAACTACGGGTTCGGCGCGGTCGCCTTGCAGTTGATGGGCGACGGATCGTACCCGCGCCCCTCTCAGAAATTCACCGACGATTTTCTCGAGTCAATCGTGCTGCACGAATCGGGCCACGACTGGGGGCTGCGCCATAACTTCATCGGCTCCGAAGCCTACACGGCAAAAGAGCTGCAGAACGCGAGCTTCACCGCGCGCTACGGCATTGCCAGCTCCGTGATGGAGTACGCCCCGATCAACCTCTGGCCCAAAGGAATGTCGCACGGCTCGTATTTCCAGACGACGCTCGGTCCATATGATTACTACGTGATCCACTGGGGCTATGCGCCCATCCCCGGGGCGCAGACGCCGTCGCAAGAGCTTCCCACGTTGCGCCGCTGGGCGGACATTTGGAGCGAACCGGATTATGCGTATTCCTCCGATGAGGACGTGCGCTGGTACACGGGAGCCGGCATCGACCCGCGCAACCAACAATGGGACCTCACGAACGACAACATCGGTTGGTGTGAAACGCAGATGCGGATGTCGCGCAGCCTTCTCGAGCGCGTCGATCAGCACTTTCCGCAAGCGGAGCTGCCTTACGACGACCTGCGTTTTGCGTTCGGCGATATCGTGGGCCCGTATGGACGCTGCGCGATGATCGTGTCGCGGTACATCGGCGGCGAGTACGTATCGCGATCGTTACGAGGCGATCCGCAGAGCGGGCCGCCGCTGAGCGGCATCCCGATCGCGACGCAAAAGCGCGCGTTTGCCGTCTTGGAGCGCAACGTCTTCTCGGCGCAGGCCTGGAGCGTCTCGCCGGCGCTGCTGCAGCGGCTCGTTACGCAGTACCGCTACGACGACTGGCTCGGCAATCTGCCGAACCGCCACGACATCGCGCTCGAGGAAATCGTCGCCCGCTACCAGCTTGCGGTCCTGGCCCATCTCTACGCACCTGTCACGTTGGGGCGTCTCGACGACATGGATCTGAAATACCGAGCCGGTACGACGATGGACCTCGCCGATCTCTTCTCTTGGATGCAGCGCGGTGTTTACGGCGACATCTCGTCCGGGCGGCCCCTTGCGCTGATCCGGCGCAACCTGCAGCGCAACTACACCGCGCTGCTCTCGAAGCTCGCCAATGCGCCGATGGCGGGAACGCCGGCCGACGCGCAGTCGCTCGCGCGTTACGAGTTGCAGTCGCTGCACCAAACGATCGGCGCCGCCCTTCGCGGACGCTCCGCAGACCTCATGACGCGCGCTCACCTGGAGGCAATGGACGCGGACGTGACCCGAGCTCTCAACGCGCACTACGTCGTGACGATGCAGGGCTCCTAGAGCTTGATTGCGATGCCGAGCGGTGAACGGAGGCGATTTCGGCAGCGCGCGGCTCACGTCGCCGTGGCCGGCGACACGCGATGAAATGCCACGTTCGCGGTGCGCACCTTGAGCGACGTCGCGCCGACCGGCGGCGACGAGACGATTCGTAGTTGGTCGACCGCGAAACGGCGCCCCAGGCCTTTGAGTTCCGGCACGCGATGACGACGCTGGGCGCGCCGGCGAAGCTCATCGTTTACGCGGACGTTCTCGAGCAGACCGTGGCGTGGTTCGCTCGTTACCTGTGACGCTCCTTACCGCTTTCGGCGCGGTTGCCGTGACGCTGATGATGGTTTGCTACGCGCTGGAAGATCGCGCCCCCGCATATACGCTCGGTTTTGCGGTCGCCTGTGCCGCGGCCGCGGCGTACGGATGGCTCGTAGGTGCGTGGCCGTTCGGCGTGGTCGAATCGGTGTGGGCGCTCATCGCCGCGCGCAAGTGGCTACGCAGACGCACGCCGTAATCCGCACGCCTTCACCGTCAGCACGTTCCTCGGCGTGCACGAGGATAAACCGGCAGGTTCAGGTCCGGCTCGAGGCATCGCTATCGATTGGGCGAGCGGATAGGATGTGCACGACGACGGGCGGCAACTTCGGCGTGGAGTTCTGCGGACTCTCGAAAAGGAGCTCGCAGAGGCGAACTCCTTTTCGAGTTTCGAAGCTGTTCCTTTACCTCGGTGCGATCTTGCCCGGAGGTGGGAACTGCATCTTTACGAAGGGCGAGTTTGAGTAGCCCGGTGGGGGCATGCCCGCGTAGTTGAGAAGTTCGAGGTTGGCGATATTCTCATCGCAGTAGAGATCCTTGAGGCATTCGGGATCGCTCGGATAGGATTGATCGAGAACGATTCCGGAGTTCGCCGTAAAAATCGTCTGCTGCGTCGGATTAGTGAACTTGAATTTAGGCTGCTTTTGTTGGCTGCCGCCGTACTGCGTGTAGGGAACGTCAATCCAGGTTCCCGCAGTGGCGGGTTGGCTCGACGTTATTGGCGAGAACGACTCCTCGACGAACACGGTGGCGAAGACCGTCGACTTGGTTGTAGCCGCCTGCGCCTTGACCACTTTGGAATTGCAGACGTTGAGCACGGGAGTGACTTGCGGCGGGGCTGATGCAAAGGTCCATTCCGTATACCACTTCAAGCACTTCACCCGCTTGCCGCCGGGACCGTTCAATATACCGAAATGTACCTCGTCTCCGTGTCCCGAGATATTCTGATAGAGCTGGTAGTATGGAGGAATCGCGGAGAACTCGACCGTCGTCGTATTCGTCGAGGCGGTGTAAAAGACGCTGATGTTGGTGCAGGTTTGGCTCGGCGGACAGAACGGATCGTAAGGGCCGTATCCGGGTTCCAGAGGGTTTGGAAAATCCGCCGTAACGTTGCCGGCAAAGATGATTTCGAAATCCACGGGCGGGGGAGCCGACGTGTTCGGCGGCGTGACGAAGCCGTTCCAGAGCTCGGGCGGATAATAGTAGTCCTTTTTGGTTTTGGCAGGGCTCGTTGGCGTAGACTGCATGGCGTTCGAGACGGGAGATAGGCCGCTCGCATTCTGGCAGCTCGAGAGCAGCACTCCGACCACGGCCGCGATAAGTCCCGATCGGATCGGGGATCCATAATGCATCGAGGTGACCTCCTTACTGGCAGGAATCGGAACCGAGGGGAAGCTTGATAGCACCGCTTACTTGCGGCGCTATATGGCAGGCTCCTGCCCGCTTTGCGATGCAACGCCCCGTCCGGGCAAACCACGTAGATTAGTCGACGCTCGGCCGCCCTTCGACGGCCCTTCGACTTCGCTCGCTGCGCTCGCTGCGCTTAGGATGACAAGGTGTATGGTGGGCCGTCCTGGGATCGAACCAGGGACCTCATGCTTATCAAGCATGCGCTCTAACCAGCTGAGCTAACGGCCCGGCGCAGGGCTGAAGTATAGCACGCGGGCGGCACGGACCCTTTAAATGAGGGAGATCCACTTTTTCGTGATCTCGTCTTCGTTTTTAAGGTGCGCCATGAGCATCGCCTCGAGGACCTCGTGCTCCCGGATGATCTCGGCGCGTTCGGCCGCTTCATAGTCGAAAGCTTGGCGCTGGGCTGCGATGTGTGCTTGCTGTTCGGCGCTGAGGTCGGAGCTCGACGCGGAAGCAGCGCTGCGGGGTGCGGCGAGAAGGCCGCGCCCCGCAGCTAGGCGCTCGTTGCGAAGAGGAGGAAGCGGGCCGGTCATCCTTCGGTGATCGACTGGATGAATTTTTTAGTGATCGAGTCATCCATTTTGCGCTGGGCCATGTCGACATTTCGTAGCGTATCGACCTCCCTCATGTTTTCGCTGCGCTCGTCCATCATCTGGTCGAAGACTTCGGATTGCATCTGCAGCTGCTCTTG
>JASHOM010000161.1 GCA_030041115.1 Vulcanimicrobiota bacterium | reverse complement strand
TGACCGCAGTCTTCGTGGCATATAAAGGCTGAGTCGAAGGATGGCTGCACGCAAACGTCTTTACAACGTCGGAGCGATCCTCAAAGGATTGTCGATCACGTTCGGATTCATGTTTCGCAAGCGCCCGACGATTCAGTACCCGTCGGTAAAGAAACAGCATGCGCCGCGATTTCACGGCTTGCACGAGCTGCGCCGCTACGCCGACGGAAAGGAACGCTGCATCGGCTGCGAGCTTTGCTCGAGCGTCTGTCCGGCGAACGCGATCACGGTCATCGGCGCGGAAAACCGGCCGGAAGATCGCCGGTCGCCGGGCGAACGCTACGCGGCGCGCTACGAAATCGACGAACTGCGCTGTATTTTTTGCGGCATGTGCGAGGAGGCGTGTCCGACCGACGCCATCGTGTTGACGCCGCGGTTCGAGATGTCCGACTACCGCCGTGGTTCGTTCGTCTACGCCAAGGATCGCCTGCTCGTTCCGCCAGAGGCGGGAACCGGCGCCCCTCCGGACGATCGGCCGGGCGGGATTCCCGGCGACCTCGGTCGCGTTGCGCAAATCAAATCGACCACCGACGTCGAGCGTGGGTACGCCGCCACGTGGCGCGGCGAGATCCTGCTCGGGCAGCGCCAGGGTCTCACGCTCGTCCGCGACGAGAGCCCTCAATGATTCAGTTTTGGATCTTGGCGGTCATCCTTATTGCAAGCGCGGTATGGACGATCTCGGCGAGCAAACCGGTCTACAGCGTCGTCGCCTTGTTGCTGAACTTTGCGGCGCTGGCCGTCCTTTATCTCACGCTCTCGGCCGAATTCTTGGCGGTCATCCAAATCATCGTCTACTCGGGCGCCATCTTGGTGCTGTTCGTCTTCGTCATCGCTTTGCTGAGCAGCGGCGTCGCGCCCTTCGCCATGGGGCCGAACCGGTTGCCGCGCATTTGGCTTCCGGGCGCGACCTTCGTGCTGGCGGCGCTGGGATTCTTGGTTTACGCGGTCTCCAAGGCGGTGCCCGTGCTAACGCGCCCCGCCGGTCCGGTCGGCACGGCGAACGTGTTCGGCAGCGTCGGCGATTTCGGTACCGCCCTCTTTACCGTACAGTTGCTTCCCTTTGAAGTCACCGCGCTGATCTTGATGGTCGCCGTGATCGGCGTGATCACTCTGGGCGGCGAGCAGATGCGCGATCCCGGCGCGCGACGCCACGAGCGAACGGTCGAGCGCGAAATCCGCGAAGCAATCCTGCGGGAGGGTGAAGGATGATGGCCGTTCCGCTCGATCACTACGTCGCGCTGGCGGCGGTGATGTTTTTCATCGGCGTCATCGGCGTCATCGTCCGGCGCAATCCTCTCGTCATGCTCATGAGCATCGAGCTGATGTTCAACGCCGCCAACCTGCTCTTCATTGCCTTCGCACGCGCCTGGGTGCAGAACTCCGGCCAGATCTTTGCCTTTCTCGTGATCACCGTTGCCGCGGCCGAAGCGGCGATCGGCTTGGCAATCATCGTCACGACGTTCCGTCCCCAAAAGTATGTGGATGTCGACGACGTCAGGACGCTGCATGGTTAGCGGCAAGTCCGCCCCGCTGCCGCACGCGACGCGAGGGGAATTGCGAGCGTGACGCATCACCTGCTGGGAGTCGGCGGAACGTATCCACTGTTGCTCGCGCTGTGGCTGCTGCCGCTGGCGGGTGCAGTCGTTTGCTGGGCGTTCGGCCCGCAGTTGGGCCGCTTGGCCGGATGGCTGGTTGCGGGGCTGGTTGCGGCGTCCTTCGTACTTGCCGCGCTCTCGTGGGGCGCGGCGACGCAGAACGCGGCCGGCATGCTCGGCGCGAATCAGCGGCTCGTTGCCTGGATGCCCGGATTCGACTTCGGGCTCTTGCTCGATCCGCTCTCGCTGATTTGGACCTTCATCATCACCGGCGTCGGCTTTTTGATCGTCTTCTATTCGCTCGGCTACATGGAAGGCGATGGCGCGTTTGCGCGTTTCTTCGCGTACATGAGCTTCTTCGTCTTCGCGATGCTCACGCTCGTGCTCTCGGACAATTTCGTCGGATTGCTCGTCGGTTGGGGGCTGGTCGGCTTGGCCTCATATTTCCTGATCGGCTTTTGGTTCGAGCGGCCGTCGGCCGTTGCGGCCGCGCGCAAGGCGTTCGTCATCAACGTGGTCGGCGACGCCGGCATGATGTTCGCGATCTTTCTGATATTCGCAAAGGTCCACTCGATCGGCTTCGGCGATGCGTTCGCCGCGGCAGGCACCTTTGCTCCGGCGCTGCTCTTCGGAGTCTGCGCGACGCTCACCATCGGTGCCGCAGCCAAGTCGGCGCAAGTTCCACTGCATACCTGGCTTCCCGACGCGATGGAGGGACCGACGCCGGTTTCCGCGCTGATTCATGCTGCCACGATGGTGACCGCCGGCGTGTACCTCGTTGCGCGCTGTGCTCCGCTATGGAACCACAGTCCTCAGGCGCAGCTTTTGGTCGGGGCGGTTGGCGGCGTGACGGCACTCATCGGAGCCGTTCTCGGCACCGCCCAATGGGACATCAAACGGATTCTCGCTTATTCGACGATGTCGCAAATCGGTTACATGATCATGGCCGTGGGCGTCGGCGCGTACGAAGGCGGCATCTCGCTTTTCTTCACTCACGCGTTTTTCAAGGCGCAGCTCTTTCTCGGCGCTGGTCTCGTAATCCACGCACTCAATAACGAGCAGGACGTGCGCCGGATGGGCGGCCTGTGGAAGAGAATGCCGTTTGCGTTTTGGGTGATGCTGACGGCCGTACTCGCGATCACCGGAGTACCGCCGTTCAGCGGATTCTTCTCGAAGGACGAGGTGATCTACGGCGACCTGCAGTTCGGCCATCCGGCACTCTTTGCGATCAGCGCGCTGACGGCCGGGATCACGTCTTACTATATGTTCCGGCTGCTCTTCCTCGCGTTTCTCGGCGAGTATCGCGGAGAGGTCGAGCACGGGCATGCTCCCGGCTGGACGATGAACGTTCCCGTTGCAATTCTCGTTGCTCCAAGCGTTGCAATCGGCGGGGCGTTGATGAGCGGCGGCGAGAGTGCCCCGTGGGCGAGGTTCTTCGCGCCGCAGTTCGGCGCGGAGATGGCGGCGGTTGCGCACCGGCCGCCGGCAATTTCGGAAGGCATGACCTCGGTGATCGTCTTTGCGCTCGTCATCATCGGGTTCATCATCGCCTGGTGGCGGTACGCCACGACCGAGGCGAAGCGCGACGCCGTACCGCGACTGGCCGGCGAAACGGCGCACATGCCGGTCGTACTGACCAATCTCTTCTACGTGGATGCCGCGATCGATCTCGTCTTCGTGCGCAGCGCGCAGTTCTTGGGCAACTTCTTCGGACGCATGCTCGACCCGCACGTGCTCGACGGCGCGGTTCGCGACGTTGCCTTTTGGGCGCGGTGGCTCGGAGCGGTCGTGCGATCCTTCCAGACCGGCTTGGTGCGAGCCTACGCGCTCATTCTCGTCTTCGGGGCAACCTCTTTCATCGTCTACTACACTTTTGCGACGTACGGGATGCGGCATTAGATGTTGCTCGTGTTGCTGATCGTCGTTGCGCCGATCGCCGCCGGCGCTCTGATCTTCGCGCTACCGCGTAACGACCGCACGATCTCCCGGGGCGCCGGAACGGCCGTCGCGATTGCGACTTTCGCGATGCTGATCGCGGCGCGCGACGCGCAGTGGAGCGTGCGCTGGCTCTCCCGACCGTTCGAGGCTGCCTTCCACTTCGGCACGACGCCCGTTTCGTTCTGGATCGCTTTGCTGCTGGCGCTCTGCACCGCCTGCGCCGTCGCGACGACGCGCGTTGCCCGCACGCGCGATTTCGTGGCGCTCATGCTCATGCTCGAAGGAACGATGCTCGGACTCTTCTTGGCTCGCGATCTGCTGGTCTTCGCGCTCTTTTGGGATCTGATGCTCGTGCCGGTCTTCTTCGGTCTGGTCGGGTGGGGCGAGCATCCGGCGACGGCCTGGCGCTACTTCATCTACAATTTTGCCGGCGGCTTGACGCTTTTGCTCGCGACGGCGGCCTTCGGCGTGATCTATGGTTCGACCGACGTCATCGGACGCGCGGACGCACATCTCGTGGGCGCATGGGCGCCGTGGATCTACGCCGGGTTCGCCTTCGCCTTTTTGGTGAAGGCGCCCATCTGGCCGCTGCATACCTGGATGCCGCCGACCTACGGCGGGTTGCCTTCGCCGATGGTTTCCGTCGTTTCCGCGGTTCAGTCAAAGGCGGGACTCTACGGCTTCATCGCGATCGGGCTCGCGCTGCTTCCCGACTACGTGCGCGAGTACGCCGATCCGCTGATGGTTCTCGGCGCAATCTCGCTGATCTACGGCGCGGTCGTCGCGTTGGTGCAGAATGACGCAAAGCGCGTCGTCGCGTACTCGTCGCTTTCGCATCTCGGTCTCATCATTATTGCGGTCGCCTCGGGGAACCGCATCGCGCTGGCCGGCGCCGTCGTCTACATCGTGGCGCACGGGCTCTTCTCGGCCGCACTCTTCATGGTCCTGGGCTATCTCGAAGAACGCGAGGGAACGCGCTCGTTGCTGCGGCTGGGCGGATTGGGATGGAAGAATCCGCGACTGGCCGGCGCGCTCTGCATCGCTGCGCTCGCCGCATTGGGGCTGCCGGGCTTGGCCGGATTCGTGGGCGAGCTGATCATTCTCGTCGGCGTCTACCAGGCCGGATACGTCTGGCCGGTCATCGTCGCGCTCGTTGGGATCGTAATTGCGTCGGCGTACATGATTCGCCTGTACCAAGATCTGATGAACGGCCCGGAAGTCGCCGACGTGCCGGTGCGCGGCGACCTCACCTGGCTCGAAGGCCTCGCCGTCGCGCCGCTGCTTGCCGCGCTCGTGATCGTGGGCATTTATCCGGTGCCGCTGCTGCGCCTATGACGCTGCCCTTCACCGGCGCCGACTGGTCGGCCATTCTTCCCGTGAGCGCGATTGCCGTCACCGCTCTCGCGGTGCTCATCGCGGATCTTTTTTCCGGCCGGAACGATCAGCGCTACGTTTCGATCGCCATCGCGCTGCTCGGAACGATCGTCGGCGGGATTCTCGCGGCACGGCAATTCGGCCAGCACCACGACGCGTTCTTCGGCGGCTACGTGGTCGGCGGCTTTACGACGGTCTTCCAGGAAATCATCGTGATCGCGACGTTGGGCTCGCTGGTTCTCTACGGCGCGCTCGGGCCGGCGCAACGCATCGCCGGGATGACGGCGATCATGCTCTGGAGCGCCTGCGGTGCGATGCTCATGGCCGCCGCCGCAAATCTCATGATGATCTTTCTCGGCCTCGAGCTGCTTTCGCTCGGACTCTACGCGCTCTGCGGCGCCGTCGATCGCCGAGCGTCGCGCGAGTCCGCGCTGAAATATCTCATCCTCAGCTCGACGGCGACGGGTTTTTTGATCTTCGGATCGGCATTGCTCTTCGGAGCGACGGGCAGCATCCGGCTCGCGGATTTCGTCAATCCCGTGCTCGCCATGAATCCGCTCTTCTGGCTCGGAGCCGGCATGTTTCTAATCGGCCTCGTCTTCAAGCTCAGCCTCGTGCCGTTCCACACCTGGACGCCGGACGTTTTTCAAGGCGCACCGCTGCCGGTCACCGCGTTCATGAGCGTGGCCACCAAGGCAGGCGCGCTCGCGGTCTTTGCGCGGTTCATCTATGCCGCGCTCCCGGCGGACGCCGTGCAGGGCCTGTTGCTTCCGGTTTGGATCGTCGCCGGAATCTCGATGATCGCCGGTAACGTCGGCATGCTCGCGCAGCATGATTTGAAGCGACTGCTGGGCTACTCGGGCGTCGCGCAGATCGGGTACATTCTCGTCGCGCTCGCCGGCGGCACGCCGTTGGGATTGCGCTACGCGCTCTACTATCTCGCGGCCTACGCGTTCATGAACCTGGGCGCCTTCGCGGTCGCGGCCGCGATTTCGGGTGACGGTGAAGAGGGCGCCGACCTCGAGAACTACCGAGGCTTGGCCCGGCGGCGTCCGTGGCTCGCGGCGGCGATGACGGTCTTCTTGCTTGCGCTGGCCGGATTGCCGCCGACCGCGGGCTTTTTGGGGAAGATTCTCATTTTGGCGAGCAGCGTCAGCGCCGGTTACCTATGGCTAGCCGCGCTTTTGATCATCGGTACCGCCATCTCGCTCTATGCGTATGCCAAGGTGATTCGCCTGATGTACGAGACGAGCGAAGGCGCAAGGCAAGCGTTGGAGCCGTTCGTGCCCCTGGCCTGGGCGAGCGCGGCCATCTGCGCCGTCCTCGTCGTCGCCATGACCTTCTATCCCCTGACGCCGAGCAACGTGCTCCCGCTCGTACGCTAGGCCCTTCGGGGCGCGCCTGGTCACGGCATCTTTGGGGCGTGCGCTATAGTAGTGGTGAGGTACCTGGCCATGATCCGACTCCCCGTCCTTGCCCTACTGGCGCTTCCGCTGGCGGGGGCTTTCGCTGCTCCGGTCTCGGCGGCAGCCTCCAGTTCCAGCGTCATCCTCAACGCCGACGCGCACAACCTCGCCGACCAAGAAGCAGCGATCACCTACGCGCGCGAGCTGATCGCGGCCGGGGACATCGACGAAGCGGTGAACCAACTCGAGCAATTCGTCGCGAGTCACCCCAACGGTAGCGAGGCCGCGCGTTTTCTCGGCGATCTCTACTATCGGCAGGGGCACTTCGACAAGGCGGAAGCAGTCTACAAGCGGTTGCTCGCGCGGGACTCCCACGACAAACAAACGCACAATCGTCTCGGAGTCGTGTACGCTACCGAAAACCGCGTCGACGACGCCATCATTCAGTTCCAAGACGCGTTGCCGGGGACCGATTCGATTCGCGATCTCGTGCTGTTGCATCTGCGCAGAGGCGACCTTCCCGCCTACGAGCGGGAGATGGTCGACGAGGCGAATCGGTATCCCAACGATGCCGATCTGCAAGAGGAGGTCGGCGAAATCTTCGAGACCCTGCATCGTCCCAACGACGCGATTCTCTATTTTCGCCGCGCCCTCGATAGCGATTCACGCTCGATACCGGCGCTCAACGGTCTTGGCATGGCTTACTTGGATCTCCACGATGACGTTCAGGCATCGGCCTACTTGAACGATTGCCTAAACGTCGATCCGCTCAACTATGCCTGTCTCGACAATCTTGGAGTTGCGCGGATTCAGGCGGAGTCATACGATACCGCGGCCAGCACGTTCAAGAAGGCGCACACGCTCGAGCCCGAGCGGCCCGAAGCTCTCGTCAACTTCGGATACCTTGCCGACGAGCGCGGCGACTGGAAACGCGCCGTGGCCTATTACGTACAAGCGATCTCGGTCGATCCGTACGTGCCCGAGTCCTACGTCAATCTCGGCATCGACTACGAGCACAACGGGCTCTACCCGCTTGCGCAAGCGGCGCTGCTCAAGGGCGTTGCTGCCGCGCCCTACGACGGACGGGTCCGGTTCCTGCTTGCGCGGGCTTACGCCGCCCAAGGACAGCGAGCCCTCGCGCTCGCGCAGCTAAAGGCCGCGCAAACGAGCCTCGATCCCGACGTCGTCCAGATCGCAAAGGAAGAGACGGCGCGGCTGATGCAAGCACCCGAGGCGATACCGCAGTAAGCCAACCGGCGCGTCAGCGCGCGATTGCAAACTGATTTGCGCAGGACACGACAGAGCCCACCGAGCGTCGGAAAAAGTCGAAAAACCGGGAAGCCGGCTATTTTGCGGCCTTACTGATGGTCACGCCGTAGGGACCATCGATGGCTTTTGTAATCGTCTTGGTTGGGCTCCCTCCGGCAGGATAGTCCCAGTACGCTACTACATCCGCGTCACCGTATCCAGCAATCACGGTTGAGCCTTGAATCCAGAATTCGGTTACCCCTAAGGCATTCTCCAATGTGGTGGTCCCCTGCAGGGTCCCCTTCGAGCCGGAGATCGCAAAGCGATAGATATTGTTCGTGTCGTCATCCCCGACTACGACGTAGGTGCCGTCCCATTCGACGCCACCACTTCCTCCGAACGTTTGGTTTAGCGTGATGCTTTTGAGAGCTTTGCCGCCTTTGGGCAATTCGACGAATTTAAAGACGATTGCTTCATCGGAATTCATGCCGTCAACGAAGAGGTCGCCCTTGCCGTCGTATCCGCAGAACGCAAAGATCGCGCCGCTCTTCTGATAGAGCGTCGGCGTGCCCGTTGCGTGTTTGTAGATCGCTACGTACCCTTTGGAAAGGCCAAGATCCCAGGTCACGGCGAGATCCCCCGTTGTGGGGTCAGACGCGCAGTCTACCGCCAAGTAGCCTTCGGTAAAGGTCAGTCTTCCTATCTGCTTCTTTCCGCCGTGCGCGTATTCGAAGACATTATCGCCATCGGTGATGAAGACATCGCCAGCCTTATCGGAGCATTCCGCGCGGGGGACATAGAAATGCCTGAGCGTGCCCACGAGCCTCCCGCGCGGATAGGAGTAGATGGTAACGGTTGTATGATTGGTGACGTACAGTAGGTCCTCGTTTTTGGCCTCTGGGGCCATCCACGACGATCCATTGCCGTCTAGACTATCGCCCCGCCTGGCGTAGCCCCCGATCATCCGCTGTAGGACATCGGCGTTAGCCGCGGAGGGCAGCCCAGATGATTGCAATGCTCCGCCGCCGCACCCCGCAATCGCCGCCGCAGCCAAACACCAGCCCACGATGTTTAACGCGAGATGCGAGGCCGTCGTGCTAAAACTCACCTGATCCCTCTTAGGCCGTTCTCTCTTGCTCGACATCTCGATAACGGCGGAAACGTGCACGGTGATTTAGGCTGGAGCGATTACCGCATTCCTTGCACGCAAGCCCGGCTCTCCCCTGGTGAAGTAGGATATGCGAGGCGTTCGCTCGCGCGGGAAGAGCGGACGCGGCGGGGACCGTCGATGCTCAGTATTGAAGGGGTCTTTGACTCGTTTTAAGCGTCCAAAATTGGCACAGTATCACGGGCGGCGGCATGTCCGTCAACCTCCGCGGATTGGCTTGATCAATTTGCCTCAGGGACCCTCCGTTCGGAGTCGGCGGCGGTCGCCTTTGCTGGCCATAGTGAGTCCGTGGCGTTGGGCGGGCGGCTCGGCTCGGAGGCCGGATCGTACTTAGTCTGGAACGTCTCACAGCCTGCGCGAGCACTCTTCGGATCAACGAAATTTGTACCGATATTAGCTATGAGAGGGAACTGTGTGCCAGACGACATCCTCCCGTGAACATGTCATTCACGAACACGTACTTCGACTACTACGGACCGATCGTGTTTTACGTGGCGGGCGGTCCCAGCGTAGCCGTTTCGATCGAGGGTAGAAGCACGGGTCTTTCGCACGGCGCATTTGCACAGGAGGTTGTGGTTTGAATCTCATACGCATTGCTCGAGCGCTTGCCTACCTTCTGGGGGTGCTGACGATAACGGGCTGCGCTTCCGCGCCAGGAGTCACCCCCTCAAGTCCGCACACGGCCGCTGCTCCAGGGGTGGGTCGCGGGCATCGAGCCTCCGGCTCGTACGGCGATTTGCTGTATGTAAGTGCACCTCCCGACTGGATTTACATGTTCGAGTACCCGAGCGGAACCTTTGTCGGCGATTTTGTCGCAAAGGTCGTGTACGTTAGCGGGCTATGCACCGACACGAGCGGTGATGTGTACGTCGTGGGGTACGAAGACTATACTACTATCCTAAAATACGCCCATGGTGCGACCGAGCCGACCTCAACAATCAATCTGTACGGCTACGATGCACGCTCATGCGCGGTCGATCCTACGACGGGAAATCTCGCCGTCTACGCAACACCAGGCGACGGGGAGGTGATAGCGATATACCCCCAAGGCAGCGGTACGCCAACGTTCTATACTGTTCCCGACACTTTAGCCCCGGCGCTTTACTGCACCTACGACGATTCCGGCAATCTCTTCGCCGACATTACCGGCTACAAGAACTCGCCTACCTTCGAGATCGCCGAGTTGCCGGCGGGCGGCAGCACGTTTTCGATTTTGAAGCCGAACAGGCACATCCGTATCGAGACGCTGCAGTGGCTCCCCTCGTACCTCGCCGCGGCGGGGAAGGGCGTGATTTATCATCTGGTTGTCTCGGGCTCGAGCGTTCGAGTCATTGGCGAAACGAAAGCCAAACAAGCCCGGGATATTGCCTGGATCCAGGACTCCGACGTTTTGATCACACCGTATGGCGATGCTCGGACGGAACTCGGATACTGGGACTATCCCAAGGGCGGCAAGGTGACGAAGATCATCCAACGAGTGAACAAGTACTTTAGAGACCTTAAGAGCGTGGTCGTCAGCACGGCGGAAAGCCGGTGAGCGCCTCCAGCACCTACGCCCCTAGGACCCTGGTGACGTGTATCATGCCGACCGCGAATCGCCGCCAGTTTGTGCCGGGTTCCATCAGGATG
Source organism: Vulcanimicrobiota bacterium (assembly GCA_030041115.1). Lineage (GTDB taxonomy): Bacteria > Vulcanimicrobiota > Vulcanimicrobiia > Vulcanimicrobiales > Vulcanimicrobiaceae > Cybelea. The sequence continues at coordinate 92 of JASHOM010000161.1, read as the reverse complement.
TTCTTGGAGCAAGACTACGACCGCAAAGAGCTGATTGTGATTGACGACGGCGTGCGAGGCGGCAAAAGGTGAAATTATCCTGCATTGGGACG
>JASHOM010000160.1 GCA_030041115.1 Vulcanimicrobiota bacterium | reverse complement strand
CATGGGAGCACTCTCGCGTACCGCCGTCGGCGGGCGTGAGGCCTGTCGAATTCCGACCGGCGGTGCGCTTCCCGACGGCGCCGATGCGGTCGTGCCGATCGAGGAGGCCCGCGTGGACGGCAACTCGGTCGTGGTCGGTGCGCCGATCGAGCCGGGTGCCAACGTGGTCGAGCGGGGCGCCGACATGCGTCGCGGCGAGACGGTACTGCCCGCGCGCCGGCGCATCCGCGCGGGCGAAATCGGCGTGCTCGCGACCCTCGGCGTGACTGCGGTTCCCGTCTTTTGCCGCCCGACCGTTGCGGTGATCTCCAGCGGTGACGAGCTCGTCGACGTTGCCGGCGTACCGGAGCGGGGTCAGATCCGCGACTCTAATCGCTACGCGATTGCGGCGTCGCTGACGGCGATGGGCGCGCGGCCGCGCCAATACCCAACGCTTCGCGACGAAGCCGCGGAATTCGAAACCGCCCTCGCAACGGCACTGGCGGAATGCGACGGCGTCGCGGTCACCGGCGGATCCTCGGTGGGCGAGCGCGATCGGCTCCCCGATGCGGTTGCGCGAGTCGCAGACCCGGGCATCGTCGTTCACGGATTGCGCGTGAAGCCCGGCAAGCCGGCGCTCTTGGGTGCCGACGCCGGCAAACCGATTCTGGGATTGCCGGGAAATCCGGTCTCGGCACTCTTCGTGCTCGAGGCGATTGCCGCGCCGATCGTGGCCGCGCTCGTGGGAGCTCCCGTCGTCGCGGCGACCGTGCGCGCGCGGCTCGCGGCCCCGGCGCGCAGCCGCGCCGATTGGACCTGGTACGTTCCGGTGCGCCTGCAGGAAGACGGCGAAGTTCCGCTCGCGCACCCGCTGCCGTTGCGGTCGTTTTCGGTGAGTCTGGCGGCGCGCGCCGACGGATTCGTCGTGATGGGCGAGCGCGATGAAGAGTGGCCCGCCGGGAAGCTCGTCGCCGTTACGCGGTTTTTGGACGGAGCAGCGTCGGCGTGATTCGTCCGGCGCGCGCGATCGAAGCGATTCCCGAAACGACGCCGTTCATCGGCCCCGAGCAGTTGATGCGCGAGACGGGGCAGCGCATGCTGGTTCGATTGGGCGCCAACGAAAGCGCCTTCGGGCCTTCGCCCAAAGCGCTCGAAGCAATGACCAGCGAGTTGCCGAGACTCGCGTGGTATGGCGATCCGGAGTCGCTCGACTTACGCGACGCGCTCGCCGCCAAGCACTCGTGCGCTCCCGGCCGGATCGTCGTCGGGTCGGGCATCGACGATCTCATGGGGTTGGCCGTGCGCGCGTTCGTCGCGCCCGGCGACGTCGCGCTCGCGACGCGCGGTACTTATCCAACCTTTGCGTATCACGTGGTGGGATACGGCGGCCGCTTGCTCGAGGTAGCCTATCGGGCCGACGGCACGCCCGACTGTGACGCGCTTCTGGCAGCCGCCCGGCGCGACAAGCCGCGGATCGTCTACCTCGCGAACCCCGATAATCCGAGCGGACGTTTCATCGAGCGCGCGGCGATTGCGAGCTTCTACGAGGCGCTGCCGCACGATGCGCTCCTGCTGCTCGACGAAGCCTATGCGGACTTCGTCGACGAGGCGCGGCTACTGCCTTCGACCTTCGAAGATCGGCTGATCCGCTTGCGGACCTTCTCGAAAGCCTACGGCATGGCCGGCGCCCGCATCGGATATGCCCTGTCGACCGAACGGAACGTCCGCACCTTTCAAAAAATTCGCCTCCACTACGGCATCAATCGCAACGCACAGGTTGGCGCGCTCGCTTCGCTGCACGACGACGAGTTCCGCAGCTACGTCGTCGAAGAGACCGCGCGGGCGCGCGACGACTACTATAAATTGGCTCGCGCGCTGGGCCGCGGCTGCATCGAGTCGCAAACGAACTTCGTCTGCATCGAGATGGAAACGCCGCAGCGCGCGCTTGCGGTGATGAACGAGCTGCTGTCGCGCGGCGTTTGGATTCGCAAGCCGGGTGCGCCGCCGCTCGACAGCTACGTTCGCGTGAGCGCCGGAACGGAGCCGATGCGCGCCGCCTTCGCCGAGGCTTTACGCCGCGTTCTCGCCGAAGTCGCCTGATGCGCTACGCCGTCGTCTCCGACGTTCACGGAAATATCGAGTCGCTGGGTTGCGTGCTCGCGGCAATCGGGCCCGAGGATGCGCTGGTGTCGCTGGGCGACGTCGTCGGCTACGGACCCAACCCGAACGAGTGCGTCGCGGCGTTACGCGAGCGCTGCCGTCACGCGGTGCTGGGAAACCACGATCTCGCGGCGGTGGAGAACTTCGGCGTCGAGAACTTCAATCGCGCCGCGCGGGCGGCGATCGGCTGGACGCAAGGCGTGCTCGAGCCGGCGAGCAAGGAGTGGCTGAACTCGCTGCCATACGAGCTGCGTTTGCCGGATGTTCTGCTCGTTCACGGCGCGCCGGTGAGCTATTTCGAATACATTCTCGACAAAGGCGCCGCGGCGCGCGCCTTCGACCGAACCGACGCGCAGCTCGTTTTCGTCGGGCATACGCACATCGCCGAATATTGGGTCC
>JASHOM010000159.1 GCA_030041115.1 Vulcanimicrobiota bacterium | reverse complement strand
GCCTGGAATCTCCCGGGCGACCGCCGCGGCATCGGCCGCTATCTCCGCGAGATTCTGCGCGTCTGGTGGACGCGCGATCACCATCGCGTCGAAGTAACGCTCATCGTGCCCGAGTGGCACACGTGGACGGTGCGGCGCAAGTACCTGCGGGAGGTGGAGAATCGTCCCTATCGCGTGGTCTCGCGGGCGCTCCACTGGCGCGCCGGACTCGACGCGCTCTGGTTTCCTTTCAACGGTTGCAGTTGGTCCAGCTTCAGTCTGCCGGCCGCGGCGACGCTGCACGATGCCTCGAACTTCGCCGTTCCCGATTACGCGCCGGAGACGCAGAAAATCTTTGAAGTCGCCGCGCAGCTATGCCGGCTGCTGATCACCGATTCGCGCTTCGCGCAAGAGGAGCTGGCGCGCGAGCTCAAGATTCCGCTCGAACGCATCGTGCCCATCGCGCTCGGGGCCGGGCCGCCGCGAGCGCATCGGCCGACCGCGATCAACGTCGGCACGTTTCGACCCTACGTGCTCTACGTCGGCGCGGCGGAGCGGCGCAAAGGCTTCGATACCTTGCTCGGTGCGATGGAACGCGTCGTACGCGACCGGCCCGATCTCACGCTCGTCGTGACGACGACGCTGGCCGGCTGGCATCCGGTCAAGGACGTGCGCGTCGTCGAGCTCGGATTTGTCGGCGACGATCAGCTCGCCGAGCTCTACCGCCATTGCACGCTGCTGGCCTTTCCCTCGCGCTACGAAGGCTTCGGGCTGCCGGTGCTCGAGGCGATGAGCTACGGCGCTCCGGTCGTTGCCTCGGATGCCGCGTCGGTGCCCGAAGTCGGCGGAGCCGCAGCCTGCTACTTTCACGCCGGCGACGAAGCGCAGCTCGCCGCGGCGATCGTGCGCGTTGCCTCCGACCCCGCCTATGCGGCCGAGTTGCGGCGGCGCGGTCCGGAGCATGCGGCCGAGTTTACGTGGGAGCGCACGGCGTCGCAAACCCTCGCCGCCATCGAAAACATGTACCAGAACCTTACAGGCTCGTAGATCGTGATACATCTGGCGACGGGAATTGCCGTGCGCGACGGGCGGCTGCTGCTGGTCGCCTCACGTTATCGCAATCATGCCCAGCCGCTGTGGAACCTGCCCGGCGGGCGGCAGTTGCCGGGCGAACTGCTCTCCGAGACGGTGACCCGCGAGATGCTTGAAGAGACCGGGCTGCGCGCGCAGCCCCGAGAAGTCGCGTACGTCAGCGAGAGTTATGACGGCGACGCGCAGTATTTGAACGTCACGTTCCAGGTTGCCGTTACCGGGTGGTCCTGCGCCGTTCGCACCGGCGAGGAGCGCGATCACGTGACCGCGGTGGAGTGGGTGCCGCTCGCTGAGCTGCGCGAGCGCATCGCGGTCGCGGTCGTGCGCGAGCCGCTGCTGGCGTATTTGAGCGGGTCGCTCGCGCAGCGCTACGCGGGCTTCCACGACGCCGGGATTACGATCGAGTGGCCTGAGGATTCTCGGTAAGCGCAGCCCACCGTTCGCGCGGCAATGAGTGGGCGATGACGTCCACCGGTTTGCCCGCGACGGTTGCGCCGCGCGTGAGCGTTGCTTCGTCCCGGAAGCCGTTACGGTGCAAGACCGCGCGCGACGAGAGGTTCTCCGGAAGGCAATAGGCGCGAATCTCGCGCAACTGCGCGCGGCGAAAGCCTTCGTCGATGAGCGCGGCGACGGCTTCGCTGGCGATGCCTTTGCCGCGATGCTCGCTCACGACGCTATAGCCGATCTCGGCGACGTCCCGGGTCGATTCTGAAATCCGCAGCGAGATCCAGCCGAGCGCCTCGCTTTCGTCCCGACCGTAGTGCAGGAGCCACTCGAAGCGTCCGGTCGCGCCGGGACTCAACCGGGTCGGGCGGGCTCCGACGACTCGGGCGAACTGCGCGCGGTCCACGTCGGGTAAATCTTGATAGACGCGCAGATCCGGCTGCTGAAGCACTTGCCAGAGCAGCGTGGCGTTCGCCGCCGTAACCGGCACGAGGCGCAGGCGCGCCGTCTTGATCGTCTTCACACTAAGGGTCCTGTGTTACGGGCCACTAGTCGCTCCCTCCATCGCGCGTGATGAGAACGGCGATGGACTTAGCGGCTGCGTACGCTGGAACCGGCCCGGCTTGGGTCGATTTCACCGCGACCGTCGCGTCGTCGCCGCGCTTCTTCTACGGCTCGCGCACGCACGCCGTGCACGAGGCTTTCGACGTGCGCAGCAGCGCGGGCGAAATCGAGGTGGTCGACAACGTCGGCATCGCGCCGCGCTGCCCGGTGATGCCGGGCGATAGCGTCGAGGTGCGGGGCGAAATGGTCCACGACCCGGGCCGCCTTCCCGTCGTCCACTGGACGCACCACGATCCGGGCCACCACCATCAGGACGGCTTCATCCGCCTGCGCGGGCGGATTTACGCCTAGCGATCGCCTCCATCGACAATAGCTGCGGAATCGTGACGAAGCGGTAGCCTTCGCGCTTGAGCGCATCCACGATGAGCCGCGTCGCCGCGACGTCGGCGCTTCGATCGCAAACTCGCTGCGCAACGTGTGCGCGGGCGCAAACGATGCCCTGATTGCCGTCGTGGAGGTCGATGATCGCCCCGTCGACGACGTAGCGCAGGACGCGGGCCGCGATCACCTTGGCCGGCGGATACTCCCAGTCCATGGCGAGCGGAACCGACCACATCACCGGCGTGTAGCCGAGTTTGCGCACTTCGTCGAGCACCAGCCAATCGCGCGAGCCGTAGGGCGGACGCATGATTCGCGTGTGAACGCCCGTTGCCGCGAAAATCGCCGCATCGGTACGTTCCATCGTGCGCCGCAGATCGCTGCCGTCGTAGAGGACCAGATGCCCGTGATTCCAGGTGTGATTTCCGATCGCATCGCCGTCTTCGACTTCGCGGCGCACGATCCGCGGATAGGCTTGCACCGCCCGCCCCACGACGAAGAAGGTTGCCCGCACGTGCTCGGCGCGCAGGACGTCCAGGATTTGTTGGGTGTACGGCGGGTTGGGACCGTCGTCGTACGTCAGCGCCACGACCCGCTCGCCCCGGGGTCCGCGCACGAGCGTCTTGCCGAAGAGCTGATTGGACGGGTTCTCGACGATCCTATAGGCCTCGAACCCGGCCAGGCCGAGCATCGCAAGCGCGAGCACGGCGCGAATCGCAACCCATTTCTTCACCTTCACCCGTGCAGGCTGCGGATGCGCGCTTGCGCGGCTGCCACGTTATGCCGAAACTCGCCGGGGCCGAAACTGCGAAAATCGGCGACGATCTGCGCGTAATCGCCGCCGGCTTTCTGCTCGCTCTCCATGCGCACGAAATCGCTCGGCACCCCCTTGGAAAGGTCGATCTCGAACTCTTGCCCGGCCTTCTTCGCCCAGTACTGCGGGTCCGTAAACGTGACCGTTCGCGAGCCGTGCTCGTAGTCGGCGAACTGTTCGACGTAAACCGTGTAGTGCGCGACGGCGTCGGGCAGCGGCGCTCGATCGACTAAGTCCCAGATGCCGTCCTGCACCAGCCGCCCGAAGAAAAAGCTCACGTCGTAGACGCGGGCCGGCGGAGCGGTGACCGTGATCTCGTGGCCGTTGGTGCCGCGAATGCGGTACTCGTACGTCGAGATGCCCTCGACGTCGGACGTGCGGTATTCCTCTTCGTAAATCGGCGGCTTCGCGTACCGTATCAACATGCGCGCGTAAAGGCGGCTCGGCGCCTTCTGCGCGTGGATTGCCGGGCCGAAGCGTCCCATCTCACCGGTTCCGTAAATGCGCCATCCGAGCGCCAGCATCACGATGCAAAGAACGATGATGAGGATCTCGATCGGAAAGCGCCGCATTGCAATCGCCTACTTTGCCCGCGGCGGGGCTTCTTGGTCGAGCACGCGATTGACCAGCCGATCGGCTCGCTTATTCTGCTCGCGGGGTACGTGCTCGATGTCGACCTCCGCGAAGTCGCGCAGGAGCCGGCGCGCGCGTTGGTAGAGCGGCTGCAGATCCACGTGCTTGACGCGGTACTCGCCGCGTAGCTGCTTGACGACGAGCTCCGAGTCGAGTCGTACGCGCAGGCGGCGAATTCCGCGCTTCCCGGCCGCCTCCAAGCCGATGACCAGCGCCGTCCACTCGGCGACGTTGTTCGTCGCCACGCCGAGGTAGGCGCCGATCTCTTCGACCAGCTCTCCGGCGGAGTCGAGCAGCACCGCGCCGCTCGCGGCCGGCCCCGGGTTGCCGCGCGACCCGCCGTCGGCAAAGAGCGTCGCTTCCACCGTTGCGCCCTTTCGCCGGTGGCAAGGCATAGACCGCCCGCCGGGTGGGTACACCGGACGGCATGAGTCATGCATCTTCTCTTCGCGCGCCGGCCCTGGCGCTCGCATCCGCGTTCTTCTTCTTCGCCGTGCCGCAGCTCGGGCTTACGGCGACGACCTCGACCTTTTACGGCATCACGGTTCACGTTTCCACGAACAACATCAAGGTTCAAGACCCCAAGACCAAGCAGGTCCTGAGCTTCGTCATCCTGCCGAAGTTCGACCAAGTTTTTTCCGCCGACGGGAAGACGACGTATCAGATGAGCAAGGTCAAGTCCGGCCAATACGTCGGCATCATCTACGACCAAAAGGCGTTGGGCGCGCGTCACGCCGACAAAATCTATCTGCTCAACAACGCCAATGAGCGAATCGGTACTCAGTAGCGCAGGCGAAGGGTCAAGATGACACGATGTTACGGGTGGGCGGAGCTACGCTTTCGGTTTGTGGCGGGGCGGCGGTTTGGCCGTGCAGCCGGGTCGACTTATTGACGTTACCACGTTATTCTTCGACTCGATCTGCTTGCCGTAGCAGACCGAAGGCGTAGTCGATTTGTAGGTATAGAGCTGCAGGGACGAGCCGTTCCGAACGCCGATCCACTGGAATCCCGGGTTGAAAAGCATCGTGTCCTTACTGACGACCGTATTCTCGATCTGCGAGCCGGACGTGCTCGCACGATAACCCTGATAGACCTTGATCGGCAGCCGGAATCCGCTGCTCGTCGGCAGGAGCGGGTAGCTAACCGAGATCGGGTAGCCGAACGACTCGCTGACGGAGGTTTTGCCTTTGGCGGTTTGCGTGGTCGAGGTAGCGTCGAAGTGCGAGTTCTGGACCATTAGCTGCACGTACTTTTTCGCCGTGTAGTCGTAGCTCTGGTCGTTATCGAAACGGCTGACCGCGCTCACGGTCGTGCTGATCTTGCCTGACGACGCGTTCACGTAGCCCGCGATCGTGTAGTTGCTGCGGCTGCGCGTGTCGACCGTTCCTTGCGCGGTCGGACCTCCGAAGAGTCCCGTACCGGTGCCGTAACTGACGTTCTCGCTCACGTCGTAGTCCGGGGTCTGCAGCGTGTCTTGCGTCAGCGCGCCGGTCACCTTCGATACTTTGTTATCGAGGTAGAGCTCCAAATCACCGGCCCCGCTGAAGTAGTCGAAGGCGCGAATGACGTTGACGTCGATCGTCTGCGTCTGGCCGTTGGAGAGCTCGCCCGCGAACGGCGTGAGATCGACTTGGAACGGCACGAACTCGAGCGTCTGCACGCCGGGGATCGGAAACCACAGATATGGGTCCATGCCGCCGGTGAATATCCACGGATAGATTGGGGAGAGACCCGCCGGCTTGCCGTTCACCGTCACCTCGCCCTCTCGAAAGGCGCTGTTACGGCAGAATCCCAACGCGCGGTGCGATCGTTGCCAAACGTGGTCGGGCGCGCACATGAACCATTGCTCTTCCTTACTTTGCGACTGCAGATAAAGGTCGAGGTCGGCGCGAACGATGTTGGTCGGCAGCGTGGTTTGGACTTCCATCGGCGTTTTCGGCAGCGTCGCGACGTTGCCCAGCGGCGGACTGTACGGAATGCCGATGACCTCGTCGGGAACGCGCGGCGCCGGATACTGTTTATCGGGCAGATAGAACTGCAGATAGGCCGTGCCGATTTGAACGCCCGTGTAGCTGGGCGGGCAGTAACAGTTCCAGAGCTGGACTTGGCCGGTCGACGATTGCTTGAACAGCGCCGAGAGATCGGTCACGTCGCGCTCGACGTGCCAATGCGGCGCGAGCGTGGGCGACGGTTCGGAGGTCGTGCCGAAGTAGATGACCGCGCCGTCCACCCAGAGGATCGCGGTCCGGTCGTACTGGACGCCTTTGGTAACCCGCACGTCGAAGTTGAAGACGACTTTCGCCCACGGTCCCTTGCACTGTGAAGGCGGCGCAAAGGCGAACTCTTTGTTGGTGAAATCCTTGAACTTGCGGTGCACGAAGAGCTTCACGGTGCAGGGCGTGGTATCGGGGCGCGGCACCGGCATGTCGGCGTAAATCGTATTCGACGAGCCGACGCCGGCGAAGCGTGCTACTCGCTCGGGAAGCTGCGTGCCGGCCGCCCCTTGCTCGCCGCTTGCATCTTGCGCGGCGGCGTACGGCGCGGCAGCCGGGATGCCGCCGAGATTACTCCGGCAGCCGGTAACGAATGCGGCGCAGACGATTGCGAGGCCAACGGCGGACAAACGACACATCGGCGCAACTCCCCAAGGCGTAGCAGTACAGTTCTTGGTGATTACTCGCGCCCGCGGGCGTCCCTTTTAGCGGTTCCGGCGAGGTCGCTCGCATCCGCGCCGAGGAAGCGCTGCTGCGCTTCCAGTTCCGGCGCGGAATGCGATGCTATTGCAGACTTCGAGAAGGCCGGGCCGCGGAGTTAGAAGGCCTTGGTGCCGTTCGGCGTTCCCATGCCGGTCGGTCCGTCGTAGCCGACTTCGCCCGTGCAGAGGTAGTAGTACGGCGCGCAGCTCCCGTTCGAGCCCGTGGTGACGTCGTAGAGATCGGAGGCATTCGCGTAGGCGATCGAAGCGGGGACGCCGGTGGTATCGCCGGAGAGCGCGTAGATCGCGGCGATCGCCGGCGAGCCGACGCTCGTGCCGCCCCAAACCTGCCATCCCGCCGGCTCACCGTCGCCCGGGATCGACTCGTAAACGGCGACCCCCGTATCCGGATCGGCGATGTAGGCGACGTCGGAGGTGATGCGCTTCGTGCAGCCGCCGTCTTGTTCTTCGATCGGCGCCTGCCAACTGGTTTCGGGGATGTACTCACTGCAGCCGCTGCCGCTGCCGCTCCAAACGCTCTCCGAGTAACCGCGCTTGCTGCTCTTGTCAACGTAGAGCGAGGTGCCGCCGACGGCCGTCACCGTGTTCGCGGCCGATGGGAAGATGACGCCGTATCCGCCGTCACCCGCCGAGGCCGTGATCGCGACGCCGGGATCGCTGAAGAGACGATGCTCGGAGGGATTCTCGCCCTTGAATTCGCCGCCGCCCCAGCTATTCGAGATCGCCACCGGGTGCGCGCTCTGGGCGGTGAGCTCGGCTTTGCCGAGGCTGGAGTGCGCCTCCACCACCATGATCTTGCAGTTGGGGCAGTTTGCCGAGACCATGTCCACGTCGAGCGATTGCTCGGCGAGCCAACCATTGATGATGGGCGGAAGCGGATGCTTGTGCCCGTCCTGATTCACGATGGTCAGGCAGCCCGTCGCGCGGATGCACGCCGGTAAGCCGAACTGCTTGCGATAAACGGCGAGGTCCGACTCGAGCTTCGGATCGCCGCCGGCCTCGACGACCACGACGAGACCGCCCTTGTCGTTCTTGGCATCCTTGGTGATGTCGTAGGCCGCCTGGAGTTGCGGCGGGCCGTAACCGGCCGGGGTGTCCGCGAAGTGCGGCGCGTGCGAAAGCTCGCTCAATCCAAGCGCGAGGCAGCGCGCCTCGACGAACATTGCGGTCGGACAGGCTTGAATGAAGCTTCCGTTCGCGATTTTCTCTTGAACGCTGACCGCCGACTCGATGCTCGCGACGGCCGCCGGATTGGCTGCGCCCTGAGAAACGGCGGGGGTCATGCCGCTGCTGCATCCGGCCGCCAAGGACGCAACGACGCCGAGCGCGGACCCAACGAGCAGGGCGCGCGCCGTCAATTTCATACGCATATATTTCATCCTCGTAAAAGAAACCGAGTCTAGCAAAGAGTTCGAACGGCTCATGTTCGTCGGGCACGCAACGCCCTCCGCCAAGGCAGCCGACGTTTTAGTAACGTTATCGAGGCTCCGGGGGTTCCCCGCCCAGGGCGAGTAAGCGTCACCCCCGAGCCCCACCGAAGCGCCGCTTCTTGTCATCCCTTTGTCATCTGAGCCCGTCGAAGGGCTGTCCGAAGGACGAGCGGCACGGAAGGGCGACGGGAGCGTTCGGCGGACCTAGAGTAAGTGTCTTGCATGGCAACTCACAAACGTAGAAAGTTTTCCGCCGCTCGCGTCGACTTGGACAACCAAGCCTACGAAGATTGTACCTTTACCCGATGCGAAATAGTTTACGGAGCTAAGGGTCCGGTCAAGCTGGTTAATTCCAATTTCGTTGACTGTCAATGAGGCAACGTTCGCCAATATCCGGCAAGGAGGCAGCCCGCCTTTGAATACGCCGGGATGGGTGACGGCCGGATAGACCAGGGTGTTCTTTGGGGCGGTGACGCCCGCGGCGAACGCGCAGGTCACGCCGAGTGCGTTGACGCCGGCACAGCAGATTTTCGACGCGGGCTTTCGGCGGTGGCAGTCGTATCCCGTGCCTGCGTACGCGATCTGGACGACCACCTGGCACATTCGCGAAACGCCGATGGGGTACTACACCGGAAGCACCACGTCGACGGAGTGGCACCGGTATGCGATCCGGCTCTCCGACGGAATGGAGAACGTCAGCAATCCCATTGCGAGCGGCAGGCTTCCGCCGGCGATGATCCTGCCGGAGTTCTTAGGTCCCTTCGCGTTTCGAGCGCGATCGTCGGTCAGCGTGGCACCGGCCGGCACGCCGGCGGTCTCGATGATTCCCGACGTGTCCGGATTGAAGACGATTGCAACGGTCGTGGCGTACGCGAACGGCCCCTACGCCTTCCACGATAGCGCCGTAGTGCCGCCGATCGAGACGGTCGACGGTAGGCGAGCATATCATCTGGTGCTTCATCCCCGGAGCAATCCGCAAGCACATAACCTGCGCGACCTCTGGTTCGACGTGCAGACGTACGATTTGCTGAAGGCGCACTTCATCGGCACCTACAGACCGACGCCCGATGCGCCGATCAGCGCGACCGAAGCCACGGTCTATTTTCGGGAGGTCCTCGGGTGTTGGGTCGTGACGCGCGCCACGTGGACTTACGACTATCCGCCGGTCGTTTTCGAGTTCGACGTACAGAGCACCGAGATCGGCCTTCCGGCGACTTTGCCCGACTGGCTTTTCGACGCCGAGCAATATCGTCGGCACGAATCCGCGGGCGAGCCCGATTACATCGGTCGCTTACTCGACAAAATGCGCAGCGAGAGCAAGTAGTTACGTCTCGACCGGTGCGCATATCTCTGCGCACCACGCCGTGATCTTCGCGCGGATCTCATCACGAATGACGCGCGTAGCGGCGAGACGCTCCTCCCAACTCCCTTGCGAGTCCGCCGGACCTTCATTCCGATCTTCCATCGTGAGAAACGAGAACGGCATCCGCGCCCGAACGTCCGATCGGCGATAGCCATGCGAAGGCAAGCGTTGCCGAAGCCGCGCCGAGAAACTGAGCCAGCACGAATGCCGGGGCGTCTTGAGGCCTAATTCCGGCAAAGGTATCTGAGAGCCCACGAGCGATCGTGACTGCGGGGTTGGCAAATGAGGTGGAAGACGTGAACCAATACGCCGCGACGATGTACGCGGCCACCGCCATTCCAACCGAAGGCGACCGTGACTTCGCGCATCCCCAGATCACCAATAAGAGGCCAAACGTGGCGACGAACTCTCCCAACCACTGCCCCGCGCCGCTTCGTGCGTGATGGGAGATGAAGAAAGCCGGTAGTCCGAACATGGCATTTGCGACCGCAACTCCGGCGGCGGCGCCTAGGAGTTGAGCAGACCAATACGCCGGAACCTCGCGCCAGGGAAGACCTCCGCGCAATGCGTCCGCGAAGGAGACCGCCGGATTAAAATGGGCGCCCGAGATCGGCCCTAGCGCCTGTATCAGACAGGCGAGCGCAGCACCGGTTGCGAGGGTGTTCGCGAGTAGTGCGATGGCCTGATTTCCTTGGCTCAGCCGCTGTGCCATGATGCCGGATCCGACGACCGCCGCGAGGAGCAACGCCGTGCCGATCGCTTCCGCCGCGCTACGCCTGAGCAGCATTGCCCGCTCGATCTAGCAGCATCCTTCACTCGCCGAGTCGCGTTCCGCGCTTTCTTCATGGACCGTGTAAATCTCCCAACGGCGACCCGCCGGGTCGATTGCCCATACCTTGCTTTGTTTGGCGTAGCAGCATGTTTCTTCGCGTTCGATCGACGCTGCGAGGCCGGCTCGTTGAAGGCGGTCAATCGCCCGCTCTACTTCATCGATCGCTTCGACGTAGATGCCGTAGTGATCGCGGCCGTTCACGCGAGCATCGCTTACCGCATCGAGCGCGAGTTCGAGCGGCGGCCGTTCGGTGATGAAGAGCGCGTACTCCGAACGAAGCTTTGATGGCTCGGAATCCAACAGGACCGAATAAAACTTCACGGCTTTCCCTAAATCCTCGGTCGCGAGGTTCAAATGTACTTTCATCCGCGCAATTTCTTTCCGAAGACGGCTGCGAGCACGGCGCTGAGTCGCTCTCGCGCGCCGGGAGCAAGTTGGTAGTACACCCAGGTTCCACGGCGAACGCACGTCGTTAGACCCGCCTCGCGCAGGACTCGAAGGTGATGCGAGACCGTCGGTTGGTTCAACGGCATGGCATCGGTGAAGTCGCACACGCAGACCTCGTTTTTGCTCGCCGAGAGCGTTGCCAGCATGGTGAGCCGGTACGGGTCGGCGATCGCCTTGAGGAGCGCCGCCCCGGCCTTAAAGTTTCTCGTCACCACCCTCGCGGGAGGAGCGCAGCGTTGCATCGACACCCGTCGATGCTATCTCATTGCATCGAAGGATGTCAATATATTGAACCGGAGGGAAGCCGCCTAGCTCGTGTGGCGCTTATCCGTAACCATCACTGTGGATCGCCACGCTGCACCCCGTGCCGCTGATCGATGAAGTACCGGGCCGAATGCTGCGACGGAATCGCCGTAAACGGGCGCGGCGATTGATCGTAGTTGAAGATGTTGGTGATGGGCGTGGCCCGCGCATCGGTCGTGCCGAGGTTGCCGAGACTCCAGTTGTTTTCGATATAGGCGACGATGCTGCCGAACTCGTACTGCGTATGCTCGACGTAGCCGCCCTTTGCCGTTTTCCCTTTGATCGCATAGGGCGAGATCACGAGCATCGGGACGCGAAAGCCGAGGCCGCCGAAATCGTCCTGAAACGGCGGCGCTGCGTGGTCGTAGAAGCCGCCCCAGTCGTCCCACACGACGATGATCGCGCTCGATTTCCAATAGCTGCTCTGACCGATTGCGTTGACGATGCTCGCGACCCAGTCGGGCCCGACGTCGCATACCTTGTTGCCGTTTCCCTGCGTCTCGTCAGGATGGTCGGACTCGCAATCCTCGGGAATCACCCACGAGACGGCCGGCAGCTCGGCGGCACTGATGTCGCTGAAGACGTTGGTATTGGGCCAGGTGACGTTCGTGCCCCATTCGGAGCCGTAACGCACCGGATAGATCGAGTCGAACGCGTCGAGCGTGCCGCCCGCACACGTATAATCGGGGCAACTGTAGCTAGGATTGCAATTCTTCTGATCGTAGCTGCTGAAGCACGGCGTGTAGTATTTCCACGATAGCCCCGCGCCGTCGAGCAGGTCGCGCAGCGTTTTGTAGCCGTTGGAACCGTAATCGCCGAAATCGTTCGAGCACGGAAACGGGCCCTGCTTGAACTCTTGGCCGTAAATGTTGATGTACGGAGTGTGACCGCCGGGCGCATCGCAGCCCCACGGAAAGTCGCTCGGATCGTCGATGAGGCTGTCGGCATTCGACGAGGGCTCGTTGATGTTGCACGCTGCCGCGCTCGTGTAGCACGTCCCTCCGCGAATGAGATCCTGGTGTGCGGTAAAGCTGCCGCTGCCTTGCGTTTGGAACATCGCGTCGGCCAGCACCCACCGCTTGGCAATGTCCCAATAGGGTTTGATCTCCGACTCCTTGACGTATTCGTAGGGCGCGGTTGCGGCCGGCTTGGGCGTCTCGCCCGGGACGCACGCACCCTTGCCCTCGTCGTAGAAGCCGTCCATCTTCCCGCCGTCGTAGTCGGTCTCGAAAGCCGCGTGACAGTGCTGCAGGTCGTACTTCAGGAGGAGGCTGTGCGGCTTGAGGGTCACCCATTTGTCGACGTAGCCGGTGCCGCTCTTCTCTTTCGCTTCGCCGCGCGTCGCTCCGTTGGCGCCGGGAAATTTCGCGAACAGATTATCGAAGCTGCGGTTCTCTTGAACGATGAGCACGACGTGCCGGATCGGCGAGCTGGTAGAACTCCCGAGGGGCGCAAGGTGCGTTCCGGGCAGCGACGACGTCGCGGCGGCGCAGCCCCCGAGCGCGACGAGCGCCGCGAAGGCGGCCGCCGGTTTACTGCGGATCCCCGTGCTGTAGCCCATGCGGCTGATGGATGAAATACTGCGCCGATAGCTTGGAGGAAATCGCCGAGAACGAGCGCGGCTTTTGATTGTAGTTGAAGACGTCGCTGATCGGCGTCGCGCGCGCGTCGGTCGTGCCCAGGCTCGGCAGATTCCAGTTCTTTTCGATGTACGCAACGATGCTGCCGAATTCGTATTGCGTGTGTGAGATATAGCCGCCTTTGGCCGATTTGCCCTTGACCGCATAGGGCGAAACGACCAGCATCGGCACCCGAAAGCCGAGGCCGCCCTGCACGTCGTCGCTATACTGCTTTGGGGCGACGTTGTCGTAGAAGCCGCCCCAGTCGTCCCACACGACGACGATGGCGCTCGAGCTCCAGTAGCTGCTCTTGCCGACCGCGTTGACGACGCTTGCCACCCACGACGGGCCGTCGTCGCAGACCTTGTTGCTGCTCCCGTTCGTCTCGTCGGGGTGATCGGACTCGCAATCCTCGGGAATCACCCACGAAACGGCCGGCAGCGCGCCGTTGCTGATATCGCTGAAGATGTTGGTCTCGGGCCACGAAACGTTGGTGCCCCACTCCGAGCCGTAGCGCACCGGATAGATGACGTCGAAGGCATTGAGCGTATTGCCATCACAAGGATCGTTCGCGCTGGGGTCGCAGCTGGAACTCGGCGTGCAGCCGGGCTGATCCTCGGTGCTGAAGCAGGGCGTGTAGTACTTCCACGAAACGCTCGCGGCGTCGAGCAGGTCGCCCAACGTCTCATAACCTTTCGAACTGTAGTTGGGGAATTTGTCGGAGCAGGGGAACGGGCCGTTTTCCTTGACGTCGCCGTAGATGTTGATCGTGTACGTCACGACTTTCGGCGCCGCGTCGCAGCCCCAGGGCCAATAGGTCGGCGTGTCGACCAAGTCTTCGGTCGAGGCCGACGGCGACCCGCAGTTCTGAATGCAGGTGCCGCCGCGAATCAAGTCCTGGTGCGCGGTGAAGCTGCCGCTGCCTTGCGATTGGAACATCTCGTCGGCCAGGACCCAGTGCTTGGCGATATCCCAATACGATGCGATGTCGGCCTCCGGGACGTACTGATACGGCAGCGTGTGCGCGGGCGGCGCGCTCGGACACGCGCCCTCGCCCTCGAGGTAGAAGCCGTCCATTTTACCGCCGTCGTAATCGGTCTCGAAGGCGGAGTGACAATGCTGAAGATCGTGCGACATGAGCAGCGAATGGGCTTTGAGCGGTATCAGCTTGTCGCCGCTCTTCTCCTCGGCTTCCCCGTGAGTTGCACCGTGCGCGCCGGGAAACTTCCCGAAGAAATTATCGAAGCTCCGATTTTCCTGCACGATCAAGACCAGGTGCTGGATTGGCGAGCTGCCGGTGCTCGCCGGGCCGAGGTGCAGCGCGGCGGGCAGCGAGGACGCGGCGCCGCCGCAGCCCCCAAGCCCAAGACTCGCGGCCAGCGCCCACGTCCAAAGAGATAACGTTTTAAGAGTCATCTACGTTCCGATCTATTCGGTGTCGGGCACGAGGCCCGAAGGTTTCTGATGCAAGAAGTAGACCGTGGGATACTTCGCTGGAATCGTCTGAAACTTGCGCGGCGACATTTTGAAATCGAAGGCGTTGCCGATGCTCGCCGAGCTCGCGTCGTTTCTCCCGAGGGAGCCGAGATCCCAGGTGTCTTCGATGAAGTGCAAGATGCTGCCGAGCTCGTAGAGCGTGTGATCCACGTGCGGCTTGACGTAGGGGGAAACGATCAGCATCGGCACGCGGAACCCCGGGCCGCCCTGCCAGTTCGATGGGGACGGCGGCGGCATGTGGTCGTAGAAACCGCCCCAATCGTCCCACAGCACGACGATCGCGGTGGAGTTCCAGTACGAGCTTTTCCCGACTGCGTTGACGATCGACGCGACCCACGACGGACCCGTATCGGTCGGCGGCCCTCCGCTGCCGCATTTAGGATGAGCGTACTCGGCCGGGTGATCGGAGTTGAGCGCGTCGGGCGTAATCCAGGCCACGGAGGGAAGCTCGTGCTTCTTGATGTCGCTGAAAATGACCGTGCTGCCGCGCGTCACGTTCGTCTTCCACTCCGAGCTATAGCGAACGGCCTTGATCGCGTCGAAGGCGCTCCAGATGCCGGCAGTGCCGCCCTCGTCGCAGCCGCTCTCTTTCTGCACCGGCATCGCGTAAAACTTCCACGAAACGCTCTTGGCATCGAGCAGATCGCGCAACGTCGTATAGCTGAGGCACGGGAAGGGACCGCCGTCCGGAAAGACCTTTCCGCTGCGCTTGATGATTGCGGTGCGCACCGGCGGATTCGCGTCGCAGCCCCACGGGAAGAAGGTGGGGTTGTCGATGAGCGCCTCGTTCGACGTAATCTGCGTGCCGGCGGCAATCAAGTCCTGATGCGCCGTGAAACTGCCGCTTCCTTGCGTTTGGAACATATGGTCGGCGAGAACGTACTGCTTGGCGATGTCCCAGTACGGCGCGATTTCCGACGGGTTGACGTATTGATAGTCGTACGTGCAGATCGGCGTCCCGCTCCCATCGGGGCTGCTTCCGACCAAGTCGAAGCCGTCCATCTTGCCGTGATCGCGGTCGACTTCGAACCCGCTGTGGATATGGTCGAGATCGGTATCTTCGTCGAAATCGCCGTTTTTTCCGAAGCCCGAGCCGATCAAATCGGTCTCCTGCAGCGGAACGCTCGTCGGTTTGGTGATCACCGGCATGCCGTTTTCTCGACAGTAGCTTTGCTCGCTGCCCGGCATCGCGGCGGCCTTTCCGGTGGTCGCACCGTCGGCCCCGGGAAAGGTCGCAAAGAAATTGTCGAAGCTGCGGTTCTCCTGAATGACGACGATGACGTGCTTGATCGGCGTCGTGGCACCCGAGGAGTCGCGCGCGGCCGGGAGAAACGGCGCGCCGACCGGCGCGCTGCCGCCGCACGCCACGACCGCTGCGGTCATCACGAGGGCGGTGAAAGCGCACGCCGCGCTCCGGGCAAACATGGAGTCCTTCCGCTAATACGTGTCGAGCGGCAAGCCCGACGGCTTCTGATGCAGGAAAAAGGCCTTTTTGTACGTGGTCGAGATCTGCGAGAACTTGCGCGGCGACTGGTTGTAGTTGAACATGTCGCCCATGCTCGTGTCGGTGCTATCGGTCGTCCCGAGACTTCCGAGATCCCAATTGCCTTCGATATAGCGCAGGATGCTGCCGAATCCGTAAACGGTGTTGGAGATGTAGCCTCCCGCACTCCCGCTGCCCGTTTTCACGTACGGCGATACCACGAGCATCGGAATCCGAAAGCCCGGGCCGCCTTGATCGTCGCGCGGCGACGGCGGTACCACCGGATCGTAGAAGCCGCCCCAATCGTCCCACACCACGATCACCACCGACGAGTCCCAGTACTGACTCTCCCCGATCGCATTGACGACGCTTGCGACCCACGAAGGGCCGGTGTCTTTGCTCGCGTAGCCCGGATGGTCGGAGTTCGCCGCGTCGGGAATCACCCACGACATCTCCGGCAGCGTGCCGTAGGAAATGTCATCGAAGATATTCGTTTCAGGCGAGGAGATGTTCGTCTTCCATTCCGATCCGTAGCGCACCGGCGCGATCACGTCGAAAGCGTCCCAAAGGGCGCTGGGCGTATTGCTCTTCCAGACCGGCGTATAGTACTTCCAGGAAACGCCCGCCGCGTCGAGCAGGTCGCGCAGCGTCTCGTAACCGTTCGATCCGTAGTCGGGGAACTTGTCCGAGCATGGAAACGGACCGTCGTCGTAGGACACCTGCAGCGCCCCGTTGATGGTCGTGGTTTTGGAGCCCGAATTCGAATCGCAGCCCCACGCGGCCGACGTCGTCGGCGGATCGATCAGGCTCACGATCGACGAAGCGCTCTGGCACGCAGTCGGCGACTCGATGCAGGTGCCGCCCCGGATCAGATCTTGATGGGCGGTGAAGCTATCGCTGCCCTGCGTCTCGAACATCTCATCGGCTAAGCCCCATTGCGTCGCGATGTCCCAATACGGCGCGATTTGCGCCTTCTTGACGTATTGGTACGGCGCCTTTCCTTCGTATTTGCCGTTGGTGACGTACTTGATGCAGTTGAAGCCGTCCATCAAGCCGGCGTTGTACGCCGTCAGGAACGCCGCATACAGGTGGGTGACGTCGCCGTGATCGGTCAGGTTGGCAGCGGTCAGCTTGATCTTCTTCTTCTTTTGGGAGCTATTCGTACAACTGACGAGGCCGTACCCGGTCTTTTTGGAGACTGCGCCGGGAAAGCCCGCGAACAGATTATTGAAAGTGCGATTCTCCTGGATCATGAGAACGACGTGCTGGATCGGCGAACCCGATCCGCTTCGATGGTGAGCCGCCGCGCGCGGCAGCAGCGACGACGATCCGCCGCCGCCGCCGCAGGCGCTCAAGAGCAGGCTCGCCGCGACCGCGCACGCCGGAATGCACCGAGATCGTCTCATCGCATTGCCTCTATTCGGAATCGGGCGGTATGCCCGACGGTTTTTGATGGAGGAAGAACGACAGCGGATACTTCGCCGGGATCACTTGGTACGGCCGCGGCGTCTGGCTGAAGTCAAAAGCGTCGGTCATCGGCGCCGCGCGCTGATCCTCTTGGCCCATCGACGGGAGATTCCAGTTGACCTCGATGAACTTCAGCACGCTGGCCGTTTCGTATTGCGTGTGGTCCACGTGCGGCTGCACGTACGGCGAGATGATCATCACCGGGATGCGAAAGCCGAGGCCGCCTTGGTCGTCGTAAAACGGCGGCGGCACGTGATCGTAGAATCCGCCCCAGTCGTCCCACAACACGACGATCGCGCTCGTCTTCCAATACTTGCTCTGGCCGATTGCGTTGACGATCGACGCGACCCAGGAGGGGCCGGTATCGACCGGTGTTCCCTTCGCGTTGCGCTCGTCGGGGTGGTCGGAGTTCGCGCCGTCGGGCGTTACCCATGCCACGTCGGGAAGAGTGCCGTCCTTGATGTCGTTGATGATCTTCATGTCGGGCCAGACGACCTTCGTTCCCCACTCTTTGCTATACCGCACGCTTGAAATGGCGTCGAACCCGCTCCAAATGCCCGAATCGCCCGCTTTGGCGTTGTGCCACCCGTAGACTTTGTTCGCATAGAACTTCCACGGAATCTTCACGGCATCGAGCAGATCGCGCATCGTTTGGTACTGGGTGAAGCACGGGAACGGTCCTTTGTCCCCGAGGTACTGACCGTACGTCGTTATGAGCGACGTGACCGAGCCCTCTTGGCTCGGTGGGCTAGGCGGCTGGGCGTCGCAGCCCCACGGAAAACCGGTAGGATCGTCGATGACGCTGACGTCGCCGTAGCTTCCGTACGCGCCGAGGGAGGTACCGGCGGCGATGAGATCTTGATGCGCGGTAAAGCTCTCGCTGCCTTGCGTCTGGAAGGCATTATCGGCGAGCACGTACTGCTCCGCCATGTCCCAATACGGCTCGATGTCGCTTGGATTCACGTACTGATAGATGAACGTGCACGTATATTGCGGTCCTTCGCCGTTGGGCCCGAACTGGGTCGTGTCGAAGCCGTCCATGTTGCAGGGCGCCGACGAACTGGGGCGAGAGGCGCTCGAATCGCACTCGTAAAGGTATCCGTTTTTATAGACGTGCGGGAGGTCGTTGCCCCAACCGAAGTTGTTGGAAAAGCCTTTCCCCGTCAGCGTAACCTCCGTAAGCGGCACGCTCGTCGGATAGGTGATTACCGGCTGCTTTTTCGCCGCGCAGGAGCTGGCCGCGGGCGAGGGCATCGGTTCCGCAAGCCCGGTCGTCGTACCGTTGGCGCCGGGAAACGTGGCGAAGAGATCGTCGAAGCTGCGATTCTCTTGAATGATGATGATGATGTGCTTGAGCGGCGTCGTTCCCTTCACGCCGTGCGGTGCGCTCACCGGAAGCTCGACGCCCGGCGAGTTGCCTCCGCTGCACGCAACGACTCCGGCTCCCGCGACGAGCAGAAAAAATAACAGCCCGGTCGCCCGATACTGCAAGCACGTACCTCCCGTTTCAGCCGCGCGTACTTGGCTCAACGCCTGCTTTCTTTCCTCTTTATATGCGGCAGAAGTTGACCTAGTTTACTGTTTTAGTCTTATTCAGTCGTAACTTTCGCGTACGGTTTCCAGCAGCGTTTGTCCGAACTCCACGATCCGGCCGTCGCCGTCGAGCACGTCGACGCCGAATCCGGGGTAGAGGCTGATGAAGCGGTCTTGCTTCCAGCGCGCGACCGACCAGCGATCGCGCGCGCCCTTCTCGTACGGCCACGGCGGCATGCCTTCGCGATCGGAACGGATGTCGCGGCCGTCGGAGGTACGGATGCGAACCTGAAAGCCTTCGACCCGCGCGATCTTCATCTCGAGCGTGCCGATCTTCATGGAATACTTTCGGGCTGACTGGATTCGAACCAGCGATCTCTAGTCCCCCAGACTAGCGCGATAACCAAGCTTCGCTACAGCCCGTGCGATTTTCTCGACGGCTTCTTCTTGCGCGCTCCGGTTCCCCCAACGGCTTCCTTCAGCGAGCTGCCGGCGACGAACGCCGGCACCCTGCGCGCGGCGATCGTGATTTTTGCACCGGTCTTCGGATTACGTCCCTCGCGTGCTTGACGCGCGCGTACGACGAAGCTTCCGAACGGATTGAGCGCGACTCGATCGCCCTTTTGCAGCGCCGTTTTGATCTCGTTCAAAATAAAGTCGACTATTTCACCGGCTTGACGCCTTGAAAGCTCCGCCTCTACGGCCACGGCGTCGATAACATCCGCCTTCGTCAACGTCATCTCTCCTCTATCGGCGGCCGCGATGGAGAAAATCGCTCAACGGGCCGGCCGCCTTCGAGAGGATATACGCAGGCCGGATGGGCGCTCCTCCCCAAGCTCAGCGCTCGCGCGAGACGATTTCGCCCAGCGCGCGCAGCGCAAGGACGTATCCGGCCGGCCCGAAGCCGCTGATGACGGCGCGGCAAGCGGCCGCCGTTACGCTCGTGCGGCGAAACGCTTCGCGCGCAGCGACGTTGGAAAGGTGAACTTCGACGACGGGGATGCCGATTGCCGCGATGGCGTCGGCGATGGCGTACGAGTAATGAGCGTACGCACCCGGATTGATCACGACGGCGTCGCAGCTCTTTCGCGCGGCGTGCAACGCGTCGACGATTGCGCCTTCGCCGTTGTGCTGCTCGCAACGCACGTCCGCGCCCAAATCCTCGGCGGCTGCGGCGATCGATTCGTTCAGCTCGGCGAGCGTCCGCGTTCCGTAGATTTCCGGTTCGCGCTCGCCGAGGAGGTCGAGGTTCGGTCCGTGTACGACCAAAACACGCATGGGCTCCGCTTCTTTGAAGGAAAAGCTCGGGCCTCCGAATTAGAGGCCGCTCATGGCCGACACGCTTCTCGCGGCATCGAACCTCGACGCGGGCGTTGCGCTCGTCGCCGCGGTCACGACCGATTTGGTCGCAGAAATTCGCGATCGCCACGATCTCTGGCCGACCGCGACCGCGGCCGTCGGACGCCTGACCACCGGAGCAGCCCTCTTCGGCGTGGGGCTGGGAAGCAACGAGCGCGTCTCCCTGCAGATCGCGGGCAACGGACCGCTGGGAACGCTCGCCGCGGAGGCCTGGATGCTCGACGAGCGGACGGCCGGCGCACGCGGTTACGCTCGCAACGGCCGCGTGGAGCTGCCCGTCGACGCGCGCGGCAAGTTCAACGTCGCCGGTGCGGTCGGCACCGGATCTCTGCAAGTAACGCGTTCCAGCGGCATCGGTCAGCCCTACGTGGGCGTGGTGGAGCTGCGGTCGGGCGAGATCGCCGAAGACCTGGCGATCTATCTCTCGCAATCCGAACAAATTCCCAGCATCGTCGCGCTCGGCGTGCTCGCGAATCCCGACGGCGTCGTCGCCGCCGGCGGAATTCTCGCGCGGGCGCTGCCCGGCGCCGACGAAGGCGCCCTGGCGACGCTGGAAGAGCGCGCGGCGGCCATGCCGCCGGTTACGCAGCTGATCGCACGGCATGGCGATGCGAACGCGCTGCTGCGCGAGCTCGCCGGTGACTTAGAGCTGCGTTCGCATCATGCGATCGGCATCCGCTTCGCGTGTCGCTGCAACCGCGCCAAGGTGGAAGCGGTGCTGCTCGGCCTCGGCGCCGACGAGCTGCTGCAGCTCACCCGCGAACGCGATCGCACCGAAGCGGTCTGCGAATACTGCAAGACGCGTTACGTCTTCACCGCGCAAGAGCTGGGCGATCTCGCCCAACGCCTGACGGGCTGACTGCGTCCTACTTTTTTCTCAGGGCAACCGAAATAGTCACGCCGTACCACCATCCGTCGGGCGTGCGCGCTAGCCGCCGGAGCGCGCGGCCGCCTTGGGGAAACGGCCAGGCGTGGAGGTAATAGCCCGGGTAACCGCCGCTGATGAGCTCGCCGGACCTGACGACGAATTGGGCGTCCGCACCCCACTTGTGTCCGTAGTCCCGCAAGAAGCTTCTTCCCAAAATCGTTCCCTTGGTTCCCCTCACGCCCACTTCGAGAAGCAGCTCGGGCCCGATCGAGCCCTCGTAACCGGTGACGAGAAGGCGGTTATGGTACCACTGCAGGCTGTCCGGCAAAAACTCGCCGTAATTCAGCTCTATATTTGAGAACGACGTTTCGCCCTTGCGCAGCACCGCAATCTGCGTGCCGAAATCGGCGCCGTCGATGTAAAGGTTCCCGTTATCATCGTATGCGCACCACTTGACGTAAGGAATCTTCGAGTCGAAATACGTCGTATACCGCCCCGTGGTTCCGTCGTAGACGATGACGTTGCCGGTTTGCTCCGATCCGCCGGTAAACCAATTCGCGACGGCAAGATTCCCGGTGGCCGGGTCGACCGAACAGCCGTCGGCAGCCCACGGATCGAGGAACGTTGCGCTCGGCTCGCTCCCGCCGTGCTTGTACTCATAGACGTAGCTGTATAATCCGCTTCCGCTCGGCTCGGAGTTGTCGGTTACGAACACGTCCCCTTTGCGGTCCGAGCAAAGGCCGTACATGATATTCGAGGTGACGGAAAGCTCTCCGACGAGCTTTCTCCCGTTCGGGTAGGCGAAGACGTACACGTTCGCGCCGCCGGTCACGCAGCACGTCGTTTGAACCGAAGCGTAGAGCAGGTCTTCGCCCTTGGCTTCAGGCAGCATCCACGATCCCGAGCCGCCTCGCGCTTGCGGCGCGGCCACGTTTTGCGGCGGTACGCTCTGCGATCCGCCGCAGGCGGCAAGAGCTACGCTCAACAGCGTTATCGCGAAAGCGTTGGAACCGTATTTGAGAGCCATCGATCCTTTAGCGTGACGAGGCCGTCCCGGGAAGCACGCGAACGAAGCGCCGCGAGCCCACCGAGAGCACGGCCGGCCCGGACGCGCTCCACATGGCGTTCGCATCGCGCACCGGCTCTCCCTCGACCTTGACCGCGTTTCCGGCGATGAGGCGCTCGGCCGCGCGCCTGCTCTCGGCGAATCCGGCCTTTACCAGTACCTCCGCGACGCGTTTGCAGTCGCCCAGCTCGACGTCCCCGATGTTTTCGGTTGGAATCTCGCGCCGCTGAACCGTACGCTCGAAGTACTCACGCGCGCGCGTCGCTTGCCCGGCGTCGTGGTAGCGCGCGACGATCTCTTGCGCGAGGCGTTTCTTCTCCTCCATCGGATTCGCGCGTCCCACGGCAAGCTCCGAGGCAAGCCGCTCGCATTCATCGCGCGATCGAAACGCGGCAAGCCGCGCGTAGGCCGGTATGAGCTCGTCGGGAATCTTCATCAGCTTTCCGAACTGCTCGGGCGCGGCCTCGGCGACGCCGACGTAATTGCCGAACGACTTGCTCATCTTCTTCTGCCCGTCGAGTCCGACGAGCAGCGGGACCGTCGCGCAGATCTGCGGCGGTTGCCCGAACTCGCGCTGATAGTGCCGGCCGAGCAAAAGATTGAAGAGCTGATCCGTCCCCCCGAGCTCGACGTCCGCTTCGATCGCCACCGAGTCGTACGCCTGCGCGACGGGGTAGAGGAACTCGTGCAGCGAGATCGGGGCGCCCGAACCGTAGCGTTCGCTGAAATCGTTGCGCTCCAGCATCTGCGCCACCGTCGTTTTGGCGAGCAGCTTGACGAGATCGGCGAGCGAAAGAGCGTCGAGCCATTCGGAGTTATAGCGCACCTCGATGCGCTCGAGATCGAGTACCTTTCCGGCTTGTTCGCGGTACGCGCGCATGTTCGCTTCGATCTCCTCGCGCGAGAGCTGGGGACGCGTGACGTTGCGCCCGCTCGGATCGCCGATGCGCGCCGTGAAGTCGCCGATGATGAGCGTCACCCGATGCCCCGCTGCGGCGAATTTCTGCAGTTGGTGCAACACCACCATGAAGCCGAGATGGAGATCGGGGCTGGTCGGATCGATGCCGAGCTTGACGCGCAGCGGCCGGCCCGAGCGAAGCCGTTCGACGAACTCCGCAGCGGTTTCGACGTGATCGAATCCGTCGAGCAGCGCCGGGCCGCCGGACCGAGTCACGTTCGCAGCTCGATCAGCGTCACGCCCGTCGAGCCTTCTTCTTCGGTGCCGTAGCGCAGGCTCTTCACGCCCACGTGTCCGCGAAGATACTCTTGCAGACCCCGCCCGAGCATGCCCGTCCCCTTCCCGTGAATCAACCGCAGCGGCGAGTTTCCGGCGAGCATCGCGTCGTCGATCCACCGTTCGACGAGCGGCTCGGCTTCGGCATAGCGTTTGCCGCGCACGTCCAACTCAGCCGCGGAGCGCTGCGCCGCCGCGAGGCGCACGTCGGCGCGTGCAGCCCCGCGTTGGGGACGCCTCGCGACGCCGCCCTCGCGACGAACGTCGTTCCTCTCCACGGTCATCTTCATTGAACCGACCGAAACGAGCAACCTCTCGCCCCAATCTTCCGCAACGGTCCCGTCTTGATTCAACGAAACGACGCGCACGCGATCGCCGGGCAAGAAGCTCTCTTGGCCGGGCTCGCTCTCGTCGCTCCGATGGATTCCGAGATCGCGGCGCATCGCCTCGATGGTCTCGCCGAGCAGCGCGGCCTGCGACGGGGTGATCTTCGCCTTCCGGGGACCGGCCTCGCGCTCCGACGCGCGCCGTTGCAGCTCGCGCGCGAAATCCCGCAGACTCTGCTGCAGCCGCTCTTCGGCGCGCGCGGCGAAGCGCCGTCGTTCGTCGTCGAGCTCGCCCCGCTCGCGCAGCAGCGCTTCGACGTGACGCGAGACGTCGCGCCGCTCCTTTTCCAGCCGCGTGCGCTCCGCGCGCAGCTCGGCGTTGCGTTGGGCAAGCTCGCTCAATGCGGTCTCGTAGTCGAGCTCTCGCCGTTCGAGCAGCGCGCCGGCACGCTCGACGATCTGCGGATCGACGCCCAAGCGCAGGGCCAACGGAAAGGTCAGCGACTGACCCGGCGTCCCGAGGTCCAGCTCGAACGTCGGCTCGAACGTCGCCGGATCGAATCGGACGCTCGCGTTGGTGGCGCCGGACATCGCATGCGCGAAGAGCTTGAGCTCGACCGCGTGCGTCGATACGATCGCCCGCGCGCCGCGCTCGAGCAGCCTTTCCAACATCGCGATCGCCAGCGCCGCACCGGCACCGGGCTCCGTGCCCCCGCCGATTTCGTCCACGATGACGAGGGTCCGATCGTCGGCACGTTCGAGCATCTCGCCGAGGCGTTTCAAGTGCGCGGAAAAGCTCGAGGCATTGGCGACCAGCGATTGCTCGTCGCCGATGTCGGCGATCACGCGCTCGAATCGCCCGACGCGGCTTCGAGCCGCCGGGAGCTGGATTCCGCAGTAGGCCATCACGACGAACAGGCCGGCCAGCTTGAGGGCGACGGTCTTTCCTCCCATGTTCGGGCCGCTCACCACGAGCAGTCGAGTCGCCTCGTCGACGTCGAGCGATTGCGGTACGGCCTGCTCGCCGAGCAGCGGATGACCGCCTCGCTCGATCGTGAGAACCGCCGCGTCGCTCAGCTCGGGCATCACGGCGTTGCTTCGCCGCGCGAGCTCGGCCTTTGCCGCCAGCAGATCCACGCGCGCAAGCAACTCGACGTTCGCCTCGATCGCGGCGGCGCGACTTCCGACCTCGCGCGAAAACGCTTCGAGAATCTGCTGCACTTCGCGCTCCTCGTCGATTTGCAACGTGCGCACGCGATTGTTCGCTTCCAACGCGGCGATCGGTTCGACGAAGAGCGTCTGTCCGCTCGAGCTGGTATCGTGGACGATGCTCGGCAAGGTTCCGGCGAACTCCGCCTTGATCGGGATCACGAAGCGCCCGTTGCGAATCGTGACGAGACGTTCTTGAATGGCTTGCGCGTGCTTCGTCGAGCTGAGGATCGAACCGAGACGATCGCGCGCCTCGGCCTGCGCTTGGATGAGGCTTCGGCGGATGCGCCCGAGTGCCGGGGAAGCCCGGTCGAGAACGAATCCGCGCTCGTCGATCGCGTCGACGAGCGGGCGCGACAGCTCCCGCAGCGGAGTGTACCCGGCAACGACGCCGGCTAGGTCCGCATGCTCGTGCGCCGCCCGGTGCGCCGCCGCTGCGGCTGCAAGCGCATCGCCGATCGAGCGCAGATCGGCCGCGGTCAGCGTCTGTCCGAGCTGCGCCGCGCCCGTCAGCGCCGAGGTCTCGATCGCCGGCATCACGCGAAAGTCGCTTCCCGCCATCAGCCCGCGCACCGCTTCGGTGCGCTGCTGCTCGCGGCGTACCGCCTCGAAATCGAAATCCGGAGTCAGCGCGAGCGCGTACGCGCGGCCGCGCTGCGTCCGCGTCTCGGAAACGACGCGAGCACGTACCGCGGCGAAGTCGAGTGCCTCGAGCGTCCGGTCGTCAGCGAGCGACATTCGCAAACGCTTTTAGGAGGAGAGCTTTGTGCGCACCAGCTCGTTGACGAGCGCCGGATCGGCTTTTCCGCGCGACGCCTTCATCACTTGACCGACCAGGAAACCCATGACGTTGCTCTTTCCCGCCTTGAATTCGGCAACGACGCTGGGATGCGCCGACAAAACCTCCTCGACGAAGGCCGCGATCGCGCCGGGGTCGGTCGTCTGCGCGAGACCTTCGCGCTCGACGATCGCGGCCGGCGAGCCCGCGCCGTCCCACATCCGCGCCAGCAGCTCCTTGGCGATCTTCGAATTGATGCGCTTGGCATCCACCAAGCCGATCAGCTCGGCGAGATGCTCGGCCGAAACCGCCGATTCGGCCACCGCGACGCCCGTTTCGTTGGCCAGCCGCGAGAGATCGCCGAGCACGAAGTTGCTCGCCTGCTGGGCGTTGTTGCTGCAAGCGACCACGCGATCGAAGTACGCCCCGAGCGAAGGAGTCTCCACGAGCTGCGTCGCCTGCTTCGAGCCGATCCCGAGCTGCGACGTGTACCGCTCGAAACGCTGCGCGGGGAGCACGGGAAGCGCGGCGCGCAGTCGTTCGACCGCTGCGCGCGACGGCTCGAGCGGCACGAGGTCGGGCTCGGGGAAGTAGCGATAGTCGTGCGCTTCCTCTTTGCTGCGCATCGAATGCGTGACGCCGTTGACCTCGTCCCAGCCGCGCGTCTCTTGCACGATGCGTCCCCCGTTCGACAGGATCTCGATCTGCCGCGCGCGTTCGCTTTCGATCGCGCGCTCCACCGAACGAAAGGAATTCATGTTTTTGATCTCGGTTTTCGTGCCGAGCTCCGCCGAGCCCGCCGGTCGAATCGAGACGTTGGCATCGCACCGCAGCGAGCCTTCCTCCATCTTGACGTCGCTCACGCCGAGCGCGAGCAGCGTGCGACGCAGCGATTCGAGATACGCGACCGCCTCCGCGCCGCTGCGCAGCTCCGGCTCCGACACGCACTCCATGAGCGGCACGCCGGCGCGGTTGAAATCCACCAGCGAGTAAGAGCTTCCGGCGATCCGTCCGTCGCCCGAGCCGGCGTGCGTGGATTTGCCCGTGTCCTCTTCGAGATGAATGCGGGTCAGGCGGCACTCGCGCATCGTTCCGTCCTCGAGCCAGTACTTGACCGTGCCGCCGATTGCCAGCGGCATGTCGTACTGCGAGATCTGATAATCCTTGGGCATGTCGGGATAGAAGTAGTTCTTCCGATCGAACTTCGAAAACGCCGGAATCTCCGCTCCGAAAGCAAGGCCGGCGGCGATGATCAGCTCGATCGCCTGCGCATTGGGCACGGGAAGCGCGCCGGGCATTCCCAGACAGACCGGGCAAATCTTCGTGTTCGGCTCTCCGCCGAACGCATTGACGCATCCGCAGAACATCTTCGTCTTGGTCTTTAGCTCGACGTGGCACTCGACGCCGATGACGGCCTCGTAGCGTGCGTTCATGCGCGCACGCTCTCCAGCTCGGGCCTGCGCGCGAGTGCGTGCCCGGTCGCGGCTTCGTATGCGCGCGCCGCGCCGAGCAACAGCTTTTCCGCGAAGAGCGGCGCGCAGAGCTGCAGTCCGACGGGCATCGGCACGCGGCCGCCCTCGGGCGTGGTCCAGCCGCACGGCACCGAAAGCGCGGGCAGTCCGGCCAGGGCCATCGGAATCGTGTAGTAGTCCATCAAATACATGCTGTACGGATCGCTCTTTGCACCGAACTCGAAGGCCGGGCAGCTCGCCGCCGGGCACGCGATGAGGTCGCATTGCGCAAAAGCGCGCTCGAAATCGCCGGCGATGAGCGTCCGCGCCTTCTGGGCGCGAACGTAATACGCGTCGTAGTAGCCGCTCGACAACGCGTGCGTTCCGATGAGAATGCGGCGTTTGACCTCGGGACCGAAACCGGCCGCGCGGGTCCGGTCGTACATGGAGCGCACGTCGTCGCCTTCCACTCGCAGCCCGTAGCGCACCCCGTCGAATCGCGCCAGATTCGACGAACATTCCGCCGGTGCGATCAAGTAGTAGGTGGCGACGCCGTAGGCGGCCGTCGGCAACGATACTTCGACCAGCTCCGCGCCCAGCCGCTCGAGATCGCGATACGCAGCACGATAGAGTGCATCGAGTGCGGCTCCGAGCGCTGCTGAATCGAACTCGCGCACCATCCCGACGCGCAGACCGCGCAAATCCTCACGCAGCGCGCCGGCAGCGGCTTCGACCGGCCGGTCGACCGTCGTCGCATCCATCGGGTCGAACCCCGCCATGGCGTCGTAGGCGAGCGCCGCGTCCTCGACCGTGCGCGCGAGCGGGCCGATCTGATCGAGACTCGAGGCGAAAGCGATCAAGCCGTAACGCGAGATGCGGCCGTAGGTCGGCTTGAACCCGACGAGATTGCAAAATGCTCCGGGTTCGCGAATCGAGCCGCCGGTATCGCTTCCCATGCCGAGCGCGGCTTCATAGGCCGCCACGGCCGCGGCCGACCCGCCGCTCGAGCCGCCCGGCACGCGCGTCAAATCGTAAGGATTGCGCGTAACGCCCAGCGCCGAGTTTTCGCAGGAGCTGCCCATCGCAAACTCGTCGCAGTTCGCTTTACCGATCGGCACGGCGCCGGCCTCGAGCATTCTCGCCACCGCCGTCGCGGTGTACGGCGCGATCCATCGCTCCAAAATCTTGCTGCCGCACGTCGTGCGGCTGCCGTCGAGACACATGTTGTCCTTGACGGCGACCGGCACGCCCGCGAGCGCGAGCTTTTCGCCGTTGCGCACGCGCTCGTCCACGCGCGCCGCATGCGCGCGCGCCGAATCGGCCAGCACGGTGAGATAGGCGCCGACCGCGCCCTCCACGGACTCGACGTGCGCCAGCGTGGCATCGGTCACTTCCGCCGCACTGCGCACCCTTGTGCGAACGTCGTGGGCGATCTGCGCGGCGCTCTTCTCGATGTATTCCATCGGCAAACCAGACTACTCCGCGATAATCCGCGGCACGCGGAAGAACGCGCCCTGCCGCTGCGGCGCTTGGGCAAGAACCTTCTCGCGGTCCAGACACGGCGCCGGCCGATCCTCGCGCAGCACGTTGCGCGACTCGATCACTTGCGCGGTTGCCGAAACGCTGGCCGTGTCGAGCTCGGCGAGCGCGTTCACGTGGCCGAGCAAGTCGCCGAGCTGGCGGCCGAATACCTCGACTTCGTCGTCGGTCAGGGCGATGCGGGCGAGGGTGGCAACGTAGCGGATGTCTATGCTGTCGGGCACGTTTAGGAATACTCCAGTCGGGCGAGTGTCTCGACGTGTCCGGTCTGCGGAAACATGTCGAACGGCTGAATCGAACCGAGCCGGTAGCCTTTGGCTACCAGGAACTTCGAATCCCGTGCCAACGTCGCGGGATCGCACGAGAGATACCACAGCACCGGAACGCCGGCGCCGGCAACCGCGCCGAGCGTCGTCTCGTCGCATCCCTTGCGCGGCGGATCGAGAAAGAGCACGTCGGTTTTACGCAACGCGTTTCGAACGGCGGGCATGCCGACGAGCCGCTCGACGCGCCCCGTGGTGAACCGGACCAGCTCCCCGAGGCCGTTGCGGCGCGCATTGGCCGCCGCTTCGGCGATCGCTTGCACGTTCTCCTCGATGCCGTGCACGCGCCAGCCGTGTGCCGCGAACAAGAGCGAGAACGTGCCCACGCCGCAATACAAGTCGACGATTCGCCGCGGGGGCGCCAGCCACGGCTTCAGATAGTCGAAAATCCGTCCCATCATCGCGACGTTTACTTGAAAGAACGAGCCGGCCGAAACGCGATAGCGCACGCCGCCGATCGTCTCTTCGATCTCGGCCGCACCGCCGAGCGAACGATGGCGCCGGCCGACGATCGCGTTAGCGCTCGCAAGATCGTACGAGTTGGTGACGCCGGCGAGACCTGCAACCTCGCGCAGCAACAAGGGCGCGGCCCGATGCGCGCTCTCCGAGCGTCGCTCGGTGGTGATCGTCAAGACGCTCTTTCCCGTCGCATCGGCGCTGCGCGCGACGAGGTGCCGGGCGTCGCCGAGCATGTCGCTCACCGCGGCGTTCTCGCGCAATGCGGCGAGGCGGCGAAGATCGGCATCGAGCTTCGGCGTGACGATCGGACACGCGTCGATCGGGACGACGTCGTGCGACCGCTGACGGTAAAAGCCGACCGCCGGCGGAGTGGTGCGGTGCTCCACGACGAGCGACATCTTGTTGCGATACGCTCGCGGCTGGGCCATGCCGATCGTCGGGCGCACGTCGACGCCGGCGGAGCCGCCGATGCGCTCGAGCGCGTCGACGACGACTTTGCGCTTCCATTGGAGCTGCGCGGGATAGCCGAGGTGTTGCAACTGGCAGCCGCCGCAGGTCCCGAAAACGGGGCAAAACGGGCGCGCGCGCTCGGGCGCCTCGCGCAGGATCGCGAGCGCCTCGGCAACCGCATAACGTTGCTTTACCTCGGTAATGCGAAGCCGGGCGACTTCGCCGGGAAGCGGGCCGAAGCAGAAAACGACGAGGGCGCCGGCGCGAGCGACGCCTTGTCCGTTGGCGAGAAGATCGGTGAACGCGAGCTCGAGTTCGGCGCCGCTGCGCAGCGGCGCGCCGGAATTAAGCGCTGTTTCGCTGCTCGTCAAGCGCCTTGAGCAAGGAGTTCGCTTCGTCGATGAGCTGTTGGATGCGCTGCGTCGTCGGATCTTCGTTGCGCTGCTCCGACGCGATCCGCAGCGAAACGTAGGCCACCGTTGCGCCGAGCGCGGCGACGGCTACGACGCCGACGCCGACCCAGAGCAGCGTGCGCGCAAGCCGGCGCTCTCCCTCGTTCTCCATGCTTGCATCCTTCCGCGCGCCGGGCTTACCGCCTGCCGTTTGCTGCCGGGGAGGCAGCGCCGGTCAAGGTGACGTCGTCGACGAACTGTTGCGTGGAAAGCCCAGCGTAACCGTCGCCGTGGACGCCGAAATAGAGCCAGAAGCTCTTTCCCGCATACGCGCCGAGGTTCCACTTCCCGACCACCCAGGCGGTCTTATAGTTGACGG
>JASHOM010000158.1 GCA_030041115.1 Vulcanimicrobiota bacterium | reverse complement strand
GTTCGCGCGAGAGCTCGGCGTCGATCTGCGCGGTTTGCGCGGCAGCGGCCCGAACGGACGCGTGACGCGCGAAGACGTGCAAGGCTTCGTCAAAAGCGCGCTGCAGAGCGGCGGCGCCGGCGCTCCAAGTCCGCTTGCGGGACTGCCCGCCTGGCCAAAACTCGATTTTGCGCAGTACGGAGAGGTCGAGCGAATGCCCCTCTCGCGCATCAAGAAGCTCTCCGGGCCAAACCTGCATCGCAATTGGGTGCAGATTCCGCACATCACCAACTACGACGAGGCCGATGTCACGTCGATCGAGACGCTGCGCAGCGAGGTCAACCGAGAGCAGGCAAAGTCCGGCGGGCCGAAGCTCACGATGCTCGCGTTCCTCATCCGCGCCTCGGTCGCGGCCTTACAGCGCTTTCCGGAATTCAACGCATCGCTCGACGGCGACGAGCTGATCGTCAAACGCTATTATAACATCGGTTTCGCCGCCGACACGCCCGGGGGGCTCGTCGTTCCGGTCATTCGTAACGCCGAAGCAAAGGGCTTGATCGAAATTGCGCGCGAGGCCCAAGAGCTCGCGGGCAAGGCTCGCGAGGGAAAGCTCACCCTCGGGCAGATGCAAGGCGGAAGCTTTACGATCTCCTCGATCGGCGGCATCGGCGGCACGGCGTTCACGCAGATCGTCAATGCTCCCGAAGTTGCGATTCTCGGCGCGACGCGCACCGCGACCAAGCCGGTTTGGGACGGCGAGCAATTCGTCCCGCGGTTGATGCTTCCGATCAGCGTCAGCTACGACCATCGCGTCGTGGACGGCGCCGGTGCGGCGCGTTTCCTCGTCTACGTCGCCGAGCTGTTAGCCGACTTCCGCCGCGTTATGCTGTAGTGCGCTGAACCAGGGCCGCGAGCTACGCCGAAATGAGCTGGCGCAACACGTACTGCAAGATGCCTCCGTGCCGATAGTATTCGGCTTCGTTGGGCGTGTCGATGCGCAAGCGCACCGGAAACTCGATCGCCCGGCTACTGCGCGGATCCGTCGCTTTCACGTGGAGACGCATGCTGTGCCGGATCCCGCCGGCGAGTCCGGTGACGTCGTACACCTCCTCGCCGTCGAGCCCGTAGGTCGAGCGGTTGGCGCCGTCGACGTACTCGAGCGGCAGCACGCCCATCCCGATGAGGTTGCTTCGGTGGATGCGCTCGAACGATTCCGCGATCACCGCCTTGATGCCCAAAAGGTAAGGTCCCTTGGCGGCCCAATCACGCGACGATCCCGAACCGTACTCCTTGCCCGCAAGCACGATCAACGGCGTGCCGTCATCGGCGTAGCGGCGTGAAGCTTCGAAAATGGAGAGCTGCTCGTTGGCCGGCAGATAGCGAGTGATGCCGCCCTCGACGCCGGGCACGAGCATGTTGCGCAGACGCACGTTGGCGAACGTGCCGCGCACCATCACTTCGTGGTTGCCGCGGCGCGCGCCGTAAGAGTTGAAGTCGCGCGGCTCGATGCCGCGCTCGATGAGATACTTTCCAGCCGGGCTGTTTCGTGCGATGCTGCCCGCGGGCGAGATATGATCGGTCGTGACCGAGTCACCGAGCATCGCGATGACGCGCGCGCAGCGCACGTCGTGCAGGGGCGCCGGCTGCGCCGGCATTCCGTCGAAATACGGCGGCCGCTTGACGTATTCCGACTTGGGATCCCAGCGATAGCGCTCGCTCGGCGCAACGCTGAGCATGCTCCAGTTCTCGTCGCCCTTGAAAACGTCCGCGTACTCGCGCTCGAAGAGCTCTCCGCTGATGCAGCGCGCCATCGTCTCGGCAATCTCGCCGTTGGTTGGCCAGATGTCGCGCAGATAGACCGGCTTTCCGTCGCGACCCGCGCCGAGCGCTTCCGTCGTCAGGTCGACGTCGATCCGTCCGGTCAGTGCATACGCGACGACCAGCGGCGGCGATGCCAAGTAGTTGGCGCGAACCTGCGGATGAATGCGGCCCTCGAAGTTCCGGTTGCCCGAAAGGACGGCGGCGACGGCCAAATCCCCGTCGGCGACCGCCTCGGCGACGTCGCTGGGCAAGGGGCCTGAGTTTCCGATGCAGGTCGTGCAGCCGTAGCCCACGAGATTGAAGCCGAGCCGGTCGAGATACTCCTGCAGCCCCGCCTTTGCCAGATAATCGGTGACGACTTTCGAGCCCGGCGCGAGCGACGTCTTGACCCACGACTTTGTCGAAAGCCCGCGCTCGACCGCATTGCGCGCGAGCAGACCCGCGCCGATGAGCACCGACGGATTCGAGGTGTTCGTGCACGAGGTGATCGCCGCGATGACGACCGAGCCGTCGTCGACCTCCTCGACCGTCTGCGCAATCGTCGAGGTTCCACCTCCGCCCTCGTCGACGAAGCGTGAAACCGCGCCGTTGGCCCGCTCGCGCGCCGCGGTCCAGTCCTGCAACGCGGCATCGAAGGAACGCTTGACGTCGGCGAGCGCGACGCGATCCTGGGGCCGGCGCGGCCCGGCGAGACTCGGCCCGACGCCGGCGAGATCGAGCGCGAGCGAATCGGCAAACTCGGGATCGG
The DNA here is from genome assembly GCA_030041115.1 of Vulcanimicrobiota bacterium. Lineage (GTDB taxonomy): Bacteria > Vulcanimicrobiota > Vulcanimicrobiia > Vulcanimicrobiales > Vulcanimicrobiaceae > Cybelea. The sequence goes on along the minus strand of JASHOM010000158.1, from coordinate 1,392 downwards.
CGCTCGCGCCGGTTCGAAAGAGTCCCTGCGTCTTGGCGTAGGCCTCGACCAGCGCAATCTGCTCCGCCGGACGCCCGGTGAGCCGCAGGTATTCCAGCGTGCGGTCGTCGATCGGAAAAATCGCGACGGTCGAGCCGAACTCGGGCGACATGTTGCTGATCGTCGTGCGATCGACGACGGGAAGCGCGGAGAGTCCGTCGCCGTAAAACTCGACGAACTTGCCGACGACGCCCTTGCGCCGAAGCATCTCGGCGACCGTCAACACGAGATCGGTGGCCGTCACACCCTCGCGCAGCGCGCCCGTCAGCCGAAATCCGACGACCTCGGGAATGAGCATCGAAACCGGCTGCCCGAGCATCGCGGCTTCCGCTTCGATGCCGCCGACGCCCCAAGCGAGCACGCCGAGTCCGTTCACCATCGTCGTGTGCGAATCGGTGCCGACCGCGGTGTCCGGATAGGCCAGAGCGCCCTCGCCGGAGCCGAAGATCACTCGCGCGAGATACTCGATGTTGACCTGATGAACGATGCCGGTTCCCGGCGGAACGACGCGCAATCCGCGCAGCGCCGATTGGCCCCATTTGAGAAAGGCGTAGCGCTCGCGATTGCGTTCGAACTCGAGATCCGTGTTCTTCATCAGCGCGTCGTTGGAGCCAAAGTAGTCGGCCTGCACCGAATGATCGATGACCAGCTCGACCGGCTGCAGCGGGTTGATCGCTTTCGGATCGCCACCCATCTGAGCCATCGCATCGCGCATCGCCGCCAGATCGACGATGCACGGAACGCCCGTAAAGTCCTGAAGCAAGACGCGGGCCGGCGTAAAGGAAATCTCGCGCTCGTGCCGCTCGCGGCCGCCGCGCGCGAGCGCCTCGACGTCTGCGGCCGTTACGACGTTGCCGTCCTCGAATCGGAGGAGATTTTCGAGCAGAATCTTGAGCGAGAACGGCAGACGCTCCAGTTTCGCCACGCCCGCGTCCTCGAGCGCGCCGAGCCGAAAGTATGCGTACGAACGATCGCCCGCCCGCAGCGTGTCGCGCGCTCCGAAGCTATTGCTTTGAGTCATCGGACAAGCGTACTTTGGGATCGCCCTGCGTGTAGCCTTCGATCCTGAGCGCGGTCTCGCCGCGAAGCAGCCGCCAGAGCGGTTCGGCGACGAGTGCGAGCCGCCACGGCTGCAATGCGAGGACGCGTTCGAAGCTCGCGCGATCCGGCGGCGTCTCGCGCGCCAGACGTTCGAGCACGGCGCGCGGCGCCAACAGGCTCGGCGGCAGGTCGGCATCGCGGGCGATCTCAGCGACGGCCGCACCGAGCAGCGAGACGAGCGAGTCGCGCGCCGGCGCCGCCGGACGATCCGGACGTTGCGGCAAATCGGCTTCGTCGAGTGCCTGCGCGCGC
>JASHOM010000157.1 GCA_030041115.1 Vulcanimicrobiota bacterium | reverse complement strand
TCGCGCTCGTGGACGCGGTCGCGTTTCGCACGCATCTCTATCGGGCTCTGCTCGACCCCTCCTCGAGCACCGGCAGCTTTGAAGCGGCGATCGCGCAGTTTCGCGCATTCGCTGCCGATCGGCGCACGGACGTTCTCGTGCTCGGCGATTCGCGGATCTATTCGGGCCTGGATCCGCGCGCGGCGAGCGCCGCGGCCGGCGGCTTGCGCTTTCTCAACGGCGGCGTCCCCGGCACCACGCCGCGCTGCTGGCCGTTCTTCGTGCGCGCGATCGACCCGCGCGCGGACCGGCTTCGCGCCGTCGTCATCCCGGTCGACACCTATGCCGACGACGACAGCGCAATCGGCAGCATCGACGGCGACGACCGTCCCATGGATCTGCGCTACGTCGTCTTTCAAACGCGCCTGGGCGACATTCCCAAGCTGGCCGGCTCCTTTTCGGATCCGCGCGAACGCGTCGAATACGGATTAGATTTGCTCTTACGCGGGCCGGAGCTGCGCGACGACTTTCAAGCCTTCGCTGCAGATCCGGTCGCGCGCGTCGTTGCGCTCGAGCAAGCGCGCAATGCGCCGGCGTACGAGCCGCTCGCCGCGCATCCGCGCGCCGAATCGCTCGCCGGCCTGCGCGTTGACTTCAGTAGCGGCAGGATCGTTTATCCGCCGGATCTCTCGGCCGACCAACGCCAAGCCATCGCGACGCAAATCTTGCCGGTTCCGAAGCCGAGCGCGTCGTACGCGCGCTACCGCATCGAGTGGCTCGAGCCGATCGTTGCGCGCTACGAAAGCGCGGGGGTACCGGTCTTTTTCGTCCGAATTCCGACGCGGCCGGCGCATCGCGACGCCACGCAAGTTCCCGGCGGTTCGCTGCTGACCATCGCGCGAAGATGGCACGCGCGATTCCTTCCCGCGGCACCCTACCTCGCGCTCGAACGGCCGCGGCTCTTCGCCGACGAAGATCATCTCAATCGCGCCGGAAGCCTATTGTTCAGCCGTCGCTTAGCCGCGGACGTCGCACGCTCGTTGCGCGCCCCGTCTTGCTGCGTCATCCGGCCCGAAGCGCGAAGCGCGAAGGCGGCGACCGTCGTCTTCGCCCGTGCCGACGAAAAGCCCGGCGGTGCGCCGCGGCGCGACGCCTCGTGGTATGCGGCGGCCGTCGGAATCGGCCTTCCGTTGCGCTTTCAATCGTATGAGTTCTGGTTGTTTCTGGCGATCGTCGCCGGATTGTTTTACGGGTTGCCGCGACGAGCGGGGCGCTACGTGCTGCTCCTCGCGAGCTATTATTTCTACGCGCGGTGGAACGCGTGGTACCTCGTCTTTCTTTTGATCCTGACCGCGAGTGACTTCTACGTCGCGCTCGCGGTGGAACGCGCGCGCGAGTCGGGGCGCCGCGATACGCGCCTCCTGCTCGCACTCGGCGTAGCCGCGAATCTGGCCTTTTTGGGCAGCTTCAAGTACGTAAACTTCGCCGGGGGCACGGTAGCCGCGCTGCTGGGAATGCGCGCCGACCCATGGCTGGTCGATCTCTTCGTCCCCATCGGCATCAGCTTTCATACCTTCCAAAGCATTTCGTATCTGGTCGACGTCTATCGCGGCCGGATAACGGCGATTCGAAAGCCGCTCGACTACGCGCTGTACCTTGCGTTTTTCCCGCAGTTGCTAGCGGGACCGATCGTCCGCGCTGGGCTGTTCTTCGGCGAGCTCTTTGCGTGGCGGCCCCCCGGCCCCGACGACATTTCGTACGGACTCGCGCGCGCCGGCTTCGGATTGGTGAAGAAGATGGCAATCGCCGATCAGTTTGCCGGTGTCGCAAACGCGTATTGGAGCTCGCTCGCCGCTCACCCCGGCGCACCCGCCGCCTGGAGCGCGCTTTTTGCGTTCGGGATGCAGATTTATTTCGATTTTTCGGGCTACAGCGACATCGCCATCGGCTGCGCGCGGCTCTTTGGTTTCGTCTTTCCCGAGAACTTTGCAATGCCGTACTTGGCGACGAGCATTACCGACTTCTGGCATCGTTGGCACATCACGCTCTCCACCTGGCTGCGCGACTACCTCTATATTCCGCTCGGTGGAAGTCGCCACGGGAACGTCGCGACGCTGCGCAATCTGATGGTGACGATGCTGCTGGGCGGTCTTTGGCACGGCGCGCAGTGGACGTTCGTCGCGTGGGGTGGTCTTCACGGCCTGCTGCTCTGCGTCGAGCGCATCCTGGGCGTCGGCCGCCAGGGCGGCGCACCGCGCGATTTCGCCGCACCGGTGCGAGTCGCCGTCACCTTCATCCTCGTCTCGCTGGCCTGGGTGCTCTTCCGCTCGCCGACCTTCGCGGCGGCAACGGCGGTCTATCGAGCGCTCTTCGCCGGGGGAGGCGGACCGGTGCTTTTGAGCGGCTGGCAAGCCGTTTTAGCGGCCGGCATCGTTGCCTTCGGCGCCGTACGCTTGCTTTTGGAGCGCCGGCAAATCCGGCCGGCCTGGACCAAGCTCCCTCCGCCGGCGCAGGCCGGCGCGCTGGCGGCCCTGCTCCTCGTGCTCGAGCTGCTCTCGTGGCCCGGCCTCTCGCCGGCCTTCATCTACTTTAAATTCTGAGTGCGAAACGGTACACTAGCGAGCAATGGACGGCGAATTAGATCAGGCCGTTGCGTTTTCGAGCTTCGAGGGACTTCGCGTCGTCACGTTACGCGGCGAGTGGGATGTTGCCAATCGAGATCGGTTGCGCAGCGCGCTACAGGAACTTGGCGATTCCGGTGACGTCATCGTCGATCTTCGTCAAGCAAGTTTCTTCGATTCCACCGCGCTGGCCGAGTTGATCGCGCTCTACAAGCGCCTCGTCGGCGCAGGACGGCGGCTCGAAACGCTCGTGGGCGAGAGCAACATGCGCCGCCTGCTCGAACTCACCAGCCTCGACAGCTTGCTCGGCGTCACGCCGGAACGCTCGCAATATCTAACGCAGCGACTCCCCAACCCGACTTGGCCGGAGTAATCCGCGCTTGTCACCCTGAGCTTGTCGAAGGGCTTGCTAAGGACGAAGGGCGTTGCTACGAATAACGTCCGTCATCCACATTGCGAAAGTTCGCAGCGTAAACCACGCTGGTGCTGGGTTACGCGACACTCGACGCTCTTCATGCCGTCATAAAGCGCGTCCTCGGCGCGGCGCAGCACGTGGAAGTGGATTGTCCCGGCGGCACGTCTGCGTTTCGGCGCGTGGAAGGTTAGGCTCGACGCGTCTCGTGCATTGCGCCCTTCGCCCTTCGACAGTCCTTCGACAGGCTCAGGGTGACAACGGGTGCGGTGCGGGAAACAGCGTGTCGCGCAAGTCGGCCGGCGTACGGGCGGCGACGCAAAACATTGCGATGCGAAGCGTTTCGACGAGTTCCTTCGCGAGGGCATGCGCTGCGTCGAGGCTTTCATTGGCTGCGCGCAAGAACGGGCCGGCGATGCCGGTGAAGTCGGCGCCGAGGGCAAGCGCTTTGGCAACGTCGATGCCGTTGCGGATGCCGCCGCTGGCGATGAGCGTTCCGGCCGGCGCGGCTGCGCGCGCTTCGATCACGCACCGGGCAGTTGGAATTCCCCAGCCGGCAAACGCGCCGGCGACGTCCGCGCGCCAAGGCTCGGCAATTCGATAGCGCTCGACCTCGCTCCACGACGTACCGCCGGCGCCGGCGACGTCGACGGCGGCGACGCCGGCATCGAAGAGCGCTCGGACGTCGCGCGCCGCAATGCCCCAGCCGACCTCTTTGACGACGATTGGAAAACGCGCGCGCTCGCAGAGACGGGCGATCTGCGCGAGAAGACCGCGAAAGCACGTGTCGCCTTCGGGCTGCAGCGCTTCCTGCAGCGGGTTGAGATGAAGCGCGAGCGCATCGGCGTGGAGAAGATCGACGAGTCGCCGGCACTCCGCGATGCCGTAGCCTTTGTTGAGCTGAACGGCGCCCAGATTGGCGAGCAGCGCGACGTCGGGCGCGACGGCCCGAACGTCGAAGCTCTCGACCGAGTCGGGTGCCTCGATCAATGCTCGTCCCGATCCGAGGCCCATCGCGAAGCCGTGCTCTTGCGCGACCCGGGCGAGACGTTCGTTGATTCGCCGAGCTTCGGGCGTACCGCCCGTCATGCACGAGATCAGCAGCGGCGCTCGAAGCCTGCGCCCGAAAAGATCGGCCGCCAAATCAACGTCGGCGAGATCCATCTCCGCGAGGGCCCGATGAACGAAACGATAGGCATCGAAACCCGTTTCGACGCCCTTGCTTGCGACGTCGCGCTCGATGTTGATTCGAAGATGCTCCGCCTTGCGCGACCGCGTCGCGCGTTCAGGCCGCTGGTCGCGCAACGTAACGGGCAACCTCTTCAAAAGCGGCAAGATCGCCGCGCGACGCACACGGCGCTACGGCGGCGACGGCCTCCGCCGGCGCAGACGCCAGAAGGCGTCCGGCTTGCGCAAATGCGCGCGAAATCGCTTGGGGCGCGCCCGCGACGACGGCGCCGGCTTCCAATGCGGCGCTCGTCAGCGTCGCGTTGCGCCGAGCCTCGTCGTCTTGGGAGATGGCCTCGAGCACCGCCTGCGCGACGAGCCGGGCCGTCTCCAAGCGCCGATCGGCGTTTTTGACGTCGGCGGCGAGGCTGCGAAAGGCCAGCGCGTAGAGCGCATCGCCGGCGTTGAGACTCTGTCCCAATCCCCAACGCTCGATCGTTGCGGCCGACTCGCCGGCCAGCTCTTCATGAAGCAGCAAGAAACGATCGAAAAGATCGAAGGCCGCGGCGACGGGCAACGCGTCGGCGCGTTCGCCGTTGCACGCCGCGCAGGCCCAGAGCACGAGCCCGGGGCGAACCGGGTCTCGAGCGTACCGGCCGGGGCGGCGCTCCTCGATGATTCGCGCCGCAACCGAGCGATCGGGAAAGGCGATTCCACGCAGATACTCAGAAATGTAGGCGCGATGATTGCGAAGGGGAACGGGGTCTCGCGCGCTCATAACGGGCCTCCTTCGACTGCTCGGCGCGGAATCGCCTTCCGCGTTCCACCACGGAGTGACAGGTGAAAATCGGATCCGACGAACACAAAGCGCTCTTTTGCCGCTCCTTCATGGAAACGCACCGGCCCTACGATCCTGCGGAGTGGCCGTGGCCGGAGCTCGACGAGATTTCTCTGGCTCGACTGCGCGCCGTACCGATCTGGACGCTCGCGCTCGAAGTGGAGCTCGGCGCGGGCGAGATGCTGGGCAAGTTTGCGAAGACCGCCGGGGACCGGCTCGTACGCGCGGCGCTGGAGCTGCAAGGTTACGAGGAAGGCCGCCACGGGCGCATTCTGCAGTGCATGATCGAGCGCTACGGGCTGAAAGTCGCGCCGCAGGTGCCGAAGCAAATACCGACGCGTGGGGCGTTCATGGACTTCGGTTACAACGAATGCGTCGACTCGCTCGCCGGCTTTGGCATTTTCCGCCTCGCGCGCGACGCGCGCATCCTTCCCGAAACGCTCACGTCGCTCTTCTCGCGCGTGCTCGTCGAAGAGGCGCGGCATATCGTCTTTTTCGTCAATTGGGTTGCGTGGGATCGCACGCAGCGCGGATTGCGCGGACCGCTCATGCACATCATTCCGGTGCTGGCCGGCTACGCCGGCGCGATCGTCCGCCGGATCAAAGGCGGCGCGGAGCTGCAGAGCCGCCCGAGCGGCGCACCGGCGCGCGATCTGTTCGGCGACCTGCTCGAGGACCTCACCCTGTCGAAGTTCCTGCGCGCCTGTGTCGAAGAGAACGAGCGTTACATGGCGAGCTTCGATTCGCGCCTTCTGCGTCCGCGGTTCATGCCGGCGCTCGCAAAGTTCGCGCTTGCGATCGCCGAGACGATCGAGCGCGCGCGCGCGGCCTTTCCGCGCTCGGCCTCGCGCCCGGTCGGCTAACCAATGCGCGATGCGGGAGCGATCCTCAACCTCGAAGCGGCGGACGCCTATTGCCGCATGCTGACGCGCCGTCACTACGAGAACTTCAGCGTGGCATCGGGTTTCGTGGATGCGCAGACCCGGCGCGACCTGCGGCGCATCTACGCATTCTGCCGCACGACCGACGATCTGGGCGATGAGAGTCCCAACGGCTCCGCGCTCGCGCGACTCGAGCGCTGGCGCGGCGAGGTCGAGGCGCTCTTCGGCGGGATGCCGCCGGTACATCCGGTGCTGATCGCGCTCGAGCCGACGATCGAGCGCCATGCGATGCCGTCGCAGCCGTTTCTCGATCTCATCGCGGCGAACGTGCAAGATCAACACGTTACGAGCTACCGCACGTGGGACGATCTGATCGGCTACTGCCGGCTCTCCGCCGCGCCCGTGGGGCGCATGGTGTTGCGCGTGTTCGGCATCGACGATCCGCGCGCCGGGCAGCTCTCCGACGACGTCTGCATCGGGCTGCAGCTCGCCAACCACGCACAAGACGTCAGCCGCGATGCCGCCATCGGCCGGCGCTACCTTGTGGATAACGACGTTGAAACCAGGGGAATCGCGGGCGCTGCGCAAGCCATGGTAGAGCGGGCTCGCACCCTGCTCGCCTCCGGAGAGGCGCTTGAACGTTCCGTCCCGAGACCGCTGCGGCTGCAGCTCTCGCTCTACCGAATGGGAGGTTTGGCCATCTGCGATGCGATTGAGGCAATCGGGTATAAGACCGAAAATGAGCGACCGAGCGTCGCGGCCGCTACCAAAGTCGCACTCGCCGTTCGCGCCGCCCTGCGCTCCTTTCGCGGGCGACCCGAGTAGATGATCGGCCTTCAGCGCGCCCTACGCGGTATCGCGGTGCCCGAAACGGACCAGCACCGGGCCGAGCGGTTCAACCGCGACATGGCCAAGCGAGAGGCCGGGAACTTCTATTGGGGCTTCATCTCGCTCGGCTACCACGAACGAATGGCGATTTATGCACTCTACAACTTCGCGCGCCAGGTCGACGACGAGGCCGACACCGTCGGCATCCAGAATCTACCGGCGCGTCTCGCGGTTCATCGCGAGCGGATCTCCCGGTGCGTGCGCGGCGACTACGGCGACGACCCAATCCTGCGCGTGCTCTCGGAGGCCATCGAGCGCTATGCCATTCCCGAACGCGAGCTGCAGATGCTCGTGGACGGCGTCGAGATGGATTTCAGCCGCTCGCGATACGCGACGTTCGAGGAGTTGCACGCGTACTGTAATCTCGTCGCGTCGGTAGTCGGACGTATGTGCGTGAGGATCTTCGGTTTCAGCGATCCCGTCGCGCTTGCCCGCGCCGACGACCTCGGGCTTGCCCTGCAGCTGACCAACATCCTGCGCGACGTCCGCGAAGACGCGGTGGAGATGAAACGCGTCTATCTTCCGCAGGACGAGCTGCAACGCTTCGGCGTTCCCGAGCCGGCGCTGGCCAAGGGCGAAATTTATCCCGGCTGGAGCGCGCTGATCGCCTACAACGTGGCCCGCGCGCGAAAGTATTTCGAGACGGGCTACGAAGTGCTGCGCTACATTCCGCGCCGTCCGGCCGCCTGCGTGCAGACGATGGCCGGCATCTACGAGGAGCTGCTGAAGAAGATCGAACGCGATCCGGGCCTGCCGTTGCACGCGCGCGCCGCGCTCTCGAAGACGGAAAAGCTCCGCGTGGTCGTGCGGTCGTGGCTTTCGAGCGCGTAGCGGTCGTCGGGGCTGGGCTCGCCGGCCTTGCGGCGGGTCTGCGCCTAAAAGAAGCGGGGGCACGGGTAGAGATCTTCGAACGCAGCCGCCTTCTGGGCGGCCGCGCTACGTCATTCGAGATCGACGGCGTCGAAGTCGACAACGGACAGCACGTCTTTCTCGCCTGCTGCACCGAGTTCATCGCCTTCGCGCGGCGCGTCGGGATGGAAGCCGAGCTGCTTGTGCAAGATCGTTTCGACGCGCGCATCCTGGCGCGCGACGGGCGCGCAGGACGGCTTCGTGCCGGTGCTCTGCCCGCCCCGTTTCATCTGCTCGAATCCTTTGCGACGTATCCCTTTCTCACGCTGCGCGAAAAACTCGGCATCGCCTCCGTCATGCTGCGCGAAGCGCGCAGCGCGCAGTCCCAGGGTGACGAGACCTTTGAACGCTGGCTCCGGCGCCACGGCCAAGGCGCCGGCGAACGCCGGGCATTTTGGGATCCGTTCTTCATTCCGGCACTCAACGCGCCGTTCGACCGCGTGGCCGCCGCCGACGCACTCTTCGTCCTGCAGACGGCCTTTCTGCGTGACGCGGGCGCCGCGCGTTTCGGCTTTTCGAAGGTGCCGCTGGCGCAGCTTGCCGCCGCTGCGGCAAAGGAGCTCGACGCGGTCCACACCTCGACCGCGGTATTTTCGGTCGGGTGCAGCGATCGCGCCGTCACTTTGAGCTCGGCGAAGGGCGAAGCTCGCGAGTTCGACGCCGCGGTTCTCGCGGTGCCGCCGCACCAAATCGCGCGACTTCTCGGCGAGCCGGCGGCGTACGGCGTCGCGAATCTCGGTGCGTACGAGCCGTATCCGATCATCGACGTCCACCTCTGGCATGATGCCGGCGGCTCGAGCTTCGATTTTGCCGCGGCGCTCGACTCGCCGTTGCAATGGATCTTCGAAAAGGCGCCGGATTATCTCGCCTGCAGCATCAGCGCCGCCGGCGAGTACATGGCGATGCCGACGCAGGAGCTGGAAAGCCTGGCCTGGCGCGAGGTGCAGGCCTATTTTCCGGCGTTGCGCGATGCGAGGCTCGTGCGCAGCGCGGTCACGCGCAATCCCGAAGCGACGTGGCTTGCGCAGCCCGGCGTCGCGCGCACCCGGCAGCGAACGTCGCACCCGCGCGTGGCGATTGCGGGCTCGTGGACGTCGACCGGCTGGCCCGACACCATGGAATCGGCCGTGCGCAGCGGCATTGCCGCCGCCGGCGAGCTGCTCGAGCGGCGGCACGAGCCGCGTTACGGCGTACACGCGTCGCCGCATCGTCCCGCCGTGGATTCCGCGCTCAAGCGCGCCATCGGCTGGCTCTTGCAAGAGCAATCGACCGAAGGCTGGTGGTCGGGCGAGCTCGAGACCAACGTGACGATGACCGCCGAGCACGTGCTGCTCTTTCGCTTCTTGGGACTGCCGCACGACGAGTTTCGCGCGGGCGCGATCGCGCATATGCTCGGCAACCAGCGCAGCGACGGCTCTTGGGCGCTCTACTATGACGGGCCGGCCGACCTGAGCACGACGATCGAGGCCTACGTCGCGCTCAAGGTGCTGGGCGTCGATCCCGCGCGTGACGAGATGCGCCGTGCGCGCGACGTCATTCTGCGCCAGGGCGGCGTCGTCAATGCGCGCGTGTTCACGAAGATTTGGCTCGCGCTCTTCGGCGTCTACCCCTGGTCGGGAGTGCCGTCGCTTCCGCCCGAGCTCATCCGTTTTCCGCTCTGGATGCCGTTCAATATCTACGATTTTGCCTGTTGGGCCCGCGGCACCGTCGCACCGCTGACGATCGTCGTCTCGAAAAAGCCCGTTCGCAACCTGGGCGTCGACGTTTCCGAGATCGTCGCGCCGGGTAGCGAGCGCGACACGCGACGCGTTCCCGGCTCGGCGCACTGGCTTACGTACGTGGAGCGGCTGCAGAAGCTCTACGAACGCTTTCCGTCGCAGCCGGGTCGCGAAGAGGCGCAACGGCGCGTCGCGCAGTGGGTCGTCGACCGCCAAGAAGCCGATGGAAGCTGGGGCGGTATTCAGCCGCCCTGGGTCTACTCGCTGATCGCGCTCGACCTTATGGGCTACGGGCTCGACCATCCCGTCATGCGCAGAGGCATCGAGGGCATGAAGCGATTCACGATCGACGACGCGCAGGGCTGGCGTTTCTTGGCGTGCATGTCGCCGGTTTGGGACACGGCGTGGGCAGTGCGCGTCCTGGCGCTCGCGGGCTTCGACGCCGAGCATCCGGCGATGCGGCGCGCGGTGGACTGGCTGTTGCGCGAGCAGATCCCCGACGATGCTCCGGGCGACTGGCGGGTGAAATGCACGGCCGGTCGCGGGAACGGCTGGGCGTTCGAGTTCGACAACGACGCCTATCCCGACATCGACGATACGACGATCGTCGTGCTCGCGCTGCTCGAGGGCGGCGATCGCGCCGCCGTCGCGTCGTCGGTCGAGCGCGCGCGGCGTTGGACGCTGGCGATGGACTCGCGCAACGGCGCGTGGGCGGCCTTCGATCGCGACAACACGCGCGAACTGCTCTACAAGATGCCGTTCTCCGATTTCGGCGCGATGATCGATCCGCCGACCGAAGACGTCACCGCGCACGTGCTCGAGATGCTCGCGGCGTTCGGTTACGACACGACCAATCGCTATGTCGCCCGAGGCTTGGCGTATCTGCGCGCGACGCAGAAACCGTGGGGCTCGTGGTACGGCCGTTGGGGCGTCAATCACATCTACGGCACCTGGTGCGTCATCTCCGCATTAGCCGCCTTGCGCACCGGTGACGACATGGTCGACCGCGCGGTTGGGTGGTTGATCTCCATGCAGAACGCCGACGGCGGCTGGGGCGAAAGCTGTCATTCGTACGTGGACGAATCGTTCGCCGGAGTCGGTCGAAGCACGCCGTCGCAGACGGCGTGGGCCGTGCTCGCGCTGCAGCTTGCGGGCCGGGCGGAGCATCCCGCGGTCGCGCGCGGTCTTGCCTACCTGTGCGAGCGGCAGCGGCCCGACGGCACGTGGGACGAGCCCGAATGCACGGGCACGGGCTTCCCCGGCGACTTTTACATCAATTACCATCTTTATCGCCACCTTTTTCCGGCCATGGCCCTCGCCGCAGCCGCTTCTCGTCATGCCGGGCCCGTCCCGAGGCCCGAGCTGAGCTTGTCGAAGGGCGAAGGGTGACGCGAATCCCAATCGTGAAGGAACCTCCTCGATGACCATGCCCCTCCAACAGAAGCTTGCCGTCGCAAAGTACATTGCGGGCAAGAAACTCCGCGGCGAGACGAAGTATCCGCTCGTGCTCGAGCTCGAGCCGTTGCTGCAATGCAACCTGGCCTGTGCCGGGTGCGGGAAGATTCAGCACCCCGACGAGATTCTGCGCCGGCGGCTGAGCGTGGACGAGTGCATCGCGGCGGTCGAGGAGTGCGGCGCACCGATGGTTTCGATCGCCGGGGGCGAGCCGCTCGTGCACGAGCAGATGCCGCGGATCGTCGACGAGCTGGTCAAGCGCAAGAAGTTCGTCTTTCTCTGTACCAACGCGCTTTTGTTGAAGAAGAAGGTCCATCTGTTCAAACCATCCGTCTATTTCGTTTGGATGATCCATCTCGACGGCATGCGCGAGCGGCACGATCAATCGGTTTGCCGGCAGGGCGTCTTCGATAAGGCAATCGAGGCGATCAGAGAAGCAAAAGCGCGCGGCTTTCGCGTCTTCACGAACACGACGTTCTTCACGCAGGACGGCCCGGACTCCATCCGCGAGGTGCTCGATTACCTCAATGACGAGCTCAAAGTCGACATGATGCAGATTTCGCCGGCGTACGCGTACGAGAAAGCGCCCGATCAGGAGCACTTCCTCGGCGTGCGGCGTACGCACGAGATCTTCCGCACCGCTTTCGCCGGCGGCAAGCGCAAGAAGTGGCGGCTCAACCATAGCCCGCTCTATCTCGACTTCCTCGAAGGAAAGGTCGACTTCGAGTGCACGCCGTGGGGCATTCCGTGCTACACGGTCTTCGGCTGGCAGCGGCCCTGTTACCTCATGAGCAAAGAGGGCTACGCGCGCACGTACAAGGAGCTGCTCGACGAAACGGATTGGTCCAAGTACGGCCGCGGAAAACACGAGTCGTGCGAGAACTGCATGGCCCACTGCGGGTACGAACCGACCGCAGTGCTGCGCACGACCGGCTCGTTCAAAGAATCAGTCCGCGCCGCGTTCGGCAGCTAAGCCCGCCCGTGCCCACCGCCTGAGCATGAAAAGATCGGCCTTCGTATGCCGCTGAGCGGCGGCGTGCGCCCATGACAGCCCCGTTGCGGTTCCTGCTCGCGGCGGGCGCCGCGTCATCACTACTCGCCGGGTGCGGCATGGCGCAGTCCGCGGCTTCGTTTTCGCCCTCGTCCTCGGCTGGAGAGCAGGTCGTAGCGTTGGCGTATCCCGGCAGGCGTGACGTTCACTTCAGACGCCTGCGCGATTTTCTCGGCGGGCCTCACCCGGGCGGCATCTATAACGTTCAGTGGGACGGAAGATTTTGGGCGCTCCCGTACGGCAACGACATTTTACGGCTTCGCATCGGCGGAGGCACCGAAACGGTCTCCAAGAGCACCGTTCACCTTAACGGGAATTCCGAGGGCGAGTCGCGCTTCTGGATCGCGAGCGGACGAGTCGTCGCCGCTCAGCCCTCCAGCCTTTTCTATTGGAAGTATCCCGCCGGCGGGCCGCGATGAGCGCGCTTTTCTTGTTGGGTTGGGCGATCGCGATCGTGCTCGTGGTGCTCGGAGCTTACGCCCTCGTTGCTCCGCATCCGCTCGCGCGGCAGTACGGCGTCTCGGCCGAAGGGCACGCCGCGGCCGGCTTCGTGCGCGCCACCGGCATTCGCGACATCGCCGTGGGCGTCGTCCTCGGCGCCGCGGCGTACTTTCACGCCGTCGCGCTCTTGGTCGTCATCGCGGCGGCCGGCATCGCCGTCTCGATCGTGGATTTTTGGATCGTCTGGCACCATGGCCATCGCAGGCTGCACCCCGCGCATGGGGTTCACGCCGCCGGCGTCGTCGCGTTCGTCCTCATCCTGGCGATGGCGCTCTTCGCGATCGGCCGATAACGCGGTGGGCTCCTAGGACCCTACAGGCTCCTAGAGTTTCGGTACGCGTGGGGCCGCACCGGCGCGCGTGACTCCGACGATGCGTGGATCGTCGTACACTTCGATCTTGCGCTCGTAGGGCGTAAATCCCGAGCGTTTATAGAACTCGAGCGCGTTGGGATGATCGAGCGTGCAGGTGTGCAGCCAGAAGCGGTCGATGGGATGTGCCCAGGCGATTTCGAGGCCGCGGTTGATGAGCCAGCGTCCGGCGCCGGTGCCGATCAGCGGCTCGGCGACGCCGAACAATCCCAGCTCGCACTCGCGGTCGATGCGAAAATCGAGTTCCAGCAGGCCGTCGTCGCCGCGCTCGGTGACCAGCAGGTAGGTTTCGACGCGCGAGTCGGCGAGAAAGCTCGAGAGCTGGGTTTCGGGCATGAGCAGGCGCCCGGCCCAAAGATACTCGTCCCCCACGCGATGGAATACCGCGCGGTAGCGCTCGAGATTCGCCTCGCCGAAGCGTTCCAGACGCCACGACGCTTCGCCGGCCTCCGAGCGCAACGCGGGCTGCGAGCGCATCTCCAAATACGTTTGGACGTTCGCGAGTTTGCCGTGCGGCACGGCGTGATAGCCGTCGGGGATCTCCATGCCGTGCGAGCTTCTCGTACGCGGCGCGAGGAGCCCTTCGCGGCGGGGTAGTATGGCGCGCGAGATGGCAGTGGGCGATCGCGTGTTCCTGACCGGCGCAACCGGATTCGTGGGCTCGCACATCCTGCGCGAACTGCTCGCGGCCGGTTACACGGTGCGAGCGTTGACCCGCTCGATACAAGAGGATCGGCCGGGCGTCGAATGGATCGCGGGTGACCTGCGCCGCGTCGGAGCCTTCGCCGGGGCGTTACGCGGCTGCCGGTACCTGGTGCACTGCGCGGCGCTGTACTCGTTTGCGCCGCGCGACCTTGCCGAGATTCGATCGGTCAACGTGGATGCGACGGCGGGTTTGATGTTCGCGGCTCATCTTGCCGGCATCGAGCGCGTGGTTCTCACGTCGAGCTCGGCCACCGAGGGCCACGCGCATTCCGGCTACCATCGCTCCAAGCTCGATCAGGAGCGGGCCGCTTTTGCCGGACGCGTTCCCGTCGTGGCGCTGCTGCCGACCGCGCCGGTCGGGCCCGGCGATCGTAAGCCGACGCCGACCGGCAAGCTCGTGCTCGATTTCGCTCGCGGCAAGATCGTCGCGAAAGCACCCGGTCAGGGGGGCATGAACATCGTGGCGGTCGAGGACGTCGCCTGCGCGCACGTCGCGGCGCTCTCGCGCGGGCGTCCCGGCGAGCGTTACGTCGTCGGCGGTGAAAACCTCAGCATGGACGAGATTTGGGCGCTCCTGGCGGAGCTGACCGGCCAAAAGATGCCCACCTGGCGCGCGCCGTACGTAGCGGCGCTCGCCGCGGGCTACTTCGACGACCTGCGTTGCCGCCTCACCGGCGCGATGCCGAACGTTCCGCTCGAGGGCGTGCGCTTGTCGCGCGAGCGGATGTATGCGGATTCATCAAAAGCGCGACGCGAGCTCGGCTACGAGCCCACGTCCGTGCGCGCCGCCCTCGAACGCGCCGTCGCCTGGTACCGCGATAACCGCGTCAGCCGGAACCTTGGTGCGCGCTCGGCCTAAGACTTCAGGAACGGGGTGCCTTCGTGCGCGACGAGCAGATCGTGCATGTCGTTGGCGTGGTCCTCTTCTTGCGCCAAGATACCTTCGAGCATGACCCGCGTGGTCGGATCGTTATCGCCGAAGAAGCGAATCAGCTCGCGATAGTGCTCCACCGCGATGCGTTCGGCGACGAGATTCTCTTTGATCATGTCGATGAGCTTCACGGCGTGGCCGTACTCCGTGGCCGAGCGCGTCTGTAGCCCCTCGGGGTCGAGGTTCGGCGTTCCGCCGAGCTGATTGATGCGATCTGCGATCATCTCCATGTGCTTGCGCTCGTCCCGGGCATGCTCGGCGAACTCTTGCTTGACGCTCTCGCTGTCGATTCCGACGGCGGCGATATTGTGCATGGTGTAACGCAGGACGCA
>JASHOM010000156.1 GCA_030041115.1 Vulcanimicrobiota bacterium | reverse complement strand
ACGAAAGCACCGGCGCCGGCGGCGGCGGAGCCTCGGACGTGCGCACCGCTCCCGGAAAGCTTTCCGATCGCATCTTGATTGCCGGCGGTGGCGGCGGCGCGGGCGGCGCCGGTAATGCAAGTGAACCCTCCGACGGCGGAAAGGGCGGTGGTCTTACGGCCGGCAGCGGCGGCGCGAGCTGCCCGTACATGTGTGGCCTCGGCGGTGCCGGCGGCACGCAAAATGCCGGCGGCAGCGGCGGAAGAGGCAGCAAGAAGGGCGGCGACGGCGCGTTGGCGCTCGGCGGTTTGGGCGGTGGCGGAGAAAGCTCGGAAAGCTACGTTGCCGGCGGTGGAGGCGGCGGTGGCGGCGGGTACTACGGCGGCGGCGGTGGTGGCGGCGGCTATTCGTTCCGCGGTTCCGCCTTTGGCTCCGGCGGCGGAGGAGGAGGCGGTTCGTCGTACGTCGCTACCGGCGCCGCCCACGTGCGCATGTGGCGGGGATGGAAGGCAACAAAACGCGTGGTCATTTTTTCGTGGTAGTTTCAAGCGTTTGCCGTTACGCGATCAGTCTGGGCGCAATCGCAACCATGCTGGCCGGCTGCGCCGCGCGCGACAACGCGGCTGCATTGCCCGCAACGAGCGAGCAACGAACGCAAGCCGCGACGTCGTACCGCGTGCTGTACCAGTTCTCCCACCGCGCGTTTCCCGACACCGGCCTGATCGACCTGAACGGAACGCTCTACGGCACGACTCCCGTCGGCGGTGCTTCCGGCGACGGAATCGTTTACAGCGTGACCACCGGCGGAGTGGAGAAAATCTTGCACGCCTTCAAGGGACATTCCGACGGATCGCAACCGGAGGCCGGTTTGATCGACGTGAACGGAACGCTGTACGGCACGACGTATGCCGGCGGCGGTACGGGATGCGGCGAGGGAAAGGGCTGCGGAACCGTTTTCAGCATCAGCACGAGCGGCGTCGAGAAGGTGCTTCATAGTTTCGCGGGCGGTTTGGACGGCTCGTATCCGGTTTCGAGCTTGGTCGGCGTGAAAGGCACGCTCTACGGCACGACGTGGATGGGCGGCACCGGGAAATGCAGCGATCACGGACACGGACAAGGCTGCGGAACCGTTTTCAGCATCAGCACGTCCGGCAATGAAAAGGTGCTCTACCGGTTCAACGGCGGCTCCGACGGGTGGTACCCCAAGGCAGCGCTGATCGACGTCGAGGGCACGCTCTACGGCACGACCTATGTGGGCGGATCCGATGCCGAAGGAACCGTTTTCCGCATAACCACCGCGGGGGTCAAGAGAGTCTTGCACGGCTTTGGCGCCGGCAGCGACGGTGCGAATCCGCAAGCACCGCTGGTCGACGTGAACGGTACGCTCTACGGCACCACGTACTACGGCGGCGAAGCGAACCGCGGAACGGTCTTCGGCCTGCGCACGACCGGCGCGGAGCGAGTGTTGCACAGCTTCACCGGCAGCCCTGACGGCGCCGGGCCTTCCAGCCCTCTCACCAACGTCGAGGGAACGCTCTTCGGTACGAGCGTCTCGGGCGGCGCATCGGACAAGGGAACGATATACGCCGTCACCACGATCGGCAAGGAAGACGTGGTGCACGGTTTCGCGGGCGGTTCGAAAGGATCGAACCCGCAAGCGGGCCTGGCCGACGTGCAGGGCACGCTCTACGGTACGACCGCGTACGGCGGCTCGGGGCACGGCTTCGGAACGGTTTACAGCTGGTCGCCGTGATGACGGCCGGTCAAGATCCGGGATCGTAGCCGTCGACGATGAGAAGATCGCTCGTGCTCAGCCGCTGACGCAGGCTTTTTGCGGGAGCGTATTCGGCCGAATGCCACCACTCGTGTGCTTTCTCGTACGTCGGGAACTCGAGAATCACGATTCGCACGGGATTCCACGTGCCTTCCAGCACGCTCATCGGACCGCCGCGCACGAGGTAGCGGCCTCCGTATTGCGCGACGGTCTTTTGCGCCATTTCCTTGTAATGCTCGTACTCTTCCGGCTGTTTCGTATCGACGTTGACGATGACGTAAGCTGACATTTCTCCTCATCTTGACTCTGTGGCAGGCGGTTAATACCCGGCGGCTGAGCCGGCGGGAGTGCGGCGATCGCTGCCGCCTTCGAGCGCGCCCGTTTGCGGATTCACGACGACCGCTTGCGCCGAGCCCCACTGCGGGACGCGATCCAACGTGTAGCCCATCGCGCGAAGCTTGGTCGCGGTAACGTCGGAGAACGCATTCGGCTCGTACTGCAGCCTGTCCGGAAGCCATTGCATATGCGTCCGCGGCGCGTCGACCGCGGCCTGCGCGTGCATGCCGTAGACGAGTGCGTTGAGCAGCGTTTCGAGGACGATGGTGATGATCCGCGCGCCGCCCGGACTGCCCGTCACCATGCGCAGCTTGCCGTTTTGCAGAACGAGCGTCGGCGCCATCGACGAAAGCGGCCGTTTCCCCGGCGCGATGTCGTTGCGGATCCCCTGCACGAGGCCGTACATGTTCGCCGCGCCGGGCTTGGAAGTGAAATCGTCCATTTCGTCGTTGAGCACGAATCCGGTGTTCCCTGCGAACACGCCCGCGCCGAACCAGTCGTTGAGCGTGTAGGTGACGGCAACGGCATTTCCCCAACGATCGACGATCGAGTAATGCGTCGTTTCCTCGCCCTCGTTCGACGGCGGGCCCAACCCGGGACGCACGTCGACCGACGGCGTCGCTCGATCCGGCGCTATCGTCGCGCGCAGTTTGGCCGCGTACGCCGGCGCGAGCAGCTGCGCGACGGGGTTGCGCACGAAATCGGGATCGCCGAGATATGCGTTGCGATCGGCGTAGGCCAAACGCTCCGCCTCGGTGACGTAATGAAGCGAACGCGGATCCTGCCGGCCCCACAGACTCAACGGATACGGCGCGATGATGTTGAGAATTTCGCAAAGCGTGACGCCGCCCGAGCTCGGCGGGGGCGCCGAGATGATGTCGTAATCGCGAAAGGTGCAGTGCAGCGGCGGCGCTTCCTCGACGCGATAATTGGCCAAGTCTTCGAGCGTGAGAACTCCGCCGCCCGCGTTGCTTGCCGCGACGATTGCGCGCGCGACCGGCCCGCGATAAAAAGCGTCGGGTCCGTCGCGCGCGATCAGCTCCAGCGTATCGGCGAGCTGCGCTTGCCGGAAGATGCCGCCGGGCGGCGGGTGCGGGAAACCTTGCGCACCCGAATATCCTTCCTGCGCGGCGCCGTTGAACGGCAGCAGATCGCCTTGCGTGAAAACGTAGCCGTTGCGCGCGAGTGCGATGGCCGGCGCGAGCAGCGCTTCGCGCGACATCGTTCCGTACTCCCGGCGCGCGGCCTCGAGGCCGGCGACCGTTCCCGGCACCGCGACGGCGAGCCAGCCCTTGCGCGACGCTCCCGGCCGCACGTTGCCGCGCGCATCGAGATACATCGTGCGCGTTGCGCGCGCGGGAGCCGTCTCGCGAAAGTCGATGAAGCGCTCGCGCCCGTCGTGCATTCGCAGCACCATGAAACCGCCGCCGCCGATGTTGCCGCAGCACGGATTGACGACTGCCAGGGCGTAGCCGACGGCAACGGCGGCATCGACGGCATTCCCGCCGCCGCGTAAAACGGCAACGCCGACCGCCGTTGCCTCGTGCTGCGCCGTCGCGACCATCGCATGCGAAGCCGTCGCTCCGCCGAGTGCCACCGCCGCGATAAGGCCGACGCTCAATTTGACGTACATTCGCCCTACGTTCGCTGTGCGGGCGTCGTTCGACTCCGGCGAGCGTAACGCGTTAACGCCGCGCAACGCGCCGTGCAGTTCACGCGCAATTTGACGATAGGGATATTGTGAGCTAAGCTGGCGTCAAAGCCCTCGCCGGCTTCTTAAATGGAGGTCAATCCATCATATGGCTAGTCAAACGCAGAGTCCGACGCTCAAATCGTCCTCCGCGGCGCCGACGCAGAAAATCGCCGCCGCCGGCATCGGCGGTGCGATCACCGTCATCATCATCGCGTTGCTCCAGCACTATCTGAAGCTGGTCGTCGATCCCACGGGAGCCGCCATGATCACCCTAGTCGTCATGTTCGCCGCCGGCTATTTCGCCAAACCGTCGGCGGTCGACGCTCCAGCCGCGAAGTAAGAACCCCGCTCCCGGCCGCACGCATCATTGCGGCGCAGGGAACAGGTACCGAGGCGTCAGCGTCACGGTCTCGTGCACGTTCCCGCGAGCGACCGTTACGGTGAACGGCTTCGTACCGGTGTTGTACGGGTACATGTCGCCCAGCCCCAAGCCCGACGACACCTGCTTGCCCGCAAACGCGACGATCCGATCGCCGGCGCTGATGCCGGCGGCCGCCGCCGGACTGCCCGGCACGACTTGCACGACGTCGAAAGCTTGCGCATCGCTTTGATTGAGGCTCAGTCCGACGTGGTCGCTGCGGAAGGGCATCGCCACGTTTCGATTCGGAATGAACGTAACCGTTTGCGACCGATAGTCGAAGACCACCGTGAACCGGGATAGAAAGCCCGAGCCGAGATTTCCGGCCACGCCGCGCGTCGCGAAAAATCCGGCGGCGACCTGCGGGATAGTGATCGGGACGTTCGCGTAGGTGCGCCCCGCGAAGGCAAAGCTCTTTGCCGCGGCCGCCAGCACCGCAAACCCGCCGCCGACGCCGCCCGGCGATTGGTAGGTGAGACCGCCCTTCGCAAAGAGCGCGTGCGCTTGCACGAACGGCAGGTTCAGCACGATTCCGCCGCTGTTTCCGGTATCGAGCAAGTAGTAGCCCGGCACGCCGTCGATCGCCGCGGAGACGTAGGCGTGATTGCCATCGGACTTGAACGGAAGCGTCACGCCGCCGGCGGGAGCCGGCGCGTCGAACGCGCTGAGATCCATCTCGTGCTGCGCGTAGCGCACGGCCACGCGGAAGTTCGCGAGGTACTCGAAGCCGATCAGACCCTCGGGCGCAACGCCTTTGCGCGGATGCGAGAACGCGTACGAGAGCGGCGTCACCACGAAGTTTTGATGGGAAAGGCGCGCGCCGCCGAAATCGACCGACGAAACGGCCGCGAAGGCCGTCATCTGCTCCTTCGTACCGGCGCCGCCCGTCGCGATGCCGCCCGAGGCGTGCAGCCCCAGACGCTGCACCGCGCCGGGGAGCAAAAAGTTGCTGCCGCCGGAATCGAAGACGAGCGATGCCGCTTTGGCATCGAGCGTGACCGGAACGACGATGTGGCCGCTCGCTCCGGCGACGTCGCTGACGAACGGAATCGAAACGGTCGCGCCCAGCGTTCCTTGCGACACGTACGGCGGCCGCGCCAGCGCTCCGGGCGGCGGACTTGCCGTAAACTGCACCGCGGCGACCGTCGTTACGGTCGTCGTTCCCGCGCTGTCGACGTCGGTCGAGCTCATCGCCACCGGTACGCCTTGCGTCGTTTGAAAATCGGCGTACGTCGTGGTGTCGGGACCTTGCGCCGTCTGCGCGACGATCTTCACCAGGCGGTACGTGGCGGCATCGAAGTACAGATCGGCGACCGATCCGCCGGCCGGCTCGACGTGCAAGACGTAGGCAGGGCGCCCGTCCACGCTCCCCGATTCTCCGGACGCGATCGTCGAGCGCGCCTCGTTACGAAAATAGGCGTTGCTGCTCAGATATGCCTGCGTCACCGCGTCGGCAACGAACGACGGCAGGCTGACGATGGAAAGTGCGCCGTTCTGCAGCGACCATTCGGCGCCGTCGTAGCCTTGCAGCAACGTTGCCGGACCGATCACCAGCTTCGAGCGCGTGTAACCGTTGCGAAGGTCCGTGACGCTCTCGAACGAGTTCGGCGGACCGCCGTTTTGCACGAACGTCCCTGATTGCGTCGTCGCGCCGAAGGCGTCGAGCCGCGCGCCCCCCGCCGCCGCATGCGCGGCGGTCAAGACTTTGTCGATCTGCGCCGCGTCGAGCGGCGGCGCGACGAGCGCGAGACAAAGAGCGAGCGACGGCGCGATCACCGGGACTGCAGCGTCAGCGTGTCGGGATCGATCACGTAACTTCCCGGTCCGACCAAATCGTTGGGAAACGCGCAGATGACGCTATCGTCGGGACCCCAAATTACGACGAGGTCCGGCTCGTTGCAGTCGGTCTGTTGCAGTCCGTAATCGTAGAGCAGCTCCGCCCCGGGACTCTCCGGTGCGACTCCATACGAAGGATAGAAGAGCGCGCCGTCCACGCTCGGCCCGTATGCCGGCACCGAACCGTAACCCACCGGCGTGGTCGCCGACAATCCCCACGCTCCCCAGTAGCTGCCGTTCCAATAGCACGAGTAACCCGGTCGATTCAGCCATGCCCAGGGGCCCCAAAAACCGCTGCCCCAATAGCACTGCGTCGGTCGCCACGGCGCCCCATAGTTCCAGGCCCAGCGATGCCAATGATACGGATTGACGATCCAAACGCGGTGCGCAAGCGCCGTCGCCTTGCGCGGCGGCAGGAGCGAGCTCGGAGTGCCGGCCGCGTGCCCGAGCGGCACGGCGTGGGTGTACGCGAAGGGCGCGACGCGCATCGGAGCCGCCACGCGCATCGGCACGGCGATGCGTTCGGGCAGCGCGAAGTGCGCCGGCACGGCTACGTGCGCCGGCGCGGGTGCCCGGACGGCGGAGGGCGCGGCCGCGTGCATGGAGTTGGTGTTCGCGGCCGTACAAACAAGGCCTAGCGGGTGCCGGGACGCCGGGAAGCGAACGGCTGAGCATCCCGGCAGGCAGCCGAATCTGTTGTTACTCACCATACATGTATGCTAGGAGAGGCGTCATGCCAACACCATCTCGCCCGATTGCGTTAGCGCTCGGGCTCACCTTCATGCTTACCGCGTGCGGCGGCCAAACATTTTCTCTTCCGGGAATGCAGCCCGGCCCGGCCGCCAACGGAGCGGAATCTTCGGTTCGTGGAGCGACGTCCGGCCGGCCGTTGATCTCGGTGCCGAAGCTCTACGGAGATCTCGCCTATACCGATGCGGGGAGACGGGCCGCGAACGCGCCCGTTCGAGTCTCGCTCACTCTGCGGTACAATCATCAGGCGGAGCTGGATCGGTTCGTCGCATCGCTGAGCGATCCGCGTTCGCACCGTCATCGCTTTCTGACCGCCAAAGAGTTCGACGACTACTATGCGCCGACGCGCGAGCAAGAAGCTCGGGTCGTCAGGGCGCTCGAGCTTGCCGGATTCAAGGTCGTCAAAGAGTTTCCCAACCGGACGATCGTTGACGCGGTCGGCCGCAGCGCGCTCGTCGAGCGCTTCTTCTCGACCGAGATGCACACCGTTCGCCAAGGGAAGCACGGCGAGCGCTATACCAACGTGACGCCGGCGACCGTGCCGCGCCAAATCGCTTCCGTCGTTCGCGACGTCTCGCTCAACGACCTGATCGTCGTACGCACGGTCGTCGATCAGAGCGCGCGGACCGCGCCGCAATTCCCGCAAGACTCGCAGGGACGCGCGATGATCCCGCTCTCGGCGGGTCACATCAGTCCCGGCGATTCGACCGGCAATTTGGTGAACGGCAACTTTGCGAGCGGTTCGCTGACGCCGGGATGGATCAACGAGAGCACCACGCGCACCAACTACGTGCAAGTGACCACCGCGCAAGCCTACGAGAGCACGTACTCCGCTTTCATGGGCACGCTGGCGGCGCCGGAAATCAACGGCTGGTCGGCGATCGCGCAAGAGGTCAAGGTGCCGTCGAACGGCGTTCTGAGTTTCTGGGTCTATCAAGGTTCCAACGAAGGGCAGTTGGGCTACGGCACCAAGTACGCGTGGCAGGCAGGCTATCTGCTCAATTCGCGCGGCACGATTCTCGATACGTTCTACAAGACCGTCAATAACACCAACGGCTGGGTGAACTACACGGTGAACCTCAGCTCGTACGCCGGGCAGACCGATTACATCTACTTCGGCTGCTACGGCGACGGCTACGACGAAACGTACGTCTATCAGTACGTCGACGACGTAGCCTGGGCGGGTGCGTCGCCGTCACCGTCGCCGACGGCATCGCCGACCGCGGCTCCGACGGCAACCCCGACGGCAAAGCCGACGGCCACGCCGACGGCCTCACCGACCGCTACGCCGACGGCCTCGCCGACCTCAACGCCGACGGCGTCGCCGACCTCCTCGCCGACGGCCTCGCCCACGTCAACGCCGAGCAGCGGATGCAACGGCGCGACCGCCGATAACGGACCGCTCACCAACTCCGACGGTACGCTGGCGACGGGCGTCGCAAAACCGTTCGACTTCCCCGTACAGCACGGGTGCAACGGTGCCGGTTACACCGCGGCGATCGCGATCGACGATCCGGTCAACACCAGCTACCTCTCGACCTACTTGAGCGCGGCCGAAGTCACGCAAACCGGCAGCGTCACCAACGAAGCCGTCGACGGCGGCGGCAGCGGTGACGACGCCGAGACCGATCTCGACGTGCAGACGATCTCGGGCTTGGCGCCGGGCGCGAACATCATCGTCTACGACATGGGCGAGCTCGGCGATCAAGAGATCGAAGACACGTACAATCAGGTGCTCAACGACGGGAAGGCCACCGCGGTGAACTCCTCGTTCGGCGGCTGCGAATCGAGCGACACCTCGTTCGACGACTCGACGAACTCGATTGCGGAGCAGGGTGCTTCGGAGGGCGTCGAATTCTCGGCGTCGAGCGGCGATTCGGGAAGCAACGAGTGCGACGGCTCCAAAGGCGTTAGCGCGCCGGCCGGCGATCCGTACTTCGCGTCGATCGGCGGCATCGACTTCACCGATACGAGCCAAGGCGTTCTCGAAACCGTCACCATGGGTAGCGTCGACGGGTACTCCGGCGGCGGCGGCGTGTCGACGGTCTTCGCGCTTCCCAGCTACCAAAGCGGCATCGCCGGCATGATCACGTCGGGACGCAATCAGCCCGACATCTCGTTGCCGTTCTATCCGGTCGCCGTTTACACCGGCGGCGCGTGGGGCGAATACCTCGGCACGTCGTGGTCGTCGCCCGCGTCGGTTGCGCTGATTCTCGAAGCCAACGAACTCCACTCCACCAAACTCGGCTGGGTCGATCCGGCGATCTACAGTCTCTTCAGTTCGACCGGATACAGCGAGTACTACACGCCGTGCACCTCGGGGAACAACGGGGCGTACTCGTGCAGCTCGACCGAATACAATCAGGCGGCCGGCATCGGCGCGCCGAAAGGCTGGGCGCTCGCCAACGGGCTCTGACGCCTCGGTCCTAGAAGATATGCGGGGCATGCCGTGGGCGGCGTGCCCCGCGTTCTTTTTCAGAGGAGGCATGGCAGATGAGGAGCTTCGTTCGCTACACGGTTAGCATCGGTGCGGCTACGGCATTTCTCGCGAGTTGCGGCGGCGCAAGCAACGTTGCCGTGCCCTTGGCGGGTGGCGCAGGTGAGGCGACGGCGCCGCACCATCGCACGTTTTTCTACGTGGACAAAGCACAGAAGTTCAAAGTGCCCGCGGGCGTCACCAGCATTACCGTCGTCGCGCTCGGGGCTCCGGGCGGCGCACCGAGCGGTTCGGTGCATCCCGGACGCGTTTACGCCATCGTCCCCGTTCGGCCCGAAGAGACCTTGTACGTCTACGTCGGGGGCGCGGGCCAGCAGCCTGACGGCGGATTCAACGGCGGCGCGGCGGGCGGCAGCATTCGCGGCCGCTTCTGGGTCGCTTACGGCGGGGGCGGCGCGAGCGACGTGCGCCAGGGCGGTACGAGGCTTTCCGATCGGATCGTAGTGGCGGGCGGCGGCGGCGGTACCGGCGGAAGCGCCTATCTCGGCGGCGGCGCCGGCGGAAAAGGCGGCGGCAAGACCGGCGGCACCGGAGCGGCCGGCGGCGACGGGTCGCAGTATTACGGCGGCGGTGGCGGGGGCGGCGGCACGCAGTATGCGGGAGGCAACGGCGGCGGCAGCGGCACCGGCTCGCTCGGCTACGGCGTTCCCGGCGCTGACGGATCGCTCGGAGCCGGCGGCGACGGCGGAACCTGCAACACTTCGAGTTACTATTACTACTGTGCCGGCGGCGGCGGCGGGGGCGGCGGCGGCGGTTACTACGGCGGCGGCGGCGGCGGTTCCGGCGGCGAGGGAACCAGTGAAGTGGGCGGCGGGGGTGGCGGCGGCGGCGGCTCCGCCTACGTCGAGTCGCGCGCCACGCGGTTTCAGACGTGGCGCGGCTGGGCGAAAGGCCCGAGCAACGGTCTCGTCGTGATCAGTTGGTGATGCCGTGAAACGCTTCGATGACCTTGGGCGCGCGTTACTCTGGTTGGGCGCGCTTGCCCTCGCCGGCTGCGGCGCGCAGCAAGCGGGAATCACCGCGATTTCGCCCGCCTCCGGCGCCGCGAACCTCGCCGCTAATCCGCGGGCCGACCGCGTCTTCGTTTCGGATCCGGGGACTTCCGAAGTCTATCTCTACGACGTTTCGACGCTCAAGCTCATCGAAATCGTCACCGGATTTACGCAGCCGCAAGGCGAGTGCACCGACGACAAAGGCGACGTTTTCGTCGCCGACGGTTCGGGCAAGGATATCATCAAGCTGCTGCACTCCGGCAGAATGGTCGCGAAGCTCGCCGATTCGTACGGCGTTCCCATCGGCTGCGCGTGGGATTTCAAGACCGGAAATCTCGCGGTGATGAATTTGCTCGGCAACGAGAGTCAAGGCGGCGCGATTTTGATCTATCATCACGCCTCGGGCGTTCCGAACGTCTACACCAACCCAAAGCAGTACAGCTACTATTTCGGCGGCTACGACGGCGCCGGCGACCTCTTCTTCGACGGCCAAACCGCGCAAAGCAAGTTCATTCTCTCGGAGCTGCCGGTCAACGCGTCCCAAGCCAAGACGATCGCCGTTTCCGGCGCTCAGATTTACACCCCCGGAATGGTGCAGTGGGACGCCGCCGCGAGCCAACTCGTGGTCGGCGATCAGAACTGCGGCAACGGTACGGTCAGTTGCCTCTACCAAATCACGATCGCCAAAAACGAGGGCACGATCACCGGCAAAATCGACTTCCGCAATGCGACGGGCGGCTCGGTCTGCGATCTCATCCAAGGCGTGCTGTGGAAAAAGAAGGTCGTCGGCTCCGACTTCGATTCATGCGGTTCGCAACACAGCGCGACGTACGTCTGGCCCTATCCGGCCGGCGGCGAACCGAAGGCCGAGAACACTCGTTACGATTCCGAGCCGTTCGGCGCGGCGATCAGCACGGAAAGCGGGAGCGACGCGGCGCCGGCTCCCGACTCCATTGCCAAGAAGGTCGACCTTCTGTATGTCTCCGACGGCAACGGCGAGGTGACGGTCTATACGTATTGGCAGAAGTCGTTCGTCCGGACGCTGACCGGCTTCACCCAACCCATGGGCGAATGCGTGAACGCGGCCGGCGACGTCTTTATCACCGATTACGGCGCGCGCGACGTGGTCGAGTACGCACATGACGGAAAGACGCCGATCGCGACGATCGACGATTCCCCGTACGCGCCGTACGCGTGCTCGGTCGATTTAGCCACCGGAACGCTCGCCGTCGCCAACGAAGCGGGCGGATCGACGCAAGGGAATATCGCCGTTTACGCCGGCCTCAAATCGCCGCCGGCGATCTACACCGATGCGACCATCGGCGACTTCCGCGATTGTGCCTACGACCGCAGCGGCAATCTACTCGCTTCCAACGGTGAGGCCGGCAGCGAGTATGCGTCGTTTGCGTGGCTTCCGAAAGGCGGTGGTAAGCTCGTGAACGTCACGCTGCCCGGACCGGAAAAGTCGTGGGTGTGGGAGGACGTAAACGGAATCCAGTGGGACGGCCGCTACTTCGTCATCGACGTCGCCTACGCCGGCGTCTATCGCGAAACGGTCTCTGACGGACAGGGCTATTACGTCGGTGCTACCTATTTCGACGAAGCTGACGGAGCGGGTCCGTTTTGGATTTACGACCTTCATCCCAACAAACAGGGTACGCAGATCGTCGGCGTCTACGACTCCTTCGGCTCTTCGTCCGTTTACTACTGGAACTATCCGGCCGGCGGCGACGCAATCGCCTCGATCTCAAAGGATCTGTACGACCCCGTCGCGGTGGCGGTCAGCTTGGGAAAGGTCCATGAATAAGCGCGCGCCGGCGGCCCTGCTCGCCGCGGTCGCGCTCGCCGGCTGCGCTTCCTTCGGCTCCGTTCGGGATGACCCGATGACGCCGGCAGGTTCGGGCGTGCAGCACTCGTGGATGCTCGCGGAAGCGGCGAGCGACGAGCTCGTCTACGTCTCGGAGCAAGGCATCTACAACAATCCGGGCGTTTACGTCTATTCGTATCCGCAGGGAAAGCAAGTCGGCTTTCTGCAGGAAGACACCGAAGAGGTTTACGAGGGACTCTGCAGCGACACGAGCGGTAACGTGTGGGTCGTCGGCTGGATCACCAACGGGCAAGCCTTCTACACCGAGTATCCGCACGGCGGGACGCAGCCGATCAAAGATACCATCTCCGACGGCAATCCGTCGGGCTGTTCCGTCGATCCGACCACCGGCAACCTCGCCGTGGCGAACTACGTGGATTACACGATCGGACGTCGCGGCGACATCGCGATCTGGCCGAACGGATCGCAAAAGCCGACGGACTATTACGACGACGGCATCAAATACTACTATTACTGCGCCTACGACGACAAAGGCAACTTATACGCCGACGGCAATGCCGGCTACGTCAACGTGCTGCGCAAAAACAGCAGCACGTTGGAGCACGCGTATTTCAACAAGTCGGTCGCGCCCGGCAGCCTTCAATGGAACTCGGGATCGCTCGTCGTCGCGCAAGTCGGCGGTGCGAAGGGTCCGGTTCGCGTCGATCGCGTGACGCTGCAAGGCTCGAGCGCGCGCATCACGGGAACGGCGGACCTGCGAACGACTCCCGTCTGGGGGAACTACCTCAACGTCGAGTTCTGGATTCAAGGCAAAATCATCGCCGGCGTCGGCCCCGGCAGCGGCGGTCCGGTGCGCGCGCTGTACTTTTGGCGATACCCCGCCGGCGGAAAAGCCGTCAAGACGATCCCCGCGCCCGACAACGGAAACTTTTATGGCGTCGCGATTAGCCCGTAATCGCCGGCTCGCCGCGCTCGCCGGCGTTCTTGCGCTGGCCGGATGCGCTCAGCCATTCCCGTCGGCTCCGCTCGGCGCAAGCGCCGCGGCATCCTGGATCGCGCCCGACGCCGGGGGCAAGAATCTGCTCTACGTCTCGTACGGCAGTTCGGTGCTCGTCTTCGACTACGGCACGAGCAATCAGGTCGGGCAGCTCAGCTATTTTTCGGAGGCCGCCGGTTCGTGCACCGACGCCTCGGGCGACGTCTACGTAACGAACTACGGTGCCGCCGACGTCATCGAATTCGCGCACGGCGCGAGCAAGCCGATGAAGACGCTCATCGATCCCAGTCCTTATCCCGTCGATTGCGCCGTCGATCCGGCGACCGGCAATCTCGCCGTCATCAACGAATACGGCCGCAGCGAATACGCGCCCGGAAACGTCGCCATCTATACCGCGGCGAAAGGAACGCCGAAGACCTACAAGATCAAAGGATTCACAACCTACGTTTCCGGCAGTTACGACGCTTCCGGCGATCTGCTCGTCAGCGACACGCAATCCTCGCGCATCGGCTTCGCCATGTTAGCGCGGGGAAGCCGCACGTTCAAAGCCGTCACGTTGCCGCAAAGAGCGAACTTCAAATATCCCGGCTACGTTCGCTGGGACGGGGAATACTACGTCGTCGATTTCGAGTTTTTCGGCGTAACGATCTTCGAGTGGTATACGATCAAGAATTACGAGGGGTCGGAAGAAGGTTACATGGAGACCGAGGAGTCGGGTGAAGTCTGCACGGCCTTCTGGCTGGGCCGCATCGGCGCGCCGAAATCGGTCCGGCGCGCAAACCAGCTCGTCGCCGGCACCGGAGAGGGCATTCTCGGCTGGAACTATCCGCACGGCGGCTCCTACGTCTTCCAAATCTACGATTATTCCGAGGCGCGCGGCGTTACCGCAAGCACCGCGCGTTAAACCTCTCCCCCCTGTCATCCTGAGCTTGTCCAAGGGCGAAGGACTTTGAAGTGGCGTCAGCGCGATGACGTCGCGATGCTGACGGCTTCGCCGGTTGGATCGAGCGGGCTGTCGAACAGCGTGTGCTTGGGATTGCCGCCGCGCGGATACGCCCAATACGAGAATGCGTAGCCTCCGCTAGGATATTCGCATTGGTAGTTGCTTCCCACGACGACATTGCCTTGTTCGTCGTTTGATGGCGTGTTTTGGCTGCCGACGATAAAGGGCTGAACCAGGTCGCTGAACTTGCAGTCACCGCTTCCACCGCCTTCGAATACCGTCTCGCCGACAACGTGCAAACCCCCGGACCCGTTTGGCTCGGCTTGATAAATCGCCGAATAGTCGTAGGAATACAGGCGGTCTGTGAATGCGATGTATTCGCCATCCCACATGACGCCACCCGGCACCTTGATCGTTCCATCGATCGGAACCTGGGTTAGAGCGGTGCCCCCATGAGGAAGCTCGCAAACGGACGAGGAGGATGCTTCCGAGGATGACGACACGTACAGGTTGCCTTCGTTATCGTATCCGACTTGCACGATGCTTTGACAGGACGTACTCCAGTACGCTCTTCGCTTACCGGTAAAGTCAACGATCTCGATTTCGCTGCCTCGGCGCGGCGTGCTGGAATCCGACACCGCGAGATCGCCGCTGGTCGGATCGACCGAACAGCTATTGGCCAGGCCGGCAGTCCGGATTCGCTTCGTCCGTCGCCCTGCTCCATGCGCGTACTCGACCACGGCCTCGGCCGTTGAGTCGGTAATCCAAACGTCCCCCCGGCTATCCACGCATTGACCGGCCGGTTTGTAAAACCCGTTCAGTCTTCCGACCAGCCGTCGCGTCTTGTAGTCGTAAACGAATACGTGATCGGTGACCTGATCGGAGATGTAGAGCAGCTCCTTGATCCGCTTCGCCGCGGGAAGCATCCACGCTCCGCCGCGATTTGCATATATGCCCGGCGCATGGGTTTCCGGCAACGCCTCCGCGCCGATCGGCGGCTGCACGTCACCTTGAGCTTGTCGAAGCGTACCGCACCCTGCAAATAAGGCTGCGGCGAGACTACAACAAGCACAGAGCCCCGTGAACTTCACGACGCGAGCCTCACCAGTCGAACACGATCAGGCCGCCGGCTCTTTTTATTTTCCATCCGCGCCAACTGTGGAATGCGTAGGCGCTCGACTCGATATACGACGATCCGCCGCCGCCGCCGCCGCCCGGACCGCCGCCGTAGCCGCCACCGCCGCCGCCACCACCGCCTCCGTAATAACCGCCTCCGCCGCCACCGCCGTTACCGCCGGCGTAGCTCTCTCCGCCACCGCCTTTTCCGCCGTAACCGCCGCGGCCGAGAGTCCCGTCGCCTCCGGCCTCGCCGCCGTAATACGAGCCGCTGCCGCTATAGCCGCCGCCGCGTCCGCCCGCGCCGCCGTGATCCTGCCGGCCGCCATGCCCGCCATATCCTCCGGCCCACGAACCGCCGGTGTAACCGTTCTCGCCGGCTCCGGCGATGCTGCCGCCGCCTTTACCGCCGAGGCCGCCGTAGCTCGGATAGCCCAAAGATTCCTCGCCGCCGCCGCCGCCTGCGACAACGACGCGATCTCGAAGCAGATCTCCGCGTGCGCGTACGTCCGAAGCGCCTCCGCCACCATAACCCTTGCAGCACGAAGCCTCGCCCGAGCCGCTGCCGCCTCCGTTGAACCCGCCCTTCGGCCGCGAACCCGGGCCGCCCACGAACACGGCCAGCCGCTGTCCAGGCGTAACAGGAATGCGCGCCCACACGCGCCCTCCCAGGGCCCCGTTATCGCCGTAGCCACCGCCGCGCGCGCCGACGGCGATGACCGTCAGCTTCCTCACTCCGGCCGGAACGGTGAACCATTGCTCGCCGTCGACGTAATAAAACGTCTTGTGCTGCGGCAGCGTTCTGCTCTCGGCATTCAGCGGCGGGACCGTGTTCACGGCCGCCGATCGAGCGCACGCCGCTAGCAATGCGGCACTGATGCAAATGCTAAGCGCACGGGCAACAGGTCGAATTCTCATCGCGGTGCTCCTTTCCGCTCCGCGGCCTAGGCAGCGGGCAAACCTTATTCGCGGCCGTGCGCGCAGCTCATCCTTCGTCCTTCGACAGGCTCAGATGACACGGTGCTCTTCCTCTTCGATTCCGGACTCGCGGGCGGCGGCGTCATGCCGTCGCCGCCGCGATGAAGCTCGTGCTCGGCCGGCAGCCGGCTACTTCTTCTTCGCGAGGCTGACGGTCGCGCCGATCGGGTCGTCTTCGCCGGAAATCGTCTGAATCGGATTGCCGCCCGAGGGATAATCCCAGATGAGCGTGTCGCCGCCGTCCTGATTGGGGCCGATGAGGAGTTTGCCCTCACCGTGCTTTCCACGCGTGTCCACGAACGGAATCCAGAACTGCGACACCTGATTCGAACCGGTGAGCACCATCGTGTTGACCGTCGTGCCTTCACTGCCGCTGATCGCGAAGTCGTAGATCGTGCTGGTGAAGTTGTGCTTCACCGCAACCTGGTCGCCGACGGCGAGGTACTTGCCGTCCCATTGGACGCCGCCGGGTAAGTAGATCGTTTGATCGATGCTGACGAAGCCGAGCGTGTTGCCCCCCTTGGTCAGCTCGCCGAGCCCGAAGACGCTACCGTAGGTCTCACCGTCGACGAAGAGGTTCCCGCGATCGTCGTAGCCGCAGAAATAATAGTAGTAGATGTTTGGATTCGAGTATGGCGTTGGAGTGCCGCTCGCGTTCTTATAAACCGCAACGTTGCCTTCGTGGTCGCTCGCGCCCCATAGGTTCGCGACCGCAAGGTCGCCGGTCTTCGGGTCGACCGAACAGCCGTTTACCCTGCCGTCGGGATCGTTGAGCGTGCGCAGCAGCGTCGTGCTGCCGTGGGCATATTCGCTGATTTGGTGCACGCCGTAGCTCGTGTCGTTGGTGACGTACACGTCGCCGGCCTGGTCGACGCATAAACCTTCGGGATTGAAAAACCCGGTGATCGATCCGACGAGTTGGTGGCCTTTGTACGAGTAGATGTCGACGGCCTGGGCCTCCAAATCGGAGATGTAGAGCAGATCGTCCTTTTTGGCCGCGGGAAGAACCCACGAATCTCCGCCCGGCGCGCGCGCCGTGGATTTGACGTTGGGCAAGACGCCGGACGACATCGCGCCATCCTGAGCCTGTCGAAGGGGCAGACAAGCCGCGAGCATCGTAGCGAGGCAGCAGACTCCGAACGCAAGCCGATATGCGTGCA
This sequence comes from Vulcanimicrobiota bacterium, assembly GCA_030041115.1. Lineage (GTDB taxonomy): Bacteria > Vulcanimicrobiota > Vulcanimicrobiia > Vulcanimicrobiales > Vulcanimicrobiaceae > Cybelea. The sequence continues at coordinate 4,389 of JASHOM010000156.1, read as the reverse complement.
TGTTTTCCTCCGGCTGAGAGCACGGTCTGCACGCATCATAACATCGCGCCGCGCGCGAGCGCAGGGAGAAGCGTGCCCGTTGCGACAACTCCACGCAGGAAGCCAGGGCAAGACGCATACCCCGCCGTGGATTGCGGCGTTCGCTCTGAGGAGGCCTCAATCGGATCGTACCCGACGGCCCCGCCGTGGGAGCCGCGCGCCGTACCGGCAAGACCGCGACAGCACGTACCGCCGGTGATTCCGCAGCGAGTCGTCCGTCGAGTTGCGGCGGTGCTCTCGGCGACGTTAGCCGCCTGTTCGCCCCCGCCGCAGTTCTCGGCGACGAGCCTTACGCCACGACAGTTGCTGGAACGCTATCGAAGCTCGGACAGCAAATGCCTGACCTCCGGGATCTACTATTTTCAATACCGGACGACGACCAGCGAGGGTGACGTGAGCGTTTACGACTTTTACGAGTCGCGCGGAAGGGGGAAAACGCCCGACTTTCGCACGGTCGCCACGATTCGTGGGTTGCGCGGCGAGCGGGGGCGGATCTCGGACCGTTCTTGGCTCCAGACCGGAAACGGGCTCGTGGTGCCTGACTCGCCGCTTCCCACGCCGTTCGATAGAGTATTGCGCGCAGCCGCGCGAGGACCGGATGTGCGTGCCAGGATGCTCGGAATCACGACCGCGGTTCCCCACCGGTACGTGCTCGAACTGAACCCGAATCCTCGAATCGCTCAACGCTTGTATTTCGACCCGGGTTCCTTCCTCTTGCGCAAAGTCGAAACGCAAGATTACGACCGAGCCGTCCGAGTCGAGCGGTTTTCGCGGTACATCCCCGTTTGCGGGAAGCCGGTGCCCACTCGAATCGATCGCTCGAACAGTTTCTCGCGCGAGACGTCCGAAACGGTTTTGCTCCGGCACGAGCGCCTGGCCGATCCACGGCTCCTTGCAATCCCCCTTTCTCGAACGCCGTTCGTTCCCCAAGCCCGCCTTCCGGCAACGCTCAACTCGCTCTTCGGCGCTTCCGGCATTCTCATTCGAGTGGACATCGCAGGCCAGCCCTACTGGTTCGCGCTCGACTCAGGCGCGCCGAGCGTCACGCTCGACCGCACACTAGTGCAACGGCTGGGCGGCCATGAGTTCGCGACATCGATCGCAACCAAAGGCGGCACTTTTGAACGCTCCGCTGCGGTCATTCCGCGCCTCGACATCGGCCCGGTCTATGCCACGAACCTAGCGGTGAGCGTCGTCAATCACGATTACGTTCAACAAGGCGTCCACGTCGTTGGCCTGCTCGGATGTGACTTCATCGCAAGCCGACCGTTGGGCATCGACTTTCGCAGTCAAACGGTCGTCGTCGGAAGCGTTTTGCCGGTAGGTAACCGCCGTTGGACGAGGATAGCGACGCCCTTGGACTCGTGCGTACCGACGATTCGCTCACGCCTCGAAAACCAGCCGGCCACGCTGCTGCTCGATTTGGGTTCGCCGTTAACGACCATCAACGAGGACGTCTACGAGCGCATCGCGGCGTCGGTTCACGAGCTCGGTTCCGAGCAACTGGAATTCATCGGCGGCGAACCGCTCGACGCGACTCGTTACGTGGTGCCGATTGCGTCCATCGGGAGCCTCTCGCTCGCCCCGCTGCTTGCCGCGGTCGTTGCCGGCGGTCGCGGCCAGGATCTTTATGACGACGGCCTTCTCGGGTTCAACGCGCTCGACAAGTACCGCATCGTCCTGGATTATCGAAACGAACAAACGTACTTTCAGGAATACGATCTCGCCGGCGGCGCCGAGAGCGCGTTCTGATCTCGAGGAGTCGCCTCAGCGCCCGCTGCCGGGCGTTCCTTTTTGCGCGGCAAAAACGTAGATGCCGCCCCGAATGGTCGCACTGCCTTGCATCTTGTCGCCCTCGACCGTTCCGCGAAACGTCACGTGCCGGATGTCGAGCATGATCTGCGAGCCGCTGATGTTTCCGGTTACCGGAATGTTGTGAGCGTTTGCGAACGGACTGCCCGGTTTCGTGGACAGATCGGTATAGGTACCGCTGACGATTCCGTGATTGAAGTTCAGGTGTAGCCGGCCAAGATATGGCGCTTGCGACGAGTGCATCGGGTGGAATCCGATCACGTACGGCACGTTATGGGCGACGCTCTCGTTGGTGACGGCGCGAACGCCGGCCGGCGGCGCCACCGACGCCACGATCGCCAGGCACGCGAGTGCAAACCGCTTCATCATCGTTCCTCCTTCGAAAGAACTTCGACGCAGTGGGGGTCGCACCTTACGCCGTTGCCGCAGCCTTCGCCGCTACAGTCGATAGCGTAGGCGGATGAGGGCAGTCCGCGCCATCGGATACGCTTCGGGCACGTAGCCGGCGCTGCCGTAATTCCACGGCACGGCCGGGGCGTAGCCGTTATTGGTCGGGATGCCGTTGCCGAGCGTGTAGAGGCAATGCTTGCAATACTCCGAGCCGTAGGCCCGCTCGTAGTACGGATCGCCGCCTGCGTAGCCCGGCGGTCCGATCAGGTAAGGATTTCCTTGCAGTTGGGTCGGCGTGTCGACGCCGAAAAGATTGACCGCGTCGAATATCACGGTTACGTGCGGGGTGAGGTCGTACTCGAAATGCAGCGAAGTCAGCGTCTGCGGCGGCGTATGCAGCGTGTTCGGGTCGGCCCCTTCGCTCGTCCCCAGCGTCGCGATGTACGGATTCGTTTTCGCATTGTACGGAAGCGACGGATTCTTCAAGAAGTAATAGTTGTAACCGGGGTTGACGTAGTTGTCGTTGGGCACTTCCGTCGGCACGCCGTTGACCATCTCCCAGACCATGGTGCCGTTACCGTACGGATAGCCGCTCTCGTATGAGAGCATCGGCGTCGCGCGTAGCCGCCGGTGGTTGAAATCGAACTCGTAGGAGGCCGTTGCCGTGAAGTTCGGAATGTAATTCGCCGGGAATAGATGGCCGGCGAGAATCGCCGGTGCGTTGAGATCGTTGAACGCAAACTGATAGATGCTCGACGAAAACGTGCGATTGTAGTTGGCATCGAGCGTGAATCCGCCTCCGCCGGCCCAGAACTCGACGCCGTGCGAGCGAAGCTGTCCGGCGTTCGTCGGCACGCCGATGGCATCGGGATTCTCGCCGGCGTTGGCGCTGTCGCGGTAGTTTTCCGGCAGCACGTCGATGACGTTCTTCTCGAACTGCGCGAAGTAGGTGAGCCGCACTTGGATCGGACCGCCGTGCTCGTAGGAGAGCGCGTAGACGTCGGCGGTCTCCGGAGCGAGAGGAAGGCTCGGTACCGTCCCGCCCGCGTTCGGACCCGAGTCGTCGCTGCAGTCGCTGGCCGGCGCGCACGTCCGTTGCACCTCGAGCGGCAGCGGCGGCGTGGACGTGTGATCGAAGTTGGCGCGAAAGCCGTTGAGCCCGGCAAACGTATACGCCAGTGCAAGATGCGGATCGATCGCGCCGTCGCCGTAAATCACCGGCGGGTCGGTGCTGGTTTGCGAATGCTGGCCGACGTAGCGCAACGAACCCATCGCCGACAAATGCGGCGTCATGCTCCACGTATCGCTTAGGTAAACGAGGTACTGATTGAGGCGCGGCGCGGCCGTAATGGTCTGCGGCACGGTCGGAACGATTTGGTAAATGCTGCTGGTGTTGACGTCGTATTGGGCGCCGGCTCGAATGTCGTGATCGTCGCCGGCTTGGTCCTCGTAATCGTAGCCGAATCCGTCCTCGCGCTGGTACTGCGTCGAGTAGAGCGAGATGATGCCGTCGGGAAAGGAGAGATCGTCCCATTCGGGGCCGTTCGCGACCGCGCCGATCTGCGATTGAAAGATTTGGAAGCGCCCCAGCGAGTGCTGCCAGTCGTGGATCCACTGGAGCTTTTCGACGCTGTAGGTTCCGCGCGCTATCGAAGGCGTATCCACCTGCTGATTCGGATTGGACGGTTGCCCCGGAAAGGGCACGCCCGGGGCGCTGAACGTCGACCACTGCAAGCCCACGTACGGCGAGTCGTACTGCTGATAGGCGGCCGCGCCGGTGAGAAAGCTCGCCGAGAGATCGTCGTGCGGCGTCGCGGCGTAGTGAAGGTTTCCGGCGATCGCGTATTGGGCCCGCGTTTGAAATCCCAATCCGTACGTGCCTTGCTCGGCCGGATAGAACGTGTGCCCGTCGCCGTAGGCGAAATACTCGCTGCCGGTGGTGGACGAGAGCGCGTAGCGCCATTTGAGATCGGGCGTCGCGCCCTGCTCGCTGAACTTCACCTCGCCGAGCTGCGCACCGATGCCGTCGCCGGCTTCGAAGGTGGTCTTGGCCGGATAGGTTCCTACCAGCGGCACCTCGTTCACCACGCCGCCCAGCGCGTTTTGGCTCTCGTCCGTATAGCCGCCCAGCGTGACGGTCTCGGCACC